>NZ_JACJPP010000015.1 GCF_014696135.1 Nodosilinea sp. FACHB-141 | reverse complement strand
TCACTGCACTTCTTCTTGGGTGCGTGGCCTGTGATTGGCATCTGGTTCACCTCCTTGGGCATCAGCACCATGGCGTTCAACCTCAACGGGTTCAACTTCAACCAGTCCATCCTGGATTCTCAGGGTCGTGTGATTGGCACCTGGGCGGATGTCATCAACCGGGCGAACCTGGGTATGGAAGTGATGCACGAGCGCAATGCTCACAACTTCCCCCTCGACCTCGCTACCGCTGAGGCGCCTGAAATCATCGGCTAGTCTGCAACGACTACCCCACTGATTGACTAGCACAAGAGCGCTCCCCACATGGGGGGCGCTTTTTGCATGCTTTCAGTGGAGCCATCTCTATATGCAGTAGACGGAATATAGCAATCCTTGGATAGATGGCCAACCCTTTTGGCAAGTCATTGACCAAGCCTTCGTTGACCTGCCGGATCTGTCCAGAGATTGCTATATAACCTCAAATTTGGGCAGGCAAGGGCGAGTAAACGTGATTACTGCGTACCCTGAGCATCAACTGATTCGCCGTTTATAGTAGACGGGATGTGCAGCCGAAGTGTCTTTGAACGTAGCTGGAGACCTGCTTAATACCCGAGTTACGACCAGGAGACTGGGTGATCCTTGATAATGCCACGTTTCACCACGGCGGACGGATTGCTCAGTTGATTGAGGCCGCAGGAGGCAGACTCCTTTGTCTGCCAACCTATTTCCCTGCCCTCAACCGAATTGAGAAGTGCTGGGGTTGGTTGAAAAACAGAATTCGCAAGCTTCTACCCCATGCTTAGGGTTTACGGGCTGCTATAGAAGAGGTGCTTAACCTTGCAACGTCTCAACCTTTATGGCTATAGCTTATCTAACGAAAGAATCCTAGAAGCATAAACTAATTCATTCTCCTAACGTCGATAGGGCTTTAAAGTATCTCAATCGTGTGAGAACTGACTATGCTGGCCCTGTTGGCTAATTAGTGATTTTGCCTGTGGCTAGGTGGATGAGCGCACTTGGAACCTTACTGGCATGCGATCGCGCGGAAAGATAGTCAAGTTCTGATCAAACTGTTCTAGCGATGTAGAACCATTAACCAACTCCCAGTCAAAGTAGTGCAGCAAAGCCGCAAGCATGATCGTAGCTTCCAAAAGCGCTAAGGGAGCCCCGAGACAGTAATGTGGCCCTAAAGAAAAGCCAAGGTGGAGGGGCTGTTTCCCAAGCATGCCCTCTGCTTCATCTGCTTGAAGCCAGCGCTCTGGGCGAAACTCATCCGGGTGGGGATACATTTCGGGGTCTCTACCCGCGCCTAGGAAAAAGGGTTCTATACCTGTTTTTTGGGGAATCTGTATGCCGCCAATTTCAGTATCTTGAGTGGCTACTAAAGGAATGCCAGGGGCTACGGGATAAAGCCGCATTGTCTCCTTAACAATTGCCTCAACATAGGTCAATTTCTTAATGGCCGAGGTGTTAAGGCAGCCTTCCTGCTGCCAAATTCCGTCAACAATAGCTTGGGCTTTCTGGCGTACCATAGGGGTCACCCCCAGGGCTCCGACAGCAAATGATAAAGTATGAGCCGTGGTATCGTGACCAGCAAAAAGGAAGGCTTTCGCTTCAGCAACTAGAGTTTCTAGATTGTGTTGGGGATTCTTTGCGAATTGAATCAGCATCGAGGTTCGAAACTGCTGACTGACCCCAGCTATAGACTGAGCGTTGGGCTCTCTAGCCAACCGTAGCGCCATAGCCACGCGAGGTGCAAGGAAATTTTCTATGTATTGTTGAGCATTTTTGTATGTGCGCCCTTCCTTAGTCGGCAAATACTTTAGCCATTTGCTTTTGCCCGCAGACTGAAGCAACACCTGCTTTTCCAGCACGGCTAAGGCTTTGTATAATTTCTGCGGCTCAAAGGGGGGCTCTCCCTCGAAGTTTGGTTTACCATCCAGCGACACCCCCAAAAGGAAATGGGCAATTACTCCCATAGTTAAGTTGACAAAGAGTGAGTCGACACAAACAATCTCCTGCTTTGAAACGAGATGCTGAATGTCATCCACCACACCCATACAGCTATCAACAATCACGTCTAGCTTTTGCGAAAATTGATTGGGTTTGAATGACGGGGCAGCTGCCTGCCGTCGCCACTTCCATTCTTGACCCTTTTGATTGCCGATGTGAACTCCAAAGACATCTTGGTAGGCTCCGTAAAAATTAGGACTCCTGGCAAAGATGCCGTCACTCTGACCCTGGACAAGAATTTGCTCGATCAGTTTGGGTTTTGATACTATCAAAATTGGATTATTAAAGAGCCAAACTACGAACAACGGGCCATATTGCTGGGTCCATTCCAGAAATTTCTGTGAAAACCTACCGTTTTTAGCCAAAGCAATTAATTCTAAGGCATTGCCACTGGGCCAATGACCTGGTGGTGTGGGCAGCGCTCTCAATGACTGAAGCCGCTGCGCTTGCTGTCGCCAGCGCCATCCTAACCCACCGGCCACTATAGAAGCTAAAACCAAGACTGATGCTAGACCTTGCGTTTTAATCATGCCGACTACTCCTTGAAATCACTGTATACAGTCATTCAGTGCTGAGTCGTCACTGCCTTGCTAATATCGTACAACCTGCCTTTTAGCTGTTGCCAGGCTTAGGGCTATCAATGACATACTTGCGTAACATGGCTATTCCACTGGCTTGATGGTAGATAAAATCACGATGCTGAGTTTATTTCCAGCACCGCAGAAAGCAGCTTGTTCACCGCATTGAAGGAATTAGGTTCTCCTGAGGCACAGATCACGTCATTCTACTGAGGCTACTGTTAATTCAAACCTTATCGGGCATTAGGCCACGCTTGTGTAAAGCCAAACGGCATCGTGGCTAAATCTAGCGGTATCTCACTAGCCACTACAGTTCCTAGTGGATTCACAAAAATTGAAGTTTATTATAGTGGCTATAACGTTTTAGCCAACTTCAAAAACAAAACATTCAAACGCTTTATTGAGAAAACTATAAGGAATTCTCGAGAGAGACTAAAATGCGATGCTCTTTCAGGCGGCTTTGCCAACGCTGGCTACGACCAACTAAATACCTAAGTCCTGCAAGGCAAAGCGAATCTGCTCTAACCGCCGTCTATTCACGCCTAGATCAGATTCTCCTAAGCGGGCTGCTGCTCGAACGTGGATAACTGGCTCATCCTCGGGCAAGTAGAATTCAGTATCGTCTACAAACCCCATAATTCGGCTGGTGGACTTAGCTCGGATGTAGTTTTCCTGCTGGGTCACAATCTCAGTACGCGGCACAACACCCAGCACTTTAGTTAGTAGCTCACGAGCTTTTTCCCGGCTGGTTGTGTAGGCAATTGGCGCAATCGCGTGGTCTTTGTCAGCACCTTGGCTAACGACACAGTTTGGCGTTGACGGACAAGGAAACAGCTTGCCACCTTGAATCCCTAGTTCGGGCGTCTCTCCCACAAATGCTTCTGATAAGCCAGGAATGGCACCGAGGGAATGAGGGGTAGGCGCTGCGATCGCAAAAGCTGACCAAGTTGGGCAAGCCCACAACGCGATCGCCAAAAGACCCGCAAGGATTGAAGCCATAAGAGTTTGTCGAGGTACAACCTCACCATATCCCAAGACGAAGCACCACTAGAACGGTCTAACGCAGTTTGGGGACCCCTTGCGCCGGGTCAGAGGCGTAAAATAGCGTCCCCTGTGTTGGTCGCCCATAGAGGTTCTATCTACACCGAGCCAGCGACAAACCTAAGGCTGCATTGCTTGAGCAGGCTTACCTAGTATCCCAAGTGCGATCGCACCCCAACCCGCTACGGCTGAACCTTTTGGCGCTAGCACTCACTAAACGACCTGAACATCGGCCTAGCGGCAATAGACATACGCAGCGCAGATGCTTACGATCTGCAGTAGCGACTCTAAAATCATGCCCAATGCCCCCAACTCTGAATGAACCCCTTTCCCTCGAAATTTTTGAACAAATTAAAAGCAAAGCAGGCGCTCCCTTTGAAAACACCCATCGAGCTGTGCTGACACTGACTGGAGCAACCTACGTCCAAGGGTTTGTGGTTTTGAATAACGGGCAGTATGAGCCTATCGAACACGCCTGGATTGAATTGGGTGAAGATATTATCGACCCAACGCTACCGCATATAAATAGGGCTCGGCAAGAAATCTACTACTTTCCCGCCCAAAGCTTTAGCGTCAAGGCATTGAAAGCCTCTGTTGAAGAGGCCCGAGAAGATTACCCAGACGATCCTCCGCTGCCGATTTACGGTGCTCCGCCCTACGAGTATTACGGTGACGTGATGCTAGGAGGAAAAGACTACGTGCATGCTTATCAAGCAGCCGAATTGAAGAGCAGAGAACTCAAGGCAGCTAGAGCAGAACGCAAACAAAAAACCTGACGTTTCAAGCAGCCGAATTAAAGAGCAGAGAACTCAAAGCAGCTAGAGCAGAACGCAAACGAAAAACCTGACGTTGCACCGAGCCTAGAATTAGCTCATTGTTGTAGTAGCTGGTTGCCATTCCTCTCCATACCGGGCAAACGAGTCATCTGGAGCAGCGATCGCTCCAGTGGTTAGCCTGGAGTTAGAACAGTGATTATTTTTCCCAACACCAGCAAGTAAGGAGGCGCTGGGGAAAATAATTGAATGGAGATGCCTTAGCTACCGTTCCGACTCGCTCGCAGTCTCACATGCCCTCACTCGCTGGGCTTCTGAGAAAGCCAACCGTAGTTGCAGCTGGGTTAAGAATTTAGAAAGGGCTCTGTCGTAGCCTTAATCACCTGCGAATCCCTAAGACAGTACTGAAGGCTGTTGTGATTTACTGCCGCCAGTCGTCGTTGAGCCAGGTGCGGGGGACGCCTGGGAAGCCAGCGAGTACCCAACCTAGCCCCAGGGAAAGCACCATAGCTACTGCAATACTGTCCCACTCACCGTAGTAATTAGGGGCCATAGCCCAAAGGTCGAAGGCGTCCATGCTTCTAATCCAAAGGTAACCGGCCTAGGGTGCCCAAAATAAGCCCCCCACGGGCTAGCAGTGCTGATGAAGGGTTGAGGCTTCTACTTCTACAAGTGGGACGATCGCCTCTGTGTGCCTAAGGTGTTTAGAGCGGTGTGGCATTCTCTGCGATCGGTGAGCACTGAACTGGCAGTGAGTGCGATCGCCATAGTCTAGGGTTTAAAGGGCAGCTTCGTTTACCCTAGAGACCCTAGCTATGCCCGATAATCTTGGCCCTTTTCTTTTAGGCGTTGCCCTACTGGTGCTGTATCTAGGTTGGTCAGCGGCTACAGAAATGGGCACTCGCTGGCCCTGGCGAAAGTGATCATGGCTCGATCAAAGCTTCCAGCGTCTAACTTTAGGAATTGAGCTAGGGAAGATAACTGCATGAAAAAAGCAGAGATTGTAGCTCTGATAGCAGATCCACAGGGGTTAGATGTCGTGGACTAAGGCTGAGTCTATGGGCCTTGTGGGTCTATATGGCCAACTGCCTATCCACCTATCAGGAGGTCTACCGTGAGCCAGCCTACTGAACAACTGCCCCAGGCGCCACCAAATTCGGGGCCGGGAAACAGAATTGCTGAGTTTTTTGATTTTGCGGGCCATCGCACCAACTTTCGCACTGAATCGCTGGCGGGGCTGACCACCTTCGTCACGATGGCCTACATCTTGATTGTGAACCCAGCTATTTTGTCGAACGCGATCTTTCTCAACGAGTCGGGAGATTTGTTTGGGGAACTGGTGATGGCCACGGGCCTGTCGTCGGCGCTGGCCACCTTGGTCATGGCGCTTTACGCCAAGCTGCCGTTTGCCCTAGCTCCTGGGATGGGCATCAACGCCTACTTTGCCTTTACGGTGGTGCTGGGTCTGGGAATCGACTGGCGGGTGGCCCTGGCAGCGGTACTAATTGAGGGAGTCATTTTCATCCTCATGACCGTTTCTAACTTGCGTAGCCACATTGTGGAGGCCATTCCCGATGCGGTGAAGCACGCCACCACGGCGGGAATCGGTCTGTTTATTGCCTACATTGCTCTGAAAGGCGCGGGCATTATTGTGCCATCGGAAGCCACGCTGACAGCTTTGGGCAACCTGCGATCGCCCCAAACGGCCATGGCCCTGCTCGGTCTAGCCATCACCGCAGCGCTATTCGCTCGGCGGGTGACGGGGGCGCTGCTGTGGGGGATTTTGGGAACTTCGGTGTTGGCTTGGGTTTTGGGGGTGTCGCCTTGGCCGACGGGGTTGATGGCAGTGCCTCCGGCCCCGATCGATCTGTTTGGTCAGGCCTTTGTCGGGCTGGGGGAACTGTTCCGCATCAACTTCTGGCAGATGGTCAGCATTGTCTTTGTGTTTCTGTTTGTGGATTTGTTTGACACCATTGGCACCCTGACTGGGTTGGGCTCTAAGGCTGGCTACATCAACAGCGAGGGCCATTTCCCTGGGGTGGAAAAGGCGTTTATGGCCGACGCCGTTGGCACTACTGCTGGGGCCGTGCTGGGCACCTCAACGGTGACAACATACATTGAGTCAGCCTCGGGCATTGCCGAGGGGGGCCGTAGCGGCTTTACGGCCCTGGTGGTCGCGGTGCTGTTTTTGGCGTCGTTGCTGTTTATTCCTCTGTTACAGGGCATTCCGGCCTTTGCCACCGCTCCGGCGCTGATTATTGTGGGGGTGCTGATGATATCTGCAGCTAAGAACATCGATTGGGATGAACCCGCCGATGCGATCGCGGCCTTTTTGACCATCATTATGATGCCCTTGGCTTTCTCTATTGCTGAAGGTCTAGCTATGGGGCTGATTGCCTATCCTATTATCAAAGCCTTCCAGGGCAAAACCTCGCAGACCACCATCGGTATGTGGATTTTGGCTGCTATTTTCTTGCTGCGGTACATCTTTGTGGCAGGCGGCTAGGGGCAAACCCTCACGACTTCTGGGAGTAGGGGCGCAGTAGGAACGTCCCTACTTCAGCGCATCGAAGGTGTCGCCCAGGGCAGCGGTCAGGGTTTGGCGAGTTTGGGCGTGGGCTGCTTGCTCAGCCTGCAGTTTTTGGGTGAGGTCTTGGCACTGTTGCACCAGTCCATCAAGCCGCTGCTGCAGCTCCTGAAGCGAGTTAACGGTAGACAGATCTGAATCTTTCTCCAGCACGGTGCTGGGGTCGGCGTCGAGGCGCTGCTGAAGGGCGTCGATCTGGTTCTGAAACTCTGCGGCCTCTTCGCGCCGCTGACGAGCTTCGGTTTCGTAGAGACGACGCCAGTTGGCGGCGCTGTTATAGGCTTGGTCGCGCTCTTTTTGGGTGTCGGCTAGCTGCCGCTGGAGGGTGCGAACCTCCGTAATCCACTGGGTCAGGTCTTGGGACATGGCGGTTACCAGAACAACAGGCAGCCCTGGGGCTAATACAGCAGCCGGGTAAGAATGCCCGGTGCTGGCAGCACAATCATAACCAGCAGTGTCAAGGCTACCAGTCCCAGCATGTCGCGGCGGTCGTCTAGCTCGCTGACATCGTTGAGGGCGGGCTGATCTGCCGCCGGAATAAAGAACAGCAGAATTGCCCAAATCATCAGTTCAGGGTGCACCAGGGCGAGGCCAAACACCAGCAGTCGAGCCACCTGGCCCACAATGCTGCCAATCCGTTGGCCGTACATAGCGTGGACGATGTGGCCACCGTCGAGCTGGCCCACGGGCATGAGGTTGAGGGCGGTGACCACCAGACCTAAGCAACCAGCGATCGCGATCGGGTGCAGGTGAATCGCCTCATCGGCTGCCACCGCTGACCCCAGCACCAGCTTAGAAAGCAGGGTCAGCATCAGGGACGCCTTGGGGTCTAAGGCCTCAAAGTTCAGCAGGCTAGCGCCACTTTCGGGAATGGGCACGATGGTGGATTGGCTGAGCCCCCACAGCAGCAGCGGCACCGCGACCACCAGCCCCGACAAAGGCCCGGCAATACCCACGTCAAACAGGGCACGGCGGTTAGGAACCGGCGACTTCATTTGAATGAACGCCCCCAGGGTGCCCAAGAAAAACGGCACCGGAATGAAGTAGGGCAGCGTGACCCGCATTTTGTAGCGGCGAGCGGCCAGGTAGTGACCCATCTCGTGGCAGCCAAGAATGACCAACAGCCCCAAAGCATAGGGCAAGCCCTGCAGAATGAGCGCGGGCGTGGCTTGGAGCTGTTCTTCAGTAACACCCGCCAGGTAGGTGCCTACGGCGGTAGTAGTAAACAAGGTGACCAGCAGGAGGCCCAGGGCCAGCCCTGGGCGGGTTAGGGTTTGGTTGCTGCGATCGCCCTTCTCCACCTGAGGGTTGGGCACCAGGGCAAACACCGGCTTGCCTTGAAGACCTTCCTGAAAGAGGACTAAGAAGCGATCGCCGAAGTGGCGGCGAATATTCTCGCGCACGGTGTCGTAGGCCACAGTGGGCGTAGAGCGCAGCTGGCCCCGGCAGATCATGGCTTGAGGGCGATACTCAATGTTTTGCAGATAGTACACCGACCAGGGGAAGCAGCCCTGCAGCATCGCCTCTTCGTCTTTGTCGATGGGGCGCGGGACGGGCTTAGGCGGTGGTGTCAGTAACTTGGCGTCTGCGATCGCGCCCTCGGCGTTAGCCGCTTTGGGTGGGTCAATGCGCCCTTTCTGAATCAGCGCCCAGTAGAGAATCGGGCAGGCAATAAACAGACCCAGCAGCAGCCCGGTGGGGGCGGGTTTTTCGCTGCCGTTGACCATTACCCAGGCGGTGAGAATAAACGCTGGCAGCATCATCACCACCCACAGCAGCCACACGGGGGTACGGGTGATGCGGCTAACGCTGCGCTGAAGCAGCACATAGGTCAGCAGACCAAGAACTATAAGCCAGAAAAACACCATCGAGTAGCCAGTGGAGTGCAACGATCGAAGCCAGAATCACCGTTTTAAGGCGGCTGATCCAACGAAATTAGCGCGGGCGACGGGGGCGCGATTCAGCTAGTATAGGCGTTTCAACGGTTTTTCTCACCCCTTACCCGTCTCCATGACAGCAGCTTCAGCGCCGGTTTCATCCCCCAGCCCCAAGGCTCCGCGCCCGGTGTTTGACACCGTCTATGCCTTTGCTCCCAACCGCGATACCCAGGGAGCTACGGCTTACTTCATTGTAAACAACACTGCCGAGGGCCTGCCTGCCAATCTACTCATTGATGCTCCGGCCTGGGATGAGGACAACCGCGCCTGGCTGGCGGCCCAGGGTGGGGTGCAACGGCTGTTCATTACCCATCGGGGCGGCATGGGTCGGGCCGCAGCTATTCAAAAAGCCCTGGGCTGTGAGGTGGTGATGCAAGAGCAGGAGGCCTACCTATTGCCAGACACCCCTACCACCACGTTTTACCACAGCTTTACATTTAGTTCCGAGATGGAAGCCTTTTGGACGCCGGGTCACTCGCCGGGGTCGGCCTGCCTCTACTACCGCGCCTATGGCGGCCTACTATTTACCGGACGGCACCTGCTGCCCAGCCGAACGGGTGAGCCAGAGCCGCTGCGCCTCTCCAAAACCTTCCACTGGCCCCGCCAGCTCCAGCAGGTGGAGGCGCTAAAAACCCGCTTTTCAAGCGATACTCTAGCCCACATCTGTCCGGGGGCGAGCACAGGCTTTTTGCGGGGGCAACGTACCATCGATCGCGCCTACGAACGGCTTCAGCAGATTAATATCGACACCTATCAAGGGGTGCAGCCATTGCTTTAAGGGCAATGCATCTAGCAGCACATTTAGCTCAATTTGGGGCCAGTATTTGCGGCTCTAGCATCCTCTAGCGGCCATTCTGTGGCACTCTGGGAGGTGGATGTGTGAGGGTCAGCACCGGCCCAAGCTCCCCAAAATCTAAGCACCGGCAACCATTGAGCCCAGGCTATGCAAACGCTTCCCAATCCCGTTTCCCAAGCTTCTGTATCTAACGCCTTCGATCCCTTCGACACCACCATTCACCGCCGCAAAACTCGCCCGGTGCCCGTGGGCAGTATCACCATCGGCGGCGGCAACCCGGTGGTGGTGCAGTCGATGATCAACGAAGACACCCTAGATATTAAGGGCTCTGCTGCCGCCATTCGCCGCTTGCATGAGATCGGCTGCGAAATTGTGCGCGTCACCGTGCCCAGCATGGCCCACGCCAAGGCCCTCGCCGACATTCGCAAGATTCTCGAAGACACGTACCAGCCTGTGCCCCTAGTGGCCGATGTGCACCACAACGGCATGAAGATTGCCCTAGAGGTAGCCAAACATGTAGATAAGGTACGCATTAACCCCGGCCTCTACGTGTTTGAAAAGCCCCAGGCAGGCCGCACCGGCTATTCCCAGAGCGAGTTTGAAGACATCGGCACCAAAATTCGCGAAACCCTTGAGCCCCTGGTGGTCTCTCTGCGCGACCAGGGTAAGTCGATGCGCATTGGCGTCAACCACGGGTCGCTGGCCGAGCGCATGCTGTTTACCTACGGCGACACCCCCGAGGGCATGGTGGAGAGCGCCCTAGAGTTTATTCGCATCTGCGAATCCCTCGACTTCCGCAACCTGGTAATTTCGCTCAAGGCCTCGCGCGTGCCGGTGATGGTAGCCGCCTACCGGCTGATGTGCCACCGCATGGATGAGCTGGGCATGGACTACCCCCTGCACCTGGGTGTGACCGAAGCGGGTGATGGCGAGTATGGCCGGATCAAATCCACCGCTGGCATCGGCACCCTGCTAGCCCAGGGCATTGGCGACACCATTCGCGTCTCGCTGACCGAAGCGCCAGAAAAAGAAATTCCCGTGTGCTACAGCATTTTGCAGGCGCTGGGACTGCGCAAAACCATGGTGGAGTATGTGGCCTGCCCCTCCTGCGGTCGCACCCTATTCAACCTCGAAGACGTGCTCCATGAGGTGCGCGAGGCCACCAAACACCTCACCGGGCTGGATATCGCGGTGATGGGTTGCATCGTCAATGGGCCGGGTGAAATGGCCGATGCCGATTACGGCTACGTGGGCAAAACCCCTGGCTACATTTCGCTGTACCGGGGCCGCGACGAGATTAAGAAGGTGCCGGAGGATCAGGGGGTGGCGGAGCTGATCAACCTGATTAAGGCCGATGGGCGCTGGGTAGAGCCAGATGCCAAGGTTTAGGGGATAAGGGTTTAGGTTCAGGGGTGCAGGTGAAACCTTGAGCTTGGCCTCGGCCCCTGGAACTACTTCTAACTTCGGAACAGACGTGTGTAAAGAACTTCGTGCTGCATAGTGGCCAGCGATGTGCCCCAGCTGCTGAGAGAGAGTTCGTCTAGGGCCTGGGTGGCGATCGCGCGATCGCACGTCTCCTCCAGCAATGGGTACAGCTCCAGCAGCATCTCCTGCCCGACGGTCTGCCCTAGGGGAATCAGCTTGACCGCACTGGTCACCAGATTGGCAGCCCAGCTGTGCAGATAGCCCAGCACCGCCGACAGAGCATCAATCTCCCACCGGGCCGCCACTAGGGCAAAGGCCACGGCAAAGTTACAGGGGCTGCCCGCTGCACTAAACCAGGGTTTGAGATCGGGGTGTAGATGGGTGCCCATACGCACCAGGGCGCGGCCCATATCCCAGCTCTGCTGGCGGGTTTCTTCGCTGTCGCGCAGGGCCGAGAGCTGGTGGTTGAGCTGGGCGATCGCCTCGGTAGTGGCCTCTCCCGGTTGAGCCCTCAAACCAGCTTGAGCGGCAGCACTATGAACTAACCCCACAGCGGCACTGTCAAGAACGACCAAGCCGTAGGTCAGCTCTTGGGTAAGCCAGTGCAGCATGTCGTTCGAAGTCGCAATCACCCCTTGCTCAACCAGGGTCTCTAGCCCTTCAGAATAGCTGTAGGCCCCCACCGGCAAGGCTGGGCTGGTGAGCTGTAACAGCCGCAGCAGGGCTTGGGCCTTAGTTGTGGTCATGGCTGTGGCCGTAGGGGCTAGGGGCAGCAGTGCGATAGGCCCCAGCCTCAGGCTCAAAGGGCAGGGTGGCGGTGGTGAGTTCTAAGTTACCCAGCTGTTGCAGCATGGCTTCGAGCACGGGGTCAGGCTCTAGCTTGAGGCTGTCTGGGGCTAGCTCTAACGAAATGTGGCGGTTGCCCAGATGGTAGGCCGCCCGCATTAGGTCAAAGCTGGAGTGGGCCTTGACGACTACCACCGGCTCTGGCTTAGCCACAATGCGAATGACTGTCTCAGCATTGCCTCCGAGCAAATCGCCCCCGCGCAGTACGGTGCCGCGCGGCAGGTTGAGATAGACGGCGGTGCCATCGTCTGCGGCGAAGCGGTGGCGCGATTTGGCGCGATCGCTCGCCGTCAGTGACAGGGTGGCTACTACAGGGGCGGCCCTATCGGGGGACAGTATACGATTGACAGTCAGCAAAACAGCTCAGGGAATAGGATAGGGAGCCAGCAACTAAATCGTTTTACCACAGCAGGCGGATATGCCGTTCAATACAGAGTAGTAAACCTGTTATAGATGTCATACGGTTTTGTGGTTTAGGCTAGCTCACTGTTATCTTCCTTTTTCGTCGTTAACCTCCCCCTATGTCCGATATTGCCTTCAAAAGTGTGTTCATTTTTCTGCTGATCGTGGCCAATGGGGTGTTTTCAGGGTCAGAAATCGCCCTAGTGTCGGCTCGCAAGGCTCGCCTAGAACACCAGGCTCGGCGAGGTAACGCCAAGGCACGACTGGCCCTCAGGTTGGCCAACAACCCCAACGATTTTCTATCGACCGCACAGATTGGCATTACGCTGATTGGCATTCTCAGCGGTGCCCTGGGGGGAGCCACAGTGGCCGCCAATCTAAGCCAGATCCTTAATCAGGTGCCCGTTCTCGCTCCCTACAGCGATGTGCTCGGTTTGGCGATCGTGGTAGGGCTAATTACTTATCTATCGCTGGTGGTGGGCGAACTGGTGCCGAAGCGCATTGCCCTCAGCTATCCCGAGGCCATTGCCTGCCAGGTGGCTGGCCCCATGAAGAGTCTGTCTCGACTAGCGACTCCTTTTGTGGTGCTGCTGGGTATGTCAACTAGTTTTCTCGTCAACCTCATGGGGCTCAAGGAACGCCCTGACGCGGCTATCACTGAAGAAGAACTGCGCTTGCTGATCGACCAGGGCACCGAAGCTGGCACCTTTGAGGTAGCCGAACAAGAAATGATGGGGCGGGTGCTGCAACTGGGCGATCGCCCGATTCGCTCGATCATGACCCCCCGCACCGACATTGAGTGGCTGGATGTAGACGCCTCCTTCACCGAACACAGCGAGCTGGTAATGCAGAGTGCCCACTCCCACTTTCCGGTGTGCAAGAACAGCATCGACGACTGCGTGGGGGTGGTGTCTCTTAAGGCCCTGCTGCCCAACTACCGCAGTCAAAACGCCGAGCCAACGACGTTGCTTAGCCTGGTACAACCGCCTCTGTTTGTGGCTGAGAGCACCTATGTGCTCAAGGTGCTAGAGCTGTTTAAAGCCTCGGGTACCCACTTTGCCATGGTGCTCGACGAGTACGGCGGCGTCGAGGGGCTAGTCACCCTTAACGACGTGGTAGAGGCGATCGTGGGCGATCTACCTTCTCTAGAAGATGCCGAAGACCCGATGATGACCCAGCGGGATGACGGCTCCTGGCTGCTCGACGGACTACTGCCAGTAGATGACCTAAAAGACCTGCTCAACCGCGAAGAACTGAGCGAAGACGAAGACAATTACCACACCCTGGCGGGCTTTGTCATTCGGCACATGGGTCGCATTCCCAATGCCGGTGACTTTTTTGAATGGGAAGGGCTGCGGTTTGAGGTTGTCGATATGGACGGTCGCCGAGTGGACAAGGTGCTGCTGCAAAACTTGCCACCGCGATCGGAGTCGAACTGGGGGGAGGAGGACGAAGAGATGGGGGGTAGGGGAGTGAGGGAGTAAGAGAGTAGGGGAGTGATGGGGGAGGGAATTTTGTTCGTGTAGCATCTCCGGAGGAGAAACGTTTAGTTTTGAATTTTGAATTTTTGGCTTAGGGTGTAGCCTCAAAACTCAAAATCCCCTCACTCCACTCTCCCTATTTCCCTCACCCCCTACTCCCTACTCCGTCACGTCCTTGTCCAACTGCCGCTGCTCCTTCACCAAGGCCATTTCGGTAGCCATTTCTCGGCCTAAAAAGTAGTTCAAGAAGGTGCGGATGACGGCAATCAGGGCCAGTTTGATCAGGTCTTGGGTGGTGGGAGCCACGGTGGTAGAGAGGATGTCGGCCCCTAGCTGAAACTCTAGGGCGAGGGCTAGCCATAGCCCAAACCTCAGCCGCACCTGATTGAAAGGAAACTCGTCGCCCCGGTGCCGCTGGATCAGACGGGCGGCTAGAAGGGCCGTTTTAAACAGCCCGACCACGACGCACAGCACCGAAATTGCCTCTAAACAAAACGTGGTGAGGAGGACAATCTCTTCTAGCAGCTGCTCTAAAGGCTCAACCACGGCAACCAACCCATGTCAAACCTCAAGGTTATCAGGATGGCGGCTGGTGTCGGTATTGGGCGATCGCTAGGAAATATTCACCACGGGAGCTAGGTCGTCCAAAAAGGCGAGGGGGTTGGCCATGGTAGCGGCAAAGCCGAGAACGCCGCGATCGCGGTGTTCGTACAGCAAATTTCCCTGTCCATCAAACAAAAAGGTGCCACCTCGCTGGGTGAGGTAGGCAGCGTTGGGCACGTAGGTGCTCCAGTTACTCAGTACCTCAGTCATGTTGCGCAGGCGCAGAGTGGCCAGTTCTATGGGTCGCTGAAAGCCGCTGCCTCCAACAATAGCGAAAGCTTTGCCGGTCAGCGGCGGCAGTGGTCCGGCTTTGACCACTTCGTCGTCACCGATGAGCTGAGGGGCGCGGCGATCGCCCGTATAGCCCCGCAGCACTTCCCTCAGCGTCCCTGGGCTGGCAATACCCGCACACATCAGCATCAAATTCAGCCAGGCGGCTGGTCCAGGCTGCAAGCCCGGCAGGTTGAGGGTAAGCCCCTGATATAGGCCCAGCTCGCGGTGCAGGGCAGCAATTTGATCGACAAACAGAGATGCAGCAGGAAAGCCGGTATAGTCACAGAATTTTTGGCCGGAGGCGCGATCGCCGATGCTCACAGCCCGCACGGCGATACCCCGCTGGCGCAGGGTATCGGTCTCTCGCTGCAGCCACCAGGCATACTCTAAGCTATCGAAGTCGCCTAGCTGAGGCCACACCAGCACCAAAGTTTGAGCCGATCCCTCACAGCCCCTCATCAAAGGCACCGTTTCTCCATCGCTCACCCGCTGCCGCTGGGTTTGAGCCAAGATTTCGTAGCTGCTACTGGAATTGTTCATGGGGCGATCGTTTGAAAATGCTGTTTCAGATGTTGAGCAGTGCACACACTATCACCCCTTACCCATCCACCCATCTGATCTACTCAAACCCACGATCGCGCCACGGAGTTGGGTCTACACACACCCCGTGGACATACAGCCCCCAGTGCAGGTGTGGTCCGGTAGCTGCGCCAGTGTTGCCCACAGCTCCAACAACCTGCCCTGGCTGCACCATGGCCCCTTCGCTAACATCGATACGGCTAAGGTGAATCATGATGCTCAGCACCCCCTGACCGTGGTCGATGCCCACGGTGTTGCCGTGCAGCTCAAATCCGTCCGCTAACCGTCCCACTAGGGCAATCCGTCCGGCAGCGGGAGCCACCACAGGCGAGCCAGTGGGAGAGGCGTAGTCAAGGCCCCGGTGGTAGTAGTCTTGGGCAAAGACGCCATTGTAGTAGCGGCGCACGCCGTACTGGGTGCTAGTGCGGCCCTCGTTGGGTCGCACTAACGGCCCATTCCAGTAGCGCTCGGGGCTGACGATATTCTTAAATGCCGCAACTCGGTCGAACTCGTGCTGAGTGCCCAGGTCGCTCTGGCTAGGCGACAGGGTAATGCGCTGGGTGGGGAAGTTGCGATTTTTGAGCCCCACTGCCAGGTTGCGGGTCTCTTCTGTGCCGATCACCCGAATCACCATGCGACCAGGAGGATTCAGCGGGCTGGTGGGCACTAGCGCCCGAAACCGATTGCCGCTGATGGGAAAGGTAGGGTACTCAAGGCTATCGTTGACCGTCACCTTAGGGGGTGTCGTAGCAGCCGGATCTCTGGGAGTGACAATGACGGAGATGGTGTCGCCCAGCTCTGGAGCCGTGGGGTTGAGCACCACCTCGTAGGCCTGGGCCGGGCGACTCAGCAGCACGGCCAGTGAGCCAGCAGCAGTGGCGGCCAACAGCGATCGCCGGCTCAGCAAAGGAGTATCTTGGTTCGGCTCCATGGCTCCGTCCTCTATGAATGGTTTCTATAGTAGACGCTGCTTAGAGAGGAAGGATGCCAAAAATTGCCAGGACTTCTAAGGCAGGCGGCTAGAACCATGGACTTACTCTTGGTTGGCCTTGGCGTCTTTGACGGCCGCGTAAAACAAGACGCCCACCAACGGCACGCAGAGACCAAGGATGACGGTGGTCGGCACCGTGCCCCAGTCGGGGCTACCGGAGGATAGTTCAAAGATCGAGCCCACTGCGGCGATTGCCGCAACGCAGGAACCAGCCAACAACAGGCCACTCTTGGGGGTCACAGGGTTTCTCCTAAACGGCTAAGGGGGCCAATTGCCTGGCCCTAACGAGGCAGCATACCACGGCCCTAAAGCGATTAGCGGGCTGTGATCGGCTGCACATCTTTGGCGTAAAAGCCGTTCTTTTTCAGCTCTTGGTTGAGGGCCAAGGCGTTTTCTACCCGATCAACAAACAGCACCCCGGCAAGGTGATCCATCTCGTGGAGAATGCAGCGGGCCAGCAGCTCGTTGGCCTGGAGCTTTTTGGGGCGACCATTCTCGTCTTTGTAGGCAACTTCTAGCGCCGCAGGGCGAACTACGTCAAGGTAAACGCCGGGAATGCTAAGGCAGCCCTCCTGCCCAGTGGCAATGTCCTTAGAAACTTTGACGATTTGGGGATTGATCAGCACCAAGGGCTGGTTCGCAGCGTTCTCAGGATCGATATCAACGACCAGCAGCTGCTTGTTGACCGCCACCTGGGGAGCTGCCAGACCAATGCCGTCGGCGCTGTACATGGTTTGCAGCATTTCCTTCACCAGGGCGCGAATTTCATCATCGACCTTGGCCACCCGCTTGGCGGGCTGGCGCAGCACGCGATCGCCCATGGTATGAATTTCCAAAGGCGGCTGCTTGAGCTTGGTTTTTTCGACTTGAATGGCGGCGGGCATAGGGATGGGGTCCAGGGTTATAGCGTTATGGTATCTATCCTAACAACACAGACTCACTTCGACATAGCGGTTAACCGTAGCCGGGCTAGGAGTCTGCCAAAACGAGGTGATGAGTTGGTGGGGAGTAAGGTTCAGGGTGCAAGGTCTTAGGTGCATGGCTTGCCTTAAACCCAAACCCCAAGTGGTTAAAGCCTGTCACCACTCGCCCTAGTCAAGTACTAATCTCCCTCGGGCAAAATGGGTTTGGCCTCAACGGTGACATCCACCGCCGTAATATCAATGGTGCCCTCTTCTGCCACTCGCGAGAACCCGTCAATCTCGGCGTGCAGCGGGGTACCACAGTTGAGGCAGCGAGTTTCGGCCCCCTTGATTCCCGTTAGGTTGGTGGAGCACACCGGACAGGCAGCCTGCACCAGGTTGCGCCGCAGCCAAAATCGCAGCCCAATAAACCCCAGCACCGGGGCCACCAGTAACAGCACCACCAGCACCGCTAGCGACTTCACCAGCCAGCCCAGACCGACGGCCCCCAGCAGCCAGACCACCCCAATCAGGGTGAGCCAGCAGCCCAGGCCCGAAAAGTTAACTTGAACTTGTTTAGAGCTATTTGGGTTCACAGGGGCATTCTCCGCACGGCACAGGCAGGGGCTTAAACCGGATTGACCAGACCCTAGCCTTAACTCTGTATTCTAGCGCTGGGGCTACTCCGCTACTAAAGAGCGGGCGATCGCGCGCTCCAAATGACCGGCTAGAGCCGAGGTGCCAAAGGCCGCCAGTGCCTCCTGCCGCAGCCACGCTCCCTGACAGCGCGGGTCGTAACCAGCCAGCATCTCGATACAGGCGGCGGCTACTGCGTCGGGGTTGCGGTGGGGCACTCGCCAGCCGAGCCGCCCGTCTTGCAAGGGGTCAGCTGAGCCATCCTGGTCGCCAGAGAGCACCGGCAAACCGCAGGCCATCGCCTCTAGGTAGACAATGCCAAAGCCCTCCTGGGAGGGCATGACGTAGGCGTCGGCTAGGCGGTAGTGGGCGACCAGGGCCTCGGTGGGCACAAACCCGGCAAACACGACGCGATCGCTCACTCCCAACTCCTCAGCCAAAGCCGCCAGCCGCGGCTGGTCATCACCTCGGCCAATCACCAGATATTTCACCGTAGGCTCAGCGGCGGCGATGGCGGGCAGCGCCCGAATCGTGACATCCACGCCCTTGTAGATATCCCCGGACCACAGGCGGGCGACGGTCATCAGCACCCGACAGTTGGTCAGGCCATAGGCCTCCACCAAAGCCGGGTCAGCGAGGCCAGGGCTAAAGCGATCGCCATCTACCGCGCAGGGAACCATGAACACCTTGTCCGGGTCTAGACCATTGGCAGTGCAGGCGCGATCGCGGCTGTAGCGGCTGATCGCCCAAATCCAGTTGGCTTGGCGTAGTGCCTTCTGCTCGCGCTCGGGCAGCGGCTCCCACACCTCCTTGCCGTAGATCATCACCGTGCAGGGAAGCCTAAGCCAGCGGCAGAGGGTCGAGACCAGCGGCAGCAGCAGCACGTGGCCACAGACTACCTGGCTCGGTCGCTGGAGCATCAAATGCTTTAGCAGTGCCGCAAGCAGCCTGGCTCGCCCTACCGCTGGCGACGCCGACGCCAAATAGTGAAATCGCAGAGGGGAGCGATCGTAGGGATTTAGACAGTCTGGCCCATCCCGCAGCAAAAAAACATCGGCGGGAGCAGGATGAGACTGCTCTAGGTAAGCCGCCAACACATCCTTGACGTAGGACTGAATGCCCCCCTCCCAGGAAAAAATTTCGAGGAAGACAAAGACCAGCGATCCCTGTTTCTCTGAGTGAGAAACCGTTGAGATTCCGGTAAACCTGTCTTCAGTGCCCCTCTGAACAATGGGCTGATTAGTGGCGGAAGAACCCATAGCTGACAGCACAACAACAGCCAAGTCTCCCTAGGCTACCCAAAACGCTGCCCTTGGCAGCGGCAAACAACTTCCAATGCGGCCTAATAGGTAGGAAAAGTGCCGTACTTGACGATGGAAAGGCAGTTGCGCCCATCCTTAGAGCGATGGTAGGTGACCTTGTCGGCCAGGCGGCGCAGCAAAAACCAGCCGTAGCCGCTCTCCAGTAGTTCGCCGGGCTGGGGTTCGGGCAGTAGCTCTGGGTTAAAGGGGTCGCCGTGATCCCAAATGCGAATTTCAACGCAGTCGGCGGCTAGGGAGAGGTCGATGTCAATGTCAGTGTCGGCGGGCAGGTGGGCGTGGGCGTGGCGCACCGCGTTAGTAAAGCCTTCAGTGAGGGCCAGGGCCAGGCGATCGCAGTGGTTGCTCACCCAAGCTGACTCTCCCTCTAGCGATCGACAGGTATCGTGAAACCAGCGCTGCACCTGGGCGACTACATCCAGCTTGCTAGCCACCTGCAAATGCTCTTTTCTGGTGCTCACCCGTGCCATAGCCACTCCTGTATCAACGCCTACCAGAGTTCCCTAAACGTAGCTTAGCGAAAGAGTACACCTCCAGCAAAAAGACCTGCGTAAAACGATACAGTTCTACGCAGGTCTTGCATGTTGGCTAGAGTTAGCCGCCTAGAACAGGCCCAGGGTCAGCGATTCCTGAATGGGGAAAGTCGCCCCAATGCCCAACCATAGGGTTGCCGCAGTTCCCAGCAGAAACAGCGTGGTGGCCAGAGGACGGCGGAAGGGGTTTTGGAACTTATTGACGTTCTCGATAAAGGGAACCAGCATCAGCCCCAAAGGAATAGCCGTCATCGCGCCAATACCCAGCAGCTTGCTCGGCACAATCCGCAGAATCTGGAAGGTGGGGTACAGGTACCACTCCGGCAAAATTTCTAGGGGGGTGGCAAAGGGGTCAGCGGGCTCACCCACCAGTGCAGGGTCTAGCACAGCCAGCCCAACACAGCAGGCAATGGTGCCCAAAATCACCACGGGGAAAATGTAGAGCAGGTCGTTGGGCCAGGCGGGTTCGCCGTAGTAGTTGTGGCCCATGCCCTGCTTGAGCAAGTCTCTTAACTTAGGATCGCTCAGATCCGGCTTTTTAATGGTCGCCATTGAAAAAACTTCTCCTGTTACAGCCAGTTGGGCCAGGCCCAAAGTCTAAACCATTCATCCAGGGCAATCGGTACAGCCGAAACTAAACGTCATGCCCTCAAACACTTGCGCACTCAGGAGCCTGCCTTAGCAACGGCTCCCATCGGCTCTGGAACCCTAGAGAGGGCCAGAGATACCCTGCTTGCGAATCATCAGGAAGTGCAGCAGCATGAACACCGCGATCGCCCAAGGCAGAACAAAGGTGTGCAGGCTGTAAAAGCGGGTCAGCGTCGATTGCCCAACGGCCTCACCGCCGCGCATCAGCTCAACCACAGTAGAGCCCACCACAGGAATGGCACCGGGCACCCCAGACACAATCTTCACCGCCCAGTAACCTACCTGATCCCAGGGAAGGGAGTAGCCAGTAACGCCAAAGGTCACCGTGATGACGGCCAGCACCACGCCGGTTACCCAGGTCAGCTCGCGGGGCTTCTTGAAGCCGCCAGTGAGATACACCCGAAACACGTGGAGAAGCATCATCAGCACCATCATGCTGGCGGACCAGCGGTGGATAGACCGGATCAGCCAGCCGAAGTTGACGTCGGTCATCAGATACTGCACAGAACTGAATGCTTCAGTGACCGTGGGTTTGTAGTAGAAGGTCATCGCAAACCCAGTGGCAAACTGGATCAGGAAGCAGGTCAGGGTTATGCCACCCAGGCAATAGAAAATATTGACGTGGGGCGGCACATACTTGCTAGAGACGTCATCGGCCAGGGCCTGAATCTCTAGCCGCTCGTTAAACCATTGGAAGGCCTTAGAGTCGGTAACTTGCTTAGTAAACATGAAGCGGGTAACTCTATATATTCAATAATTGCCGTCAATGAAAAATGTAACATAGCCGTAATGGCAACGTTAAACTCTCTACCCTAAATTCTAAGGCCTGGGGCGCTTCCTGCCATCCCCAGAACGGGCAACTAGGGCAAAAGGCTCACCCCAGGCCCACGCTAGCTCAGGGAGATAAATTAGACCCCTGCCGTAATTTTGAAATATTCTGTTACATTACTGCGCAAGGGTCGCGGAGATAGCTAGATACTGTCTCACCATCAGGCCTAGTGAACCTGGCAAAGAAGCGCTATTTCTGCCGGTTGGGCGCAATCAGTAAAAAAATGATCAGAATAAACTAATGTGAAGCGCTGACCGAATGGCTAGGGATATCGTTGATCCTTAACCCAGGCTTTCTATGAGCTAGAAACGCTGGTCAACGCCATATTTCGTTTACCTTCAATCTACTGCCTGCCTCTGCCCTGCGTTTATGATTAAACCCCTGTTGCGTCTTTCTATTCTTAGCCTTTGCCTAATGGGGCTAGTGGTCGGTGGGGTATCAGCAGGCCCTGCCTTTGCCCTCACTGAGGAGCAAAATCTGGTAGCAGAGGTGTGGCGCATTGTGAATCGGGCTTACGTAGACGACACCTTCAACCATCAAAACTGGTGGTTTACTCGCCAGCGAGCCCTCGATCGCGCCCTGGCCAGTCGAGACGATACCTACCAAGCCATTCAGGACATGCTGGCAGGGTTAGAAGACCCCTACACCCGGCTGCTGCCTCCCGAGCAGTACCGCAGTTTGCAAACCAGCACCGCTGGCGCGCTGACCGGAGTAGGGCTGCAAATTTCTAAGGATGAGCAACCTGGCTGGCTGCGGGTGATTGCCCCCATCGAAGGATCCCCGGCAGAGCAGGCAGGCATTCAACCCCAGGATGTGGTGCTAGAAATCGATGGTGTGGCTACGACAGAATTAACCCTAGATGAGGCCGCTGCCCGGATGCGGGGCCAGCGCGGCACCACCGTTACCCTACAACTGCGTGGCCCCGATGAAACCACGGCTCGCCAGGTTTCTCTGACCCGCGACGTGATCACCCTCAACCCCGTGGTAGCAGCGCTCAAGACAACGCCTGCGGGGCAGCGAGTAGGCTACCTGCGGCTGAGTCAGTTCAACGGCAATGCGTCTGAGAAGGTGACCGCCGCAATTCGCACGCTGGCTGACCAGGGGGCAGAGGGCTACCTACTCGATTTGCGCAATAACCCCGGTGGGCTATTGCAGTCTGGCATTGAGATTGCGCGGCTGTGGCTGCCCCAGGGCACGATTGTCTACACGGTTAACCGTCAGGGCATTCTAGATAGCTTTGAGGCGTTTGGTCAGGCAATTACCGATGCGCCCCTGGTAGTGCTAGTCAACGAGGGCACCGCCAGCGCCAGCGAAATTTTGGCCGGGGCGTTGCAGGACAACGGCCGGGCTACCCTGGTGGGCAGCACCACCTTTGGCAAGGGGCTAATTCAGTCGCTGTTTGACCTGTCGGACGGGGCAGGGCTGGCGGTCACCGTGGCCAAATACGAAACCCCGGCCCACCACGACATCAATAAACTGGGAATTCGTCCCGATCGCATCGTCGCCAGCGTGCCCCTCAGCCGTGACACCGTGGCCACCGATGACGACCCCCAATACCAGGCGGCGCTAGAGATGCTGAGTCAAGCCACGGTCCTAGCCAATGCATCCTGAATCTTTGTCCCAGGCAGGGCCGCCCAAGGCCAGTCGCTCGTATCACGACCCGCTCCACGGCGCGATTACTCTCCACGCCAGCGACCCCGACGAGGCGCTGCTGACTCAGCTCATCGATACCCCAGCGTTTCAGCGACTGCGGCGGATTCGTCAGCTCGGCCCGGCCAGCCTCACCTTTCACGGGGCCGAAAGCTCGCGCTTTACCCATTCGTTGGGGGTGATGGCGATCGCCCGGCGCGCCTTTGACCAGATCCAGCGCCGCTACCCTGAGCTAGCCCCCTACCGGGCTACGGTGCTGGTGGCGGCCCTGCTCCACGACATTGGTCACGGCCCCTTTAGCCACACCGCCGAAGAGGTGTTTGGCCTTCAGCACGAGCACTGGACCCGCCGCATGATTCGCGAACTGCCGGAGATTCACGATGCCCTAGAGGCGCGGGCCGAGGGGCTGGCGGCAGCCGTGGACCAGGTCTACACCCACGAGCACCCCGTCGCGCTGGTGTGGCAGCTGGTGTCGAGTCAGCTGGACTGCGATCGCCTCGACTACCTGCTGCGCGATAGCTACTTCACTGGGGCTAGCTATGGCCAGCTCGATCTCGATCGCATTTTGATGGCCCTGCGGTTTGAGCCCCAGAGCGGTCGGCTGGTGGTGGCTCATAAGGGATTGTCTGCGATCGAGCACTACCTGGTGGTGCGCCACTTTATGTATGTGCAGGTGTACAACCACCCCAAAAATATTTCCGTTACCTGGCTGCTAGAGCGGGCCTTTGAGCGGGCCAGAGCCGATTTACTCGTTGGCAAGCTAGAGGCTGATCCTACGGTGACCGCTTGGCTGCTCACCCCCGATCGCCCACTCTCCCTAGATACCTATCTGGCCGGTGACGATATTGTGTTCACCTACCACCTCCAGCGATGGCGGCACAGCCCTGACCCGTTGCTAGCTGACCTGTGCCGCCGCTACCTCGATCGCGATCTACTCAAGACCTTGGAAATCACCCGGCTCTCAGCGGACCAGCAGAATGACTTTCTCCACGCAGTTCGCACCCATTTAGAGCAGCAGGGTTACAGCGGCGAAAACTACAGCGGTCTGCGCCGCACTTGGAGCCGAGGTTATACCACCTATAACGAAGGCATTTGCCTGCACAGCGACAACGCCTTTACCGACATCAAAGATATCTCGCCTCTGGTGCAGGCCCTTAGCCAGTCCTATGAGCGCACCTGGCTGCTCTACCCGCGCGAGATTCATCCCTGGCTGCGCCAAACTTGGGCCACCTACAACTCTGGAGTAGTTTCAGAAGCAGAATAAGCTATAGCAACAGAGCGAAAATAGAAGAGCGAAAAAATGTTTGGCATGGTCAAATCCTGACGTTTTGGGATACGCCAATCAGACTTTTTTCTTTAAAGTTTGTTTTCCTAAAGGTCGTTGCAATCAACTCTCGCCAAATTTTGCGATGGCAAAGGCGGTACTAGTTCAACCAGCGCTAACAGCGTTAAACTCAAAGGCCACAAAAAATACTGTAGAAATAGCACTGAGTTGAAGTAAAGAAACACCATCATTACCACAGCGGAGGAAGCCAAGATAGTGATTCTTTCTTTCCAGAAGCTCAGATAAACCAGCCCCATCAGCAATAGCATCAGCAGCTTAGCCTTTAGACCTACCAACCAAGGCATGTTTTGAGAGAAAATCACGTCAAGGGAAGGCGCACCTTCAACATGCAAGCTGCCGGCACGAGTAGCCGAAAAGAGAATGGACTTAAAAAAACCTTCCGTATTCCAGAATAAAAACGGTAGCGAGGTTAAAACTGGAACACTTAGGATGATCAGAAAGCTCCAACCTACTGTTTGAATTCGTCTATCTTTAGTGCCGTTGACCCAGAGGTGGACCAAATAAAGTGGCAGCAGGAAGATCGCAATCTGTTTGATCCCTAGGGAAATGCTAAAGGCCAGCAATGACAGCCTGGGTTTCTCTGTCAAGAGCACTAAAGAAAGCATCAAAAAAAAGACGGCTGCGAATTCAAGATGGTGAACCCTTGTAACATAGACGCTCCATCGACCCAACAGGAGAATAGCGGAGGCGGTAAAACCGAGCAGCCACAGGCCTCGCGCACAGAAATATCTCAATGCCAAGGCGACTATGCCCATGTGAAACGAAAACGAAAGCGGTCGCCATAAATAGAGCCAGTCTAAAAATTCTGAAAACCCAATTTTTTGAACCAGGGCAGAGAGGAGATAGGCCAAAGGAAAGTAGGTGGCGTACTTATCGTTGTCCCTCATGTCGCTAGCCAAAACTCTGGTGTAGGGGTTTTCTCCAGCAATAATTCTTTTGCCTTCTAGCCAGATGTAGTAAATGTCTTCACCCATCAAATCGTTGGCGGGTGTAAACCAAAAGCTAATATGCATTAGCAGGCCCGTGACCATTAGTGGCAGGAGCGCTAGCCAATAGCGTTTATCCCATCTGTGTCGCTGTAGCATAGCTAATTGCTCATCTCAAACCTACTGGTATAGCGACCCTACAAGCTGACGACTTTAGTTTTTCCAAAATGGCTCATTGCTGGTATTTGCAATTCGCAGAGATTAATCGTTTTTGGCTGCGGCTGGCGGGTTGAGCGTTGGAAACTGGCGATAGCAGGCTGCAACAATCATATAGACGGCGTAGGCCAAAAAGCCAAATGCGATCGCGCCCAGCCAGTATTCGCCCAAAAATTCTTCATCTAGCTCGTCAAACACATTGCCCAGCCCACCGGCAGATTTATCGTCAACCAGATAGGCGGCTTTGATCAGGTATGCCCCAATTAAAACGAAGCCAACTCCGCGAGCCGTAATGCCAACTTTGCCGATGACTATTACCCATCGCCTAATAGGGCGAGAGAGGTCGCGATGAAAATCGTTGATGTAGCCACCGGAGGCGGCCCCGTAAATATAGAGGCAACCCACTGCCATAACGCCAAAACCAGCGCCCAAAAGCATCCAGGGGCCTACCTCTCGCTCAAATAGAACGGAGGCCAGACCTTCTATCGTGTCGTCAAAATCGACAACCAAGTTAAGGGACAGTTTAGCCGCGCTCCGAGCAAGGCCTAGGTAGGTTAGACCACTGACAACATAGCCGCAGCGCTGGAGCACCTGGCGAATGTTCAACGCTTCTGTCTGACCCGGGTCAATACTGGCCTGTATTGAGCGCCACAGAACATAACCAAGCAGGCCAAACGCTAGCAGTCCAAGTATCCCACTACCCAAGGGCCAACGCTCCAGGTCGGCGAGCACCGCCTCACTACCCGCCACGATAGGCTGGTCGTGAATAATATCGTTGAGGGCGAATAGACCGATCAGGCCATAGAACGCGCCTTTGGTGCCATGGCCCAAACGCATATACCATCGCACCCAGGGCCGTTTGAAAAGTTTTAAGAGCTGCCGCTGTGCTAAACGAACTAAGCCCTGTAAAAGCGCCAGTATCAGCTTGACATTACCCATTGAAGCGCTGTGCCAGCCAAGCCAGATCAATCTGTAAGCCGATCAAGTTAGTCCCTCGACTCAAATAGTTTTCAGGCTTAAGTCTATCTGCCTGGCCATGGAGTTGAGCGTTTATCGCCAGCTTTATTCGTTCAAGTGGCAAAAGCAGCGATCGCGAGCCGGTTTCTGAAGTGAGCTTGAACTGGGTACGGTTGCTTACGGTTTAGACCTGATTTAGCCGGCTTTCCTCAGGCATCCCTAGCGACGCCAGACGCCACTAGAGCGATCAAGCTGCTGCCGCCTGACCTGGGACCTTGGCCGCGAGGGCAAGATCTAGGGCACGCCATATATGGCGGTTTAAATTTCTATATTTCTTGAGATTCGCTAGATGTAGTTCTATAATCCGCTAACCTTAGGAGCAGCTTGGGGGCCTTCGGGTTGAGGAAAACCTGACTCCTAACCCGCTGATGCAGTAAGATGTACTATTATACCGCGGCGCTATGTCCTTTGTTGGTCTCCACATCCACAGTGCCTACAGCCTACTTGACGGGGCCAGCCAGCTGCCCCAGCTAGTAGCGCGGGCTAAGGAATTGGATATGCCGGCGATCGCTCTCACCGACCACGGGGTGATGTATGGCGCGATCGAGCTGATTAAGGTCTGTAAAGGGGTGGGCATCAAGCCGATCATCGGCAACGAGATGTACCTAATCAACGGCGACATTTCGCAGCAGCAGCGCCGCCCCCGCTACCACCAGGTGGTGTTAGCCAAAAATACCCAAGGCTACAAAAACCTGGTCAAGCTCACCACTATCTCTCACCTACAGGGAGTACAGGGCAAGGGCATTTTTTCGCGCCCCTGCATTAACAAAGACCTGCTAGAGCAGTATCACGAAGGGTTGATCGTCACTAGCGCCTGCCTTGGTGGCGAAGTACCCCAGGCGATTTTGCAGAAGCGGCCCGATGTGGCCCGCAAGGTGGCCCAGTGGTACAAAGACCTGTTCGGCGAAGACTACTACCTCGAAATTCAAGACCACGGCTCTCCTGAGGACCGGGTGGTGAATGTGGAGCTGCTGAAGATCGCCCGCGAGATGGACATAAAAGTCATCTGCACCAACGACTCCCACTACATCTCCTGCAACGATGTGGAGGCCCACGACGCGCTGCTTTGCATTCAGACCGGCAAGCTGCTGACCGAGGATAAGCGCCTGCGCTACAGCGGCACAGAATACCTAAAGTCTGCCGATGAGATGCGGCAGCTGTTCCGCGATCACATTGAGCCGGAGGTGATTGAGGAATCGATCGCCAACACCCTTGAAGTTGCTGACAAGATCGAAGAGTACACCGGCATCCTCGGTCAGTCGCGCATTCCTGACTTCCCCATTCCCGCTGAGTTTAATGAGGATGCTGGGGCCTACATGGGTCATGTGGCGCGGGAGGGGCTGGTCAAACGGATGAAAGTGGCCAGCTACGAGGAGATTGAGCAGGAATACCGCGATCGCCTCGAATACGAAATCGAGATGATGATCCAGATGGGCTTCCCCACCTACTTTCTAGTGGTGTGGGACTACATCCGCTTTGCCCGCGACAACAACATCCCCGTCGGGCCAGGACGCGGCTCGGCAGCGGGGTCGCTAGTGGCCTACGCCATGGAAATCACCAACATCGACCCGATCCACCACGGGCTGCTGTTCGAGCGTTTTTTGAACCCCGAGCGCAAGTCGATGCCGGATATTGACACCGACTTCTGCATCGATCGCCGCGACGAGGTGATCAAGTACGTCACCCGCCGCTACGGCGAGGAGCGGGTAGCGCAGATTATCACCTTCAACCGTATGACCTCCAAGGCGGTGCTCAAGGATGTAGCGCGGGTGATCGACATCCCCTACGCCGAGTCAGATCGGATGGCGAAGCTAATCCCTGTAGCACGGGGCAAGCCCACCAAACTCAAGGTGATGATCTCCGACGATACTCCCGCGCCGGAGTTCAAAGAAAAGTACGACAACGACCCCCAAACCCGCCGATGGATCGACATGGCCCTGCGCATTGAGGGCACCAACAAAACCTTTGGCATGCACGCCGCTGGGGTGGTGATCTCCAAAGACCCCCTCGACGAAATTGTGCCCCTACAGCGCAACAACGACGGTCAGGTGATCACCCAGTACTACATGGAGGATGTAGAAGCCCTGGGCCTGCTAAAAATGGACTTTTTGGGTCTGCGCAACCTGACCATGATCCAAAAAACCCTGGAGCTGATCGAGGCGACCCACGGCACCAAGATCGACCCCGACGACCTGCCCATAGACGACCCGGCCACCTACAAGCTGCTGGAGCGTGGCGATCTGGGCGGCGTCTTTCAACTTGAGTCGTCGGGCATGCGCCAGATCGTGAAAGATCTCAAGCCATCCGGTTTAGAAGATATTTCCTCAGTGCTGGCTCTCTATCGACCGGGGCCGCTGGATGCGGGGCTGATTCCCAAATTCATCAATCGCAAGCACGGGCGCGAAAAAATTGACTTTGCCGACGAAATTCTGAAGCCGATTCTCAGTGAGACCTACGGCATCATGGTCTACCAGGAGCAGATCATGAAAATTGCCCAGGATATGGGCGGCTACTCCCTTGGTCAGGCCGACCTGCTGCGGCGGGCCATGGGTAAAAAGAAAATGTCGGAGATGCTCAAGCACCAGGAGAACTTTGTCAACGGCGCGATGCAGAAAGGCGTCGGCAAAAAAGTGGCGACAGAACTCTGGGACCAGATGGTGAAGTTCGCCGAATACTGCTTCAACAAGTCGCACTCCACCGCCTACGGGTTTGTTACCTTTCAGACCGCTTACCTGAAGGCTAACTATCCTGTGGAGTATATGGCGGCGCTGCTGACCTCCAATAGCGGCGACCAGGACAAGGTGCAAATGCACATCGGCAACTGCATTGCCATGGGCATTGAGGTGCTGCCGCCGGATATCAACCGATCGCTAGTCGACTTCACCCCCGAGGGCAAAAGCATTTTGTTTGGCCTCTCAGCGGTGCGCAACGTGGGTCTAGGCGCGATCGAGTGCGTTCTAAAGAATCGCGAGGCGGAGGGGCCGTTTAATTCGCTGGCGGAACTGTGCGATCGCGTCGATCTCCATTCCGTCAACCGCCGAGCGCTAGAATCGCTGATTCTGGCGGGGGCGCTGGATAAGCTTGACCCCAACCGCAATCAGCTCATGCAGGATCTGGAGCTGGTGCTCGACTGGGCCCAGAGCCGGGCGAAGGATCGCGAAATTGGCCAGGGCAACTTGTTTGACATGATGCTGGGCGGTGGCGATACCCAGAGCGCCACCCCTTCGGCGGGCTACGAAACTGCGCCTAAAGCAGCGCTAGTAGCCGACTTTGAAGCCCAGGAAAAACTGCGGCAGGAAAAAGAGCTGCTGGGCTTCTACATCTCTGACCATCCGCTCAAGTCGGTGCAGCGATCGGCGCGGGTGCTGGCCCCAATTAACCTGGCAGAGCTACATGAGCAGCCGGATAACGTAACTTTGAGTGCGATCGTGATTCTCGCCAGCGTCAAGCCGGTGGTGACGAAGAAGGGGGATCGGATGGCGATCGTCCAGCTCGAAGATTTAACGGGGCAGTCAGAAGCCGTCGTCTTTCCCAAATCCTTTGAGCGCATTGGCCAGCACATTGTCGCCGACAAGCGGCTGATGATTTGGGGCAAGGTCGATCGCCGCGACGATCGCGTGCAGTTCATCATTGACGATGCCGAATCAATTGAAGATGTTCGCATGGTGATGGTGGAGCTAGACCCGCGCCTGGCGGGCGACATCGAGCAGCAGCACCGCCTGCGCAACGTGATTCGCAACAACCAGGGCGACGACCCCAAGTATGCGCGGGTGCCGGTGATTGCGGTGATTGGGGCTAACCAGCAGCGCCAGTTTGTGCGGCTGGGGGCGCAGTTTCGCGTGAAGGATCCGGAGGCAGCAGTGAATGCGCTAGTGAATGCTAACTTTCAGGCGAGGGCAACGCCGCTGATTAGCGCGTGAATTCCTTGTCGAGAGATCCGGTTCCTTTTGCATGTAGCCGATGAGTTGGCATTGCACAAAAGGGACCAGGTTTCGGGCGAGGTCGCTAAGCGCTGGTTAATTCAGTCCAGTAGCGATCGAATAGGTCAGACGTAGCTGTATCAAGCGGAGCAATGCCCTCGCAGTTAGCCAGGACCGACTCTGGCGGAAACAGGGTTTCGCTGTCTTGCAGTTCGGCGGGCAGCAGCTCAAACGCCGACTTGCTGGGGGTGGCAAAGCCCAGCTTCTGTACAGCAAAGGCAGCGTTCTCAGGCTCGAGCATGAAGTTGAGCCAAGCGTAGGCGGCCTCTGGGTTCGGCGCGGTTTTGGGAATCGCGATCGCATCGGTCCACAGGGAGCTGCCAGAGGTGGGGATGACGTAGCGCAGGTTGGGGTGCTCGGCGGGGAGGGCGTTGCCCAAGTGCGAGTAGGTCATGCAGAGGTCGAGGTCACCTGCGATCAGGGAGTCTTCCCAGCCAAAACTTGAGAATTGGGCGATCGCCGGTTTCAGCTCCTGCAACCGCTTGAACGCAGCCTCGATCTGTCCAGGGTCAGTCGTGTTGTAGGAATAACCCAGCGAGGCCAGGGTCGCCCCTAGGGTCTCACGGACGTCGTCGAGTAGGGTGAGCCGGCCTGTCAAGGCGTCTTGCCGCTCCCATAGATAAGCCCAGTCCGCAGGGGGCGGACTGAGTTTGGTAGTGTCGTAGATCAGCCCAGTGGTACCCCAGCTGAGCGGGATGCTGTGGGCATTGTTGGGGTCGTAGGTGGGGTTTTGCCAAGGGCCGCGCAGGTCTTCTAAGCCAGTCAGTTTGCTGTGGTCGAGGGTCGCCAACAGCCCTAGCTCAATCATCTGCTGCACCATGTAGTCGGAGGGATACAGAATGCTGAACTGCTGCCCGCCGCCCGCCTGGATTTTCGCCAGCATAGTCTCGTTAGAGTCGTAGGTCTGCACCTCGATGGGGATGCCGGTGGCCTGGGTGAAGCGATCGTAGACCTCACCATCGACGTAGTCAGACCAGGTGTAAATATAGAGCGGTTTGTTAGTGCCGTCGGTGGGAGCGCCGTCCGGATCGGAGGTATTGGTGCCCGACTGTCGGCAGTTCGCCAGGGCTAAGCTGGACACTGTAGCCGTTGAAAATTGCAGAAATCGCCGCCGGGAGAAATGATACGGGCGCGATCGCCCCACTGAGCGGGTCTTTGACCAACGAACGGTCATACTTCCTCAAGGATTCTCAAATATGGGCATTAGTCTACACCCACGAGAATCTAGCGGCACAGTCCACCAGTCATTAACGGCTGGTAGGTTGACTCCGCAGAAGGCCAGCGACCTTTCTTGCCAGCCGCAGCTCACTTTCGCCTCATCAGGGTTGGAACTGGCTCGACTTCAAATTTATACGGCCAACGCAACGCCAAACAGAACCGCACAAAACAGACTCACGATCGCCATCAGTCCGGCGGGCATGAATTTGTTGGTTTTGCGGAAGCGCAGGCCAAAGACGACAAGGAGCGCGATCGCAAGGCAGATGGCCAGAGTTATACCGGCGTTGTAGCTGTTGCTCAGGGTGATCCACCAGGCGATGAGCAAGGCTGCGCCGCTAATTAGCCCAGAAATAAGAGAGGGTTTACTGCGAGCTTTCACATAGCCCATTACGCCCCCGGCTATGACCAGCACGGCGTAGAGCAAGAGCACCCAGGGCGCGATCGCAACGATCAGAAAGAGCATATCCGCACTCCAGCAACGTCTTGCTTCAAGCGTACTGTGTTAATCGACCTCCTCGCGATCGTGCCAGGGGGCAAACACAGGCAACAGCATCAATCCTGGCAGGGCGGCGAGCAGCGTAATTCCAAAGAATAGGGGCCAGCCCTGTTGAGTAGCCCCTCCTAAAGTGGGTGTCGCAGCCAGGTTGGGGTTGCTCTGCACAAACTGCTGTAAGCGCTGGGCAAGTTCACCGCTGGCGGGGCCAGCGATCAAATCGCGCCCCACCGCCATCAGGCTAGAGAGCAGGGCAAACTGGGTGGCAGAAAAGCGGGCATTACACAGACTCATTAGAAAACCGACAAAGCCCGCCGTTCCCAGCCCAGCGCAAAAGTTTTCGACGTTGATAGCTAGCACCATGACCAGGTAATTTTTGCCGACGATCGCCAGAATCAGATAGCCCAAATTGCTCAGGGCCTGAAGCCCGCCAAAAATCCACAGGGAGCGGTTGATGCCCAGCTGGCTGAGGGCCGCTCCGCCCGCCAGAGTGCCGACGATGGTGGCCACTAGCCCCAGCCCCTGACGAATCGTGCCAATGTCGGTATCTGAAAAGCCCAACCCCTGGTCGCCCAAAAAGGGAATGGCCATTTTCGCCGTCAGATTATCGCCCAGCTTGTAGAGCAGAATGAACAGCAGCACGGCGATCGTGCGCTGTACCCCCAAGCGGCTAAAAAACTCGCCAAAGGGTTGCACCACCGCTTGCCTTAATGAGTCGGGCGGGTGCACGGCGCGCACCGGCTCCGGTGCCCACAGCGAGACCAGCACCCCCAGCCCCATCAGCCCGGCCATCACCCCGTAGACCCAGGGCCAGGTAATGCGATCGGCCAGAATGAAGGCCATCGCCCCGGTCAGCAAAATGGCGATCCGGTAGCCCAAGACGTAGGTGGCGGCCCCGGCCCCCATTTCGCGCTCCTCTAGCACATCGGTGCGGTAGGCATCAATGGCGATGTCTTGGGTGGCGCTGAGAAAGGTAATCCCTAGGGCGATCAGGGCGACGAGCTGCAGCACCGAGGCTGGCGTGGGCGAAGGACCAACGGCGATCGCGGCCATTTGCACGGCGAGAATTGCGATCGTCATTACCAGCCCTAGCTGCCCGATCACCATCCAGCCCCGCCGTCGGCCCAAGCGAGGGGGTACGAAGCGATCGAGAAAGGGCGACCACAAAAATTTGAGCGAGTAGGGCAGGCTAATCAAGCTGAACCAGCCGATGGTTCGCAGATCGAGCTGAGCCTTGGTCATCCAGCCCCGGAAGGCGTCATCCATCAGGGCGTAAGGCAGCCCCGAGGCAATGCCTAGCAGCAGAATGGCCGCCATCTTGCGACTTTGAAAAACCTGAACTAAGGAGTGAGTAGCTTTCACGAGGTTGCAGACCGGATGTTGGCTGGGGATGACATCAGAGCAAGATACTAGCAGATTAGGTCGCTTAGCTCGGGATCGCCTTTGCCGACTAATCCGCTCAGGCCCTGTAGCGCTCGATAAGTTGTGGCACTGGACCAGCTGAGTGGAGTCTTGCGGCACTAGCGCTATCACAAAGCCGCCTTCAAATAAGAGCTACTAGGGCGTTGGTTAGGGAGTTCGCGCTGATGGGCCACGCGGGGGATGCTGGGCGATCGCCCCCTCAAACTTAGCCCTCGGCCACCGCCATATCAAAAACGACGTTGACGATCAGGGCTAGAGAAATCAGCCGTTTTTTCCAAAGAGCTAGGCCTGTCTGGGTTTGACGCTGGCGGGACGATTTAGCGACGGTCTGACGACGGCCTCCTATCTAAGCTGAAAACAAGTTAAACCAACGGCCCTAGGGAACTGACCCGATCGCCGTGGCGAACCCCCATTCACGTTCAGGAGATCCTATGACCGCAGCAACCGTTCCGAAACACAGCTACCCGGCGATTCTTAAAGATGCCGCGCGGGTGGCCTGGCAGGTGGAAGACCTGATTGGCCCCCATCGGCCCCTCGACTTTACCCGACCCTTTTTGCCTGAGGCGCTGGTGCAAGCCAAGGCGATTCCGGGTTTGGATGCCGAGGCCGCCCGATTGCTCAACCAGATTCGCAGTAACAGCTATCTGCACCTGTTTGGGCTGGTGGAAGAGTTCATTCTGCCCCTGGTGGTTGACCACGCCAAAACCTTGGGCTGTGATGATATTGCGGCCACCCAGGCCTACCTGGGCTTTGCCACCGAAGAAAGCAAGCACATTCGCCTGTTTCGCGAGTTTGCGGCCGCCTTTGAGGCCGGGTTTGGCCACCGCTGCGAGGTGATTGGACCGCCCCAAGCAATCGCAGATTTCGTGCTCAGCCACAGCCCTCTGGGCGTGGCCCTGGTGACTCTGCACATCGAGTGGATGACCCAGCGGCACTTTCTCGAAAGCGTTCGTCACCAGCAGGATGCCCTCGACCCGCAGTTTTGCAGTCTGCTAAAGCACCACTGGCAAGAGGAGGCCCAGCACGCTCGCCTGGATGCCCTGATGGTTGGGTCGATGGCTCAAACCATGGATGCCCGCGGCATCGCCACTGCTATTGACGACTACATAGCCATCATTCGCTATCTCTATCAGGGCTTTAAGGCCCAGGTGCAGCTGGATATTGCCAGCCTGGAACGGGTCACAGAGCGCACCTTTTCTGCCCCCAAACGGAATGAGATGCAGCGCATTCAAGAGCGATCGTACCAAAACGCGTTTTTGATCGCGGGCATGACCCATCCCAGCTTTGAGCAGAGCGTGCGAGCCTTGAGCGCCACAGGCTACGCCCAAATTGCGGCCCTGACCCACGAGTTTTTGTCGGACGACGACCAATAGCCAAACGAAATGGCTGCGGTCATTACACAGCTTTCAATAGTTCTCTATCCCCAAAATTAAGGAGTTTGACTATGACTACGACCGAGCAAGTTTATACCATCAACGGCTTTGCCCCCAGCGGCGTCACCGAGCTAGTTACCGCCATTCAGCAGGATGCTGCCCAAGCGCAGATGGCCTTCCACGCCACTACGGCTTGGGTAGACGGCACGCGATCGCTCACCCGCATGACCTCCTTCGACTGGGCTGGGCAAGCCTACACCCGCGACTTCTCGCTCACCATCGACGAACCTGAGGAACTGGGCGGCACCAACATGGGACCTAACCCCCAGGAGGTGCTGCTGGCAGGCATCAATTCCTGCATTCTGACTACCTTTGTCGAACATTGCTCTGTAGAGGGTATTCGGCTAGAGAAAGTGGAGATCCACAGCACCGGCACCCTCGATGTGCGCGGCCTGCTCAAGCTGGACGAATCCATCCAGGCCGGGTATCAGGACATGCGCTGGACGCTGACGGTGAAGGGCGACGCCACTCCCGAGAAATTCCAGCAGATGTATGAGGCGACGATCGCATCCTCGCCGAACTTCTGGAACCTGGCCAACCCGGTCAAGATCGTGCCATCCCTGCGTGTCGAAGCCTAAACCTAGCTAAGGTCGGTCTTCCCTCAGCAGTCGTGCGGGCTCTCGCTCGCGCGACTGCTTTTTATTCATTGTGGATTGCGCTGAGGAAGCCCCGCTTGAAAGCGTCTGCACAAGCTTGGCGTCGACTACGGCAGCACGGACCTGCCCTACAACCCGTTCCAGGCAATCTGGCAATTGCCTATTCTCTAGGCATGCCGTTTAGGGAACAGCGCGATCGGGGCTCAGCCCTAGCTCGGCGCAGTGATCGTTGTTGATCGCGCCATCGGCCATGCGAGTGTTGCAGAACCGAGCAGCGCTGAGGTCGGTGCGGTTGAGATTGGCATCTTGTAGGTCGGCATCGGTAAAGATAGCCCCGGCTAACTCGGTATCACGAATTAGTGCTTGGCGCAGGTCGGCCCCGGTAAAGTCGGCCCCCGCTAGCTGGGCACCAATCAAGTTGGCCCGAAAAAGCTGGCTGTGGGTTAAGGTCGCGTTGGTCAAATCGGTTGCTGCCAGACTGGCGTGGTTGAACACGGCTCCATCTAGACGGCTGCCGCTGAGGTCGCTGCCGTACCAATCGCTGTTGCGGGCTTCGGCGCGTTCTAGATTGACGTCAGCGGCGTTGACCTCCCGCAGGGTGCTGCCGGTGAGGGTGGCTTGGCTGAGATTGGCCCCCGACAGGTTGGCTCCGGTCAGGTCAGCGGCGCTGAGCACTACCTGTTGCAGGTTGGTCTGGCTCAGGTCAGCTTGGGTCAACTGAGCGCGGGGCAGGCGGGCCTGGCGTAGGTTGGCTCCCGCCAGATTGGCATTGGTCAGGTCGGCATCTTCGAGATTGGCGCTGGTGAGCACGACGCCGCTAAGGTCACAGGCTATGCAGATGCGGCTGATCAGCAGCTGCCGCAGGGGGTCGTTGGCAGCACCGGGGGTAGCCAAAGTGAGGGCAAGGCCAACCGCGGCGGCTACCCCCGTGGGACGGAGATTTTGGCGTGGTGTGGTGCGGTGTGCCATGGCGTGCAATTCCGATAGGTTTGGCTCAAAGATCTACGATCAAGTTTATAGATTGCCTCTACAATGTGTCAGCATCTTCTGGCTTCCCTGGTTCCCAAAGCCAGTGAGCATGCTAGTTATCAACGCCCAGGCAGTCGAGATGCTGCTGCTCGCTCTCGGTTAGTTTGACGTCATGGCATCGACACCGGCTTCATCGCCCCTGAGATCTCGACACCGGCAGCGCCATGGGCCCAGCCAGGTTAAACCTTGGGAATGGTTTTGGCTAACTACCTGGGTGCTCTTGCTCACCGGGTCGGGGATATTTTGCGGCTGGGCGCTGCTGTGGCTGACGCGGATTCCGCCGCTGCCCGACTGTGAGCAGATTACGCCCTTTCATTCGGCCAGCGATTTGCTCTACTGCGCTAAGGCTCAGGCCCGCACGGGTGAGCCCAACAATCTGGTGCAGTCGGTATTGCTGACCGCCAACTGGCCCAAAACCCACGCTAACTACGCTGATTCCGAGGAAATCTTGAAGGATGCCTCGGAGCAGATTTTGGTGCTGGCCAACCGCTGGGCTCAGGCGGGCAAGCTCGACGACGCGGTAGCCCTGGCCGATCAAATTCCTTTGAATACGCCGCTGCGTCAGCCAGCCCAGTCGGTGATCTTTGAGTGGCGACAAGACTGGGAGCAAGGCCGAGCCATTGAGGCTAAGCTGAGGCCCGCCCTTGCCGCTAGCGATTGGGAGCTGGCCAAGACCCACCTGCAAGAGTTTAAAAACCTCAAGACCGACTACTGGTTGACGACGCGGTATGTGTTTTGGCAGCGGCAGTTTCAGGTGGAACAGCAGGGGTGGAATCAGCTCTTGCAGGCCCGCGAGCTAGCAAAAACTAACCAGATTGAGAATTTGCGCCAGGCGGTGGTGCTGGCCCGCGCCATCGATCTGCGCACCCAGGTGTGGCAGGCGGCAGAAAGCGATGTCGATCGCTGGAGCAAGACCGTGCTAGATGTGGCGCTCGAGCGCTGGGACGTGGGCGATCGCGCCGGTGCCCTAGAGTTAGCTAGCGTAGTACCCCCCACCCCCGATCTGGCCCCCGAAGCCCAAGAGCTGCTAGCCCTGAGCCGTGCCCAAACGCTCATCCGCCAGGCTGAGCCGGTGAGTCAGGGCTTAACCCCACGCTACAGCCACTTATTTGGGCTGATGGAGGCCATCAGCGCCGTCAATCAGCTCCCAGCGAACAGTGCCTACGCGGAGGCTGACCTATCCTCAGAGGAGCAGTGGGTCGAACAACTCACCGACCTAAGACAGCTGAAGTTTAGCGATATGGTAGCCAAGCTAGGGCAGCGCACCACTTACGAATGGGCCATTCGCCAAGCTCAGCGGGTAGAGCCGGAGCGACCCCGGCGCATTCAAGGGCAGACACTGATCGCCCAATGGCAGTTTAATTTGCAGCGCATTGAAGACCGCCCAATCTTGGTCGAAGCCCGCAGCCTGGCCCGACCCGGCACCGTTGCGGCGCTGCAAGCCGCCATTGCTAAGGCTGGTGAGATTGAGCTAGGGCGCGCCCTGCGGGTGGAGGGCCAATCTCTAGTCGCCGAGTGGCAGAAAGAAATTCAGGTGATCGAAGACCGGCCCGTTCTCGATGCGGCGGTGGCCCTGGCCAATCAGGACAAGCTGCCCGAAGCGATCGCCGAGGCGAATAAAATTAAGCCCGATCGCGCCCTCTACAGCCGCGCCCAGGGGCTGATCCAAGAGTGGACCTCCACCATTCAAATTGCCGAGGACAAGCCGATTTTGGATGAGGCCAAGGACTTGGCCTACGGCGGCAGCCTGTCGGCGGCGATCAATCTAGCTGGCCAGATTGGGCCGGGGCGAGCGCTCTACGATGAGGCCAGGGCGGCGATCGCCCTCTGGACGGCCGAGCGAGCCTACATCTGGTCAATCTGGGAAGCTGAGGGTCGCCCTGTGCCCGGCGGCGGTGATGACTCAGACGACAGTTCTTCCACCGAGCCCCAATGACGACGGCCCCCCTGCGACTCATGCTGGTAGACGAAGACCCGGTGTTTCGCCTGGGCCTCCGCATCTGGCTGGAGCAAACCGCTGGCTACGCTGTAGTGGCTGAAGCCACCCAGGCCGACGATGCCCTGGCGATCTTGGCCAGTCGAGCTAACCTGGAGACGCGATCGGACGCCCCTCCCGACTGGACTCCAGAGCCCGCCCCTGACTGGGCCGAGGCCTGGGCCTCCCAGGACCCTAGCCGTCGCCCCGACATCGACTTGGTAATTCTCGATCTGGGCCTGGGGGCGGGTCGCCCTGACGAGCTGCCGGGGCTGCGCCTCTGTGCCGATATCAAAGCACGCTATCCAACTCTGCCGGTGCTGGTGCTCAGCGCCCAGACCGAACCGGTGCTGGCTGCCGCAGCCCGGCAGCTGGGTGCCGATGGGTTTGGGGCTCGCAGCATGGCCGTGGCCGATCTCGGTCGGCTGATTGAGCAATTGGTCGCGTCTGGGCCGCCACTCGCCAGGGGCCTAAGCCCAATTTCGAGCAGTCAGCGTCCCTTGATCACCATGCGGGATGGCACCACTGGCAGAAGTTTACCGGTACCCAATGCCCTAGCCGCCCTACGCATCAGCATGCGGCGATCGTCGGTGCAGCAAATTGAGGCCGTGATGGCCCAGATCGAGGCAGAGCAGCGACGCGGGCGCGGCTCGCTGCTGTCGGAGGCGGTGCTGGCGGGGCGTTACCGTGAACTGCGGGCGGCCCGCTGGCTGGTGCGGCGACTGCTGGCTACCCCTGACTTCTCTGACCAGGGGCAGCCCGTGGAGCCTCCCGTTGTACGGCCCCGAACGGAGCCAGGGGAGCTGTCTTTTCCCTGGGAGAACGAGGTGCCGCCAGGGTCACCGGGAACCAGGGTTAGGCCCACGCAACGACCCGAGAATGCCCTAGCGAATCGCGAAGCGTTCGGGAACCGACTCGAAACGAGTAGCCGTACCGGAATCGCCACCGAAGATCGCCTAGCCCTCAACCAGGGCGACCTGGCTACTCTGGTGTTTGAGCGGGTGTTTCGCAAATTGCAGGGGCTGCTCGATAACACCAGCGATGTGCCGCTGGAGTCTGACATTCTGCGCGACGACAAAAAGCGGGAGCTGCTCTACCTAGTGCTACGCAAGGTTGAAGACGCCCTTGCCTACCTCCGTGAGGCCCAGGTGCTGCCGGGGCAGCTGCCTGAGAAAAGCTCCCTGGTGCTGCAAGACTTGTGGCAGGCTGCCGTAACCGATTTTTTTGGCCGCTACTACACTCTTCAGGTCAATACCTTAGAGCAGCCCGTGGTGCCAACCCTGCTGACCGAGGCCCCCGTAGTGCAGGGGGCAATTTTAGACCGGCTGCCCCTGGTGCCGATGCTGCTGGGGCATCTGCTATTTAACGAGTCGATGGTGGTGGACGGCGGCCTTTACCAGGCCGCGACTCCCGAGGCGATGGCCCGCAGCCAGGAGCTGCTAGAGCACCTGGTGATTCAGCTAGCCAACGCCGTGGTGCAGCCCATGCTCAACCACTTTGCCGACGTGGAGCTGATGAAGAAAAACCTCTACCACCGCCGCATGATGACTAGCCGCGACATTGAGCGCTTTCGCAACGACCTGTCCTGGCGCTACCGTTGGGATGGACTGATCAATGAACCCCGAGCGATTTTTGAGAGTCAGCACCGGCTGTTTGGCTTCACCGAGCGGGGCATTCAGTACCAGACGATCTACGTGCCCCGGCGGGAGGAGCTGGAGCAGCTTTCGGGCCTACAGCGGGCAGTAACCTTGGCGGTGGAAGCTCGCGATGCGATCGCCCCTCGATTTCGCTCGGCGGTTTCGCTGGTGGGCAGCGGTATTGTGTACGTGCTGACCGACGTGATTGGCCGGGGCATTGGGCTGATTGGGCGGGGCATTTTGCGCGGGGTCGGCGGTGCCTGGCGCGACCCTCGCTACCGCCGCGATGCCCAAGAAAGTGACCTGCGAGACTAGCTGTGACTTCGACTACTCTAACTTTGTTTCGATCGCCGAGGGTGCCAGTGCTAGCAATCGCTCCAACGGGTCATCCAAAATTTACTTTTTTTTGGGACAATCAGCAGGTGCAAGCTGCTTACGAGGGATTTACAGGTATCTATGGCACCTATATCAGCTCACCCTGGCTGGGCTGGTACAGTGTTTCATGGTTGTTAGCGGCAAAGATATGTCGTCAGTTTGCTGGCTTTTCCACCTAATCAAGTAAGGAGTTAATCCCCGCCTATGAAGTCGAGCTTGGCGCTGTTTGCTGAGCCTGTTCTGGCCAACGCCAGACGGCTACTGTGGTTGAGCCTCTGGCTGCTGTGCATACCGATGGCGGTATACATTGCTGCTCTTGACTACGGTCATAGCCTGGGGATACTGCAATGGGCCCTACTGGCCGTTTCACTGATTGGTCTGGTGATCATCAACGCCGAAACCGCCGTTGTGATCTACAGCAGCCGTCGGTCTAACCCCTGGTTTGATCGGGGACTGCTGCAGCGCTGGTGCCGGGTGCGGCAGCAACGGCTGTCGTCTGTGGTGCCGGAGTCGCTGCCGCCCCAGGGCGCCCTGCCCGTGGTTTCGGTGCCCCTGGTTTCAACGCCGTTTGTTTCGGTGCCCTTTGTCTCGGTGATTGTGGCGGCCTACCTGCCCAACGAGCAAGACATCATTGAAGACACGTTGCTGCACTGGTTGACCCAAGTGACGCCGCCATCCCAGGGGTGGGAGATTATTTTGGCCTACAACACCCCGACGCGGCTGCCGGTAGAAGACCGCTTGCAGGTGCTGGCGCGGCGCTACCCAGCCCTGGTGCTGCTGCCCGTTCCCCACAGTCACTCTAAGGCCGAAAACCTCAACGCCGCCCTGCAGGTGGCGGCGGGCGAGATGACGGGCATCTTTGACGCCGATCACCATCCGGCGGCAGACTGTCTTAGTCGAGCCTGGGCCTGGCTATATCAGGGCCGCTACGACGTGGTGCAGGGGCGCAACATTATTCGCAACGCCCAGGATAGCTGGTTGACCCAGCTGATTGCGGTGGAGTTTGAGTGCATCTACGGCATTAGCCACTACGGGCGATCGCTGCTGGCTGACACGGCTCTATTTGGTGGCTCCAACGGCTACTGGCGCACCTCGGCCCTGCGCCACCTGGGCTTTCACCACACCCGCCTCACCGAAGACATTGACGTGACGGTGCGGGGCTTGCTGGGGGGCTGCCGTCTGGTGCATGACCCGGCGATTGTCACTACCGAACTGGCCCCCGATAACCTGCGCGGGCTGTGGTTTCAGCGCCAGCGGTGGAGTCAGGGTTGGCTAGAGGTAGCGGGTTTGCACCTGGGTCGCGTGGCGCGATCGCCCCGGTTAGACGCTGTGCAAAAGCCCTACTGGGTGCTGATGCTGCTGTTTAGCCAGTTTTTTTATCCGCTGGTGTGGCAGGTGGTGCCGATGCTGCTCAGCATTCACCTGAGCGGCCGCGATCGCGACCTCAATTTTGAAAACCTCAACCTGGTGCTAATGGGGTTGTTGACCCTGAGCGTGGTGCTGCAAGTGGCGGTCGCAATGCTGCTGCGTCCGAAGGAGTCGACCTACACCCGCCGCCACGGTGTGCTTTACTGCGTGCTGTCGCCGGTTTACTTTTGGCTCAAGGCCCTAATTGGCATGGTGGCGATAGTTAACCATCTCAGCGGCAGCCGGGTTTGGCGGGTCACAGCCCGCACCAAGAGCAAGCCCAATCGGTGGATGGTGGCCCTGCGAGGGGCGAAGTAGTGGGAGGCTAACAGGTTGGCAAAGTAGCCAGGGAAAGGACGGCAGGGTTGGACGTTCAACCTGCCAACTTGGACAGTCCATGGGTTGGCTGACTTTTCTGACCTGTATGTGGGTTTATCGCCAAAAAAATCCCCTTTCGCCGTCAAGCAAAGGGGGAGTAATTCGCGCAAACATATCTGTTGCTGATCGCTCGCTGGCTTCAAAAGCCTAGGCGCGCTTGACGAGATTCATAACCAGCGACACGACAAAGATGGCCAAGAAAATGTAGAACAAAAGTTGGGCGATGCCTGCGGCGGTGCCGGCTACACCACTAAACCCAAAGAACGCGGCAATCAAAGCGACAACTAAAAAAAGCAACGCGTAACGCAGCATGGGGGTGCTCCAAAACTGGGATAGGAACTCAACTGCCTTGCCTGATGCGACCATTATCGAGACCGGTAAGTCACCGCGCATCTCCCCTGCGGCTACTCTTAATCTCTAGTTAACGATGTAGGCAAAAATCAGCAATATCTATCTAAAGGAATAGGCTAGCGGGACTGAAAGTTGTTCTGCACCATGCGACCGTTGCTGCGGTTGGCTGCTCGATCTAGCTCTTCAACTTCTCCAGCGTCTAGCCGCCAGCCCAGGGCATCGGTATTCTGCTGCGCTTGAGCTAGGGTTTTGGCTCCTGGAATTGGCATGGTGCCTTTGCAAATGCACCAGTTGAGAGCGACTTGAGCCGAGGTTTTTTGGCGATGGGCAGCGATCGCCCCCAGCACCTCCAGCAGCGGCTGAATTTTGGGCAGCAGTCGGCGAAATAGCAGACCCCGCAGGCCGGAGGGAAACGGCCCCTGAGCGGAGTATTTGCCGGTCAGCAATCCTAGAGCCAGGGGGCTATAGGCGATCAGGCGAATGCCCAGTTCGTCGCAGAGATCTTTGAGGCCTAGCTCGGTCACGGGGTAGGTTGACAGCAGCGAATACTGCACTTGCAGCGTGGCGATCGCCAGTCCCCGATCTTGCAGCCGCTGGTGGGCCAGCTTGAGCCGCTTGGGGCCAAAGTTTGACAGGCCGATCGCCCGCGCCTTTCCCTGAACGCACAGCTCTATTAGCCCATCGAGAAATGGGCCTTCCTGCCAGGGGGCGTAGTTGGCGGTAGACCAGTGCATCTGGGCCAGGTCGATGGGGCGGCCCAGCCGCTCGACGGAGGCGGCTCCGGCTTTCACCACCGACCCGGCGGTGAGTCGCCAGGGGTAGGCGGCCAGCTTCGTCGCCAGGCAGAGGGCATCTTGGTTTGGCCCCGTGTAGCTCTGGGCAAACTGCCCCAGCAAGACTTCGCTACGGCCATTAAGCCGTCCGGTGCCGTAGGAGTCGCCGCTGTCGAACAGGGTGACGCCGTGGCTGACGCAGTGGTTAAAGACCTGGTGCAACTCGTCATCCATGGTGGGGTCGTAGCCCCACAGCAGCCGGTTGCCCCAGGCCCAGGTGCCACAGCCCATCTCGGGCAGGGTGAGGGGCGATCGCAGATCCGGTGCAGACATGGTCATGGGGCGTGCCAAAGGAAACGGGTATCTACCATTATTCCAGGCTGGGTCGCCCCGATATGAGCTAAAGCCCGAGCGACAATTCTTGTTGAATCGCACCTTGGTTGGCCAGATTGAAGCCTTCGTGGCCCACCCTGCGGGAAGCAAGCTACACCCTAAATCCCTCTCCCAAATTGGGAGAGGGACTTTGAGAGGTCCGGCTCCCCTCTCCTCTCTGGGGGAGAGGAAAGGGGACTTTGCGATCTTAATGAACCGACGCAATAGCTAAAGCCCGAGCGCTAGTTCTTGCTGAATCGAGCTTAGGTTGGCTAAATTGACGCCTTCGTGGTGCAGCAGCCATTGTTTGCGCGCTAGGCCGCCCGCGTAGCCGGTGAGCTGGCCGTTGGTGCCGACGACGCGATGGCAGGGTAGGGCGATCGCGATGGGGTTGAGCGAGTTGGCCATGCCCACTGCTCGATAGGCTGTGGGTTTGTCCAGTTTTTTCGCCAGTTCGCCGTAGGTGGCCACGGTGCCAGCGGGTATTTGGCGCAGCGCTAGCCACACCTGCTGCTGAAAGGCGGTGCCCCCTGGGTTGACGGGCACGGCGTCGAAACTGTGCAGATCGCCCGCAAGGTAGGCTTTGAGGCGATCGCTAAAGCCCTGGGGGTTGGTGCTGGGTGTTAGGGTTACCGCGGCAAACCGCTTTTTGAGCAAGGTCAGCAGGCGAGTTTGGTAGTCGGCAAAGTCGAGGGCGCAGAGCGACGCACCGTCTGACACCAGTAGAATGTCGCCGATCGCAGAGGGCAGGGTGTCGATCCAGAGTTCGGTGGGCAGGGGCATTTTCGCCAGCTCGATAGGCCGATGCAGGTATTTTAGGATGCAGAGGTCTATTGCAGAGGGATAGGGCTACTTAGTAAGGCTTATTGCAAGGTTAGTAAGGCTTACTGTGGAGTTAGTAAAGCTTACTGCGAGGTTAGTAAGGCTTATTGCGGAGTTAGTAAAGCTTACTGCGAGGTTAGTAAGGCTTACTGTGGAGTTAGTAAAGCTTACTGCGAGGTTAGTAAGCCTTACTGCGAAGTTGTTAAGCCTTACTGTGAGGTTAGTAAGCCTTACTGCGAGGTTAGTAAGGCTATGTGCGGCCTTGGGTTGTTAAGCGGGCTGCTTGGTATGCCAAGTTTGGGAGCCGGTGAGCTTGTTTTTTTGCGATCGCAGCCCCCGACAACAAAGGGTATGCCGTCGGGGGCAAGGGGTGCATTACTCAATCAGCACGGTTTTGGTGGCGATCGCCATCCAGATGGTGCCTCCTGAGGAGGTGGCCCCAAGTATGTCGCTGTTGGGCGGCATGGGGATGGGGTCGCTCCAGTCGTTGGGGTCGGTGTAGCCTAGGGCATGGAGGATTTTGATGGTGCGGTCTATGCCGGCGAGGCTGCCGTAGAGCATGTGTCGCACTTTCTCGGGGTTTAGGGACCGGGTGCCTTTGCTAGTTGCCCCAGATGGCGGCAGTGGCAGGGACTCGGTCTCTTGGTCATCGCTGGCATCGGGTTCGAGATATTCAAACATGGGTTCTGTTTCCTTTGTGGATGGAAAGAAACAGAACGCGAAAACCCTAGCCACCCGCAGCTGAAGTGCAAACTGAGGGGGCTAGGGTACGATGAGCCTAGCCTCGCAATCTGCGTGCTAGATTTGCGGGGTTAGCTGTCTGTTGGTGCCGTTAACACCTTCAGGCAGCGCTAAGATTTTCGAGTTCTGCGTGGTCACCGCTCTGGCTGAACGGCTTGACGATAAAGAATACTCGCACAAGAACTTTAGGTCAACCGTAGCAGCGTAATTAGTATTACAAATTCCAAGTTTAAATATTCAGGCCAGGAATAGTAGGATAAGTTGTTTTGTTACTCGGTTGCTTTTTTTCGGGTTGCTCAAGAACATGCTGCGCAATTTTGACTGCACTTTTCACATTTCGATTGCTGCAAGCGAAGCAAAGTAAATATAAAGGAGTATTTCTTGAATTAACTAACCAAAGAGGATTTTCGGCTACTCCTCCATGAAACACTTCCTTTAACCGTCCAATAAAATATTTCTTAATGTCTTCCAAGTCCGCTATTTTATTATATTCAATAGTGTTCTCGCCGAATAAGTCGAGATTTTGATTAGCTTGATAGAAAAGATCAAACCAATCAGTTGAACCAAATGTTTGATTTAGTCTATCTTTGATTTTTATACTGATTTTTCCATCTCTTCGCAAAAGTCTATTAATAGCTATTCCTGCTGGAAATAAATACCATAAATCAATTCCACCAGTATTCGCAATATCCTGAATCGTCGTCCAAGGAATTTGCATCCCATAAGGATCTAAGAAGATCACAGCTCTTTGCTTTCGCCAATCTGACTCTTTGCAAAACCTTTTCAAGAAAACATTTGAATCCTCAGATATTACGGATATATGAGATTCTGGAAAATCTAATTTCATTCTTTCGAGATCTCTTGCTTTTTTCGGATCTTTATCAATAAAGTAGTATTGACGAAAACTAGGCTTTACACCAAGAGCTATTCTCGCAGATCCCTCAATAAACTCTTTTCCCTCACCTTCGGTCAGCTCAGGGAAAATTTCTATTTGCTCATCTTCAACAGAAAGTTTAGAATTAACATAACCTGTGCCCGCAAAAGCATCTATATATGAATAGTGATAATCTCTATCCTTGAGAATCTGAACATAAGCTGAAAGATATTTTGAGACTCTATTCAGTTTTTCCTTTGTCCAATCTCCCCCAAAAACGTGCTCCACCATAGCTTCTCTTTTATAAATTAATAGCTTCCACAAGATGATGATGATTCAATTCACATAAAAAAACCGTAAACTTTAGACAACTTTTAGTATATTTCTAGGCTCAGACCAATAGAATGAATGTACTAGTTTGGATTCTGAGATGAGAGGCATTGTCAGAGGTAGTGAAAAAATTGTTAATCCTTTACAAGAAAGTGCTCTTCACAAGAAAGGCTTATGTGATTACGTAGTTAATATTGCGTCTGGTTGTCTGCATGGCTGTACATTTTGTTACGTTCCGGCGACTCCTGCAATACGTACACGCAAAGCGATTCTTGCGGAGGCTGGTGTGGAAGACCCGCAAATGGAATGGGGAAACTATCTTTTTACTCGTGACAATATCCCCTCTCAATTAGAAGACTTGATTGAGCGTAAAAGAAACTGGAAAGTGACAGAGAGTGGCAAAGGAGTTGTTCTACTCTGTTCTGGAACGGACCCTTACCAGACCAAGGAAACTGCTTTGATTACAAGAGAAACAGTCAAGATTTTACTTCGTTACAAAAAGAGAGTTCGAATCCTTACTAGAAGTCCTTTGTGGATTAAAGATTTAGATATTCTTTGTAATGAGAATGTTACGGTTGGCATGAGCTTGCCTCATTTTGAGGATGAATTAAGTAAAGTTGTAGAACCTTATTCCCCATCTCCTTCGGCACGCTACAACGCAATGATTAAAGGAGCTAAGGCAGGATGCCGTCTTTTCGTCGCAGCGGCCCCAACCCCTCCTAACATAACTTTGCGTGAGTTCGAATCATATTTTCAAAAAATATCTCGCTTAAATCCTGAAGTTGTATTTTGGGAGCCAATTAATGCTCGTGGAACAAACGGCAAAAGGATGCAAAAGGCTGGACTAAAATTTGTAGATTTGGTGATGCATGAAAAGAGCTGGGCTAACAACTTTTTAGAGCAATGGGAAATTATTGAGAGGGCAGCTGAGAACACAGGCTTTTTAAGTAAGTTGCATATTTGGCCTGACAAAGCCTTGAGAAAGTTTACTGATTCTTCAAAAGTGGATTACTGGATTGACAGGCCAACGGTTGAAAGATGGATCTAGTAAGGCAACACCAAGTAGATTATGAATAAGTGCGACTCAAATCTCTTTCAGGTTAGATTGAGCTAGCTAACCCAAAAGAGATAACTCAAGAATATTGACGAAGAGTTTTCTAGAGTGGGTATTGTGATTAAGCATGAAGCCGTACCAAGTCGATGATCAATTAGTCAATGCAGCAAAGCAACAAGCCCTGAAACGATTTCCAGAAGGATGGTCTGGAGCTGCGGCAATGTACACAGAAACAGGGCGTATTCTTACGAGTGTTTACGTTGATGCCCTTAATGCAGCAGCTTGTTTATGCCACGAAACTGGGGCAATTTGTGAAGCACATCGATTGAATGAGCGGATCTGCGCGTCAGTTTGCGTGTCTAAGGAAGAGACAGTTGAACCATTTGTCATCCTGACGCCCTGTGGTATCTGTCAAGAGCGATTAGCGTATTGGGGATTAGACGTTGAAGTGGGTGTTCCTGACAAAGCAGACCCAACTCAATACCATTCTCTAAAGTTGCGAGAGGTGCAACCCTATTATTGGCGTCAAATCTATAGTGAGAATAAGGAGTAATGCTGTATCACTCTCTGAGGTATTACAGCACAACAAATTGATTCAAGTGGATCAATGCGATCGCAGATTTCTTGTAGGTTGGGTTAACGAAGAAAACTCAACACCCCTGATAGTTTTCTTACCCAACAACCTATTCTAAGCGCAAAATTCCTTCACCGATCCATGCGCGATCGCCCGCGCCCAAACCTCAGTGCGATCGCAGATCTCTTATAGGTTGGGTTGACGAAGGAAACTCAACAATCCCAGAAAGTTCTATTTTCACCCTACTGTTGTGCGGTGAGTCATGGTCCAAGCCCTTAAGTAGAGCTTTTGGGAACTGGTGTAGTGAGAGTCAGTCATTAAGCATAGTTTGTGAATTGGCCGCACCAGGTAGGTTTCGCAAAATGTCGAGAGTACTTAAAGGAACCAGCTGGGCAATCATGCTGCTAGCTCCGCTTAGCGTGATTGCAGTAATTTGGTGTCTTTGGTTGATAGATGATTGGGGACTCACGCCAGAACGAGCCGCTAGGCGAGATGGGTTGTGTAAAGATGCCCCCACTATAAAAGCGCAACAACTGACGCCGACAACCGCAATTGTGGTTTGCCAGGGCTGGCCAACCCCTCCAGAGGGAGCGTACGTTCGCGCTTCGCGTTTGCCTTGGGGTGTTTGGTGGGCCCCTCCGAATGGAGGAACCTTTAGCTATGAATCTTCTGAGGCCGTTTCAACGGAGTTGATTGACTATATTCACTTTGGCCCTACCCAAAGTAAGCATACTTCACTTATTCTGCTTGGCCGAAGCCGCTCGGCAGAAGTGGCTGTGATGGAAGCAAGATTAAGTGATGGGAGAACTCTGAGCAATGAGGTGACTAACGGCTTATTCGTCTTTGACGCGCCAATCCAAGCTGTTGGTGTCAAGGTGGATGAATTAAAGATAATCGGGCAAGATAACCAAGTTCTTCAGCTTATCCAGGCGAAGCCAGGTTATTGAGTGCCAAGGAGCAGTGCGATCGCAGATCTTTTGTAGGTTGAGTTCACAAAGAAACCCAGCAATCTCAGCAGAGTTTTATTCCCAACCTACTAGCTAACTTGTATGACCAGATATTCAAAAAGCGTTTAATTATACTCCCCAGGAAGAACAGTTTTCACAACAGTAACTCCGCCAAAGTTCTTTCCTGACATTCTTAGTAATTCATCACCTGAAAATTCAAAACCAAGTTTTAGTGCTATTCGTGCAACATCATCTGCGGTTGATGCTCCGAGCACCTCATTTTTAAGTGCAGGGTCAGACTTCATTTTCTTTAAAAATGCTTCGAGTTGATCTAAAGCCATATCAGAAATTCCTATTCTTATTAGCTGCTTATATCTTAAAAAGAGAAACCATTACAGGCTTCAAGCAAATTCTACTATCCTTTCAAGATATCGACAATGAGCGGAAGTCTCAATTGTAAAGTTCTCTGTTGAGCTTGCAGGTTGGGTGAAGCGCCAGCATAATTCAACCTTCTGATAGTTTTCTTGCCAAACAACATACCCTGAGCACATCAATTCCTTTATCGATACATGCGCGATCGCCGCGCCCAACTCCTAGAAGCCACCTAACAAAAAAGCTTAGCTGCCAGATCTAATACTTATCTATAGTTAGAGCGCACCGCATTACCACTTTGGAGACAGTGATGCCCATCGACCAATATCTCGGTACATGGGAGCTCGTGCCCGAACTGTCGTTATACGAGGCCGCCACCCCCCCAGCGAGTGGTCGCTATACGATCGCCGAGTCAGCACCTGGCGTGCTCACCCTGCACGTGCGCTGGCAGACCGAACCCAACGGTCCAGCGAACGAAGTCACCTTTGGCGGCCAAGCAGACGGAACCCCGCACCCGCTTCCCGCCTTGCCAGACGCTCCCACCGACGGTCCCGACGCCCACACGCTAACGCGGGTCGATGCACACACTCTCGACAGCACCGCACTAGCAGACGGTGTAGCGATCGCATCGGCACGCCGAGTCGCCTCCAAAGACGGATCGTTGCTGGCGGTTGTACAAGAGCAGACAGACACCACCGGCCGCCGAACCCGCAACTTCCAGGTCTATCGCCGCGTAGCGACTGAGCTTGCCGACACCGACGCGCGCATGCCCTAACGGGGCGTTGCGCCTCACCAAGCGGCCCGACCATGCTCGGACACTCACTGTGCTGGCGTAGCCCCATAACAACCTAGTCGCAGAATCAAGGCATTACGACCAACAGGATCTTGCAAAGCTTGAGCGACTTGTAGCGCTTGCTGCTCCTGACCAATCTGAGCATATTTCAGCGCGATCGCCGCCAACAAGCTGCCCCGATCTTGCTCGTCTTCAACGGATAACGGATTTTCACCACCTCGAACGTTAATGGTCTGCGACTCCTCACCGGGAACGGTTTGCGCCATCTGGAAGGCCTGAGCCAAAGAACTTGCCGCTTGCGATCGCTGACCCACCTGGGTGTAGCGATCGGCAACTTTCAGCAGCAGGGTTGTCTTGGTGGCTGGGTCATCCAAACGATTCAGCGTCGCGAGTGCAGTTGATAGGTCCCCGCCCTCAATTGCTGCCGCGATCGCCTCGGCGATTGCGGCAGAACGACGCACGGGTGCATTAAGCATAGCGTCCGTCACCTGAATCGCGGCCTGATGTTGATTGGCAGCGGAAAATTGTGCAGAAATTGCCTGTAGCGTAGAAAGACGACTTTCCTCATCTTCGATCGTTTTCACCAGCTCAACCGCTTGATTCAAGAGTTGCGTCGCGGCTTCGGGCTGATTGGCTCTAAAGTGTTCATCTGCGATCGTCCTGAGCACTTCGGCTTTTGCAGCGGCAGAATCGATTGTATTGGCCAACTGAACAGACTGATTAAACAGTTCAGTCGCTGGGTCAATTTGCTGAACAACCAGCTGAACCTGGGCCGCAACAACCGCAAAAACTTGAGCCTGAAAGCCAGGATCAACATTTTCCTGGGCAATGGCTTGAGCACGATCAAAATCTCCAGCCTCGGCAAAACCACGAGCAATTTGCAAAAACAGGCGATCGCGCCACTCAATATAGGTCGGTGAAATGGCCTGCGTGATTTTTAGGGCGTCCTCATAGCGGTTAGCGGCGATCGCTTGATTAGCAAGCTGGGTTAGATCCTGAGCGCGACTATAGGATACGGATGTCTCTTCTGGTTCTTCTGCCAGATCGACCGTCTGCACCACCTGCAACGCCAGATCGTACTGTCCGCCTTGCACCGCTTGATCAATCAACTGCTGTCTGACCAGGTTACGGCTACTAATGTCTACGATCGCAGCAGTGTTTTGAACTGCCTGAGCTAAGGTGGCTTGAGCACGGTCGGTTTGTCCGATTTCGGCATAGAGCAAGGCGATCGCGCCGTACCCAGTTGCTTTTGCCGTTGGGTCGTCAAAATCTCCAACGAGACGCAGGGCATCATCACGTTGCCCCGCTGCGGCATACCGCACAATGATCGCAACGGCTGCTTGCTCTCGTTCAGAAACGGTGGTGCGAGTGCGAGCGCTAATTTCTAGCGCCTGACCCAATAATTCGGCGGCACGATCAGGTTGTCTGGCTCCAGCATATCTACCAGCGATCGCACCGAGAATAATCGCTCTTTGGTCATCGGCCGGTATATCTAAGGCGATCGAAGCAGCGCGATCAACTAGTCTAGTTTGATTGGGTTGTCCACCTTGATTGAGCTGTCCAGCCTTTAAGTATTCATCGATCACAGCGACCATAGCGATGGACTGGTAGTAAGGAGCATCCTCAATTTGCTGCGCGACTTGCAGGGCGCGATCTGGTTCGCCAAGCTGAGCATAGAGTCGAGCGATTGGCTCTAGCGCCCATGCCCTGCGGTTGGCATCGGGATAGGTGGCAGCTTGAGCAAACTGAAGCGACTGCGCCAAGATAGGAACAGCCGCTTGCAGTTGACGAATCGCCACATAAACTTGAGCGATGTCAGTCAACGCTTTGGTTTGAAACTCTGCGCCGCGAATCGACTGGCTTGCTTGCAAGGCCTGAGTCAAAACGGGTTGAGCTTGCTGCGGCTGCTCCAAAATGCCGTAGTAACGGGCGATCGAGGTGAGAGTTCGAGTTTTTATGGCACTATAGCCGCTGCTTAAGCTCTGCGTGACCTGCACCGCCTGCGGCAAAACGGCGGCAACCTGCTGCCGCTGCACTGGATTAGCCTGGTTGACCAGTTGCTCTAACAGGCTGCGATCAGCACTACCTTCATAGCTATTGATAATCTGATCAAGCAACGTAACTTTCGTTGAAACATCCTCCACCTGCCCGATCGCTTCAAACGCTTGAGTTAGGGCGATCGCGGCTGCCTCGGTCTGCCTATCATTGATATGCTGCCGTGCCTGATCAACCAGTCCATTTGCGACAGACTGCTCTAGCTGAGCTTGCTCTGTTGCACAATCGATCGCACTGCTTGCTGGAGAAATCACCGCTGGGGCAGTAGCTTGACTAATTTGAACGGCCAAAGCAGCCGGACAAAGCGCCACTAAACACACGACGGCACTCAGCGTTTTCAACCCTTGAGCAAACAGAAACATTACAAAACCCTGCGATCGGATGTATAAAGGAAATCTCGAAAAACTCAAAACTTGTTAAGAATAAGCACGAGGATTTAAGGGCTTTAGACTACCTACTTTGCAAACAAGACTAATGAGCCAAGGTGCCCTAACTATAATTGAAGTATTTGCGATCGCAGCTATAGCTACGTTTGTGCCAGTTGTTTATTTGGAACGATAGACTTAGTAACCCAAGCCGCTAGTTTAAGCTCTGCCGCAAAAGCTATTGAAAATTGCTTAAATATTCAGCTTCTAAAATGACCGAAACCAAAATTCTCGACAACTTTCCTGACCTAACGCAAGAAAATCTAAGGAACTGATGGCCTACGGTGCGATCGCGAGCATCGGTACTAAATAGTATGAGGAGCGAGCCAATGGCAGCCATCAACGACCTAAATTCGCAGCATTTTTACCACGGCACAAAAGCCGACCTCAAGCCAGGCGACTTAATCGTGTCCGGTTATAACTCTAACTACGGTAAGCGGAAGAAAGCAGCCTACGTTTATCTGACCGCTACCTTAGATGCCGCCATCTGGGGGGCCGAGCTAGCTCTTGGCGAAGCACACGGCAGAATCTACATCGTGGAACCGACTGGCCCCATTGAAGACGACCCCAATCTGACCGACAAGAAATTTCCCGGCAATCCAACCAAGTCATACCGCACCCGCGATCCACTTCGGGTCACGGGCGAGATCACAGATTGGCAGGGGCACCCCCCCGAACAGCTCAAAGCCATGCTCGACAACCTTGAGCGACTTAAGCAACAGGGTATTGAGGCGATCGAAGACTGAGTCTCTACTATGTATGGCGTGACTCAGTTACACCTGTTTCTGGTGGCTCGCTACTGTAGGTTGGGTGAAGCGCAGCGTAACTCAACTCCTCTGATAGTTTTCCTATCAAATAACTCACCCTAAGCGCACAAATTCCTTCACCCATCCATGCGCTACCGCCGAGCCCAAACCCCAGGGGTCACCTACTTTTTTACTGTCGTTACTTACAATCGACAAACCCTATTTCACAGCAACGAAACCGTAGCCCTACTTCGCTAAGCCTTTCATATCGCCAAAACAGAGTCTCCCTTCACCACCGACGCCATCGTCATTCTGCCTGACCATATCCACAGCATTTGGACTCTGCCCGAAAGTGATGCCGACTTTTCCTCTCGGTGGAAGCGCATCAAAGCTTGGTTTAGCCTGTGGTGCCTTGAAAACTACAAGCAACAACAATCTACTGCCCGCCTTCGCAAAGGAGAGCAAGCCATCTGGCAGCAACGGTTTTGGGAACATCAAATTCGCAATGAGACCAACTTTAGCCAGCATGTAGATTACATTCACTACAATCCGGTAAAACATAATTTGGTGAGTGGGCCGAAGGATTGGCCCTATTCAAGCTTTCACCGCTATGTTGCAGATGGGGCTTATTCGGTAGATTGGGGCACAACACAAGCAGTTGAGTTTGATGAAGAAATTGGTCGTGAGTAAGAGATGAAAGCTTAGGTTGAAGGTGTTGGGTTCCACTACGTTTCACCCAACCTATTCTGATAATTTCTGGTGGTTAGATGGTAGATGAAATCTGCGTCGGGCTGATTGGCTATGGCATGGCGGCTCGTACCTTCCACGTGCCAATCATTCAAGCAGTTCCTCAACTGAGGCTAACGAAAGTTGTAACGCGCCACCAAGACCCCTCGCTCGATCGCGATCCATCGGTTGAGGTGGTGCAAGACGCCGCCACCCTTCTGCAAGACGAAGCGATTGACCTGGTCGTGATCGCGACTCCCAACCGCTCCCATTTCGACTTGGCCAGCCAGTCTCTACTCGCCAACAAGCACGTTGTGGTCGAAAAGCCATTCACCACGTCGTCGGCCCAGGCCCAGCAGTTGATCGATTTGGCGCGCGGGCAAAACAGGCTGATCAGCGTCCATCACAACCGGCGGTGGGATGGCGATTTTCAGACCGTAAAGCAGCTGTTGGGCACCAATCTTCTGGGCCGCCTGGTCGAATACGAGGCCCATTACGATCGCTTCAGAAATTTCCTTCGGCCCAACGCCTGGCGAGAAGAAGCGGGCGAGGGCAGCGGTATTCTCTTCGATCTTGGCTCTCACCTGATCGATCAGGCGCAGGTTTTATTTGGCTTGCCGCAGATGGTGACTGCCGACCTCAGAGTGCAGCGCGATTTTGCCCAGGCGATCGACAATTTTGATCTGACGCTGCACTACGACGGGCTGAAGGTGATTCTCAAAGGGGGGATGCTAGTGCGCGGGCCGGAACCCCATTTCACCCTGCACGGCACGGCAGGCTCTTTCGTCAAATATGGCATGGACCCGCAAGAGGAAGCGCTGAAGCGCGGGCTCACCCCGACTGAACCCGGCTGGGGTGAAGAGCCAAAGGGGCGCTGGGGAACGCTCAACACGCAAATCGACGGGCTGCACGTAGAAGGGCAGGTGGAAACGCTAGCGGGTAGCTACCAGGCCTATTATCAAAACGTAGCCGATGCGATCGCCGGACGCGCCGAGCTAGCGGTTAAGCCCGAAGAGTCGCGAGACACCATTCGCATCATCGAGCTAGCAATGCAAAGTAACGAACAAAAATGTACGCTCCCCCTCTCTGTGTAAATTGAACCCAGTAGCGAGGGAGGGCTAGAAAGCGCTAACCCTTCAGCAAAAGTAAACATGAGTAATGGAAATTCCGACTGACATACTTCCTTTCTTCCAGAGCGCTGGTTGGTACCCAGAGCACAGAGTCGCTTTACCAGACAAAGCACAAAGTTTAATTCCGGAGGGGCACCCAGCAGCCATGATCTTGTCCACATTCGGTGGCTTAAAGGTCGGTCGGGTCGGGTCGGGCGAAGAATGTGCAGCGAGCGACATCATCTTCGGCTTAATCGAGGACAGTGAAGATGCCGTGAGAAGGTGGAATGATTTGCTTAAAACGAAACTCATTGGGGTCGCAGAGTATCACCACTCGCACGGGAAACTTTTTGTGGACACCGTTGGAAAATGCTACAGCCTAGGGCTACAGGGTACGTTCTGTTTTGAAGGTGATAATTTCAACGAGGCGTTCCGAAACTTGCTATTGGGGAGGCGCTCACGTCCAATGCTATTGCCGGGGGAAGAGTCGGTAATGGTGTACGGGGAGATTTATACGGTCGAGAGTCCTGAGGTATACAGGTATTAGCTCTGCCCTGCGGGGAAGCCCAAACCGACCCAAATAGGCAGGCTTATCTTCGGATGCGGATGCGTTGAGCGGCTTAGCTATTGCAGTGCACAGGATAGTTAGGACAGGTTTCTAAAGGCATCATCGACGGCGTTCCAGAGGGTATCGAAATCGCTGAGCATCTCGCGAAAATGGTGTTTTAGCGGAGCCTAGAATTTTTCAATCTTGTTGAAGTCTAGCGAATAGGGTGGTACAAGCAGAACTGTGCAATCAGCCTGCTCAATCAAATCTTGAGTGTGCTGAGACTTGTGGAAGCTAGCGTTGTCTATCACGATGACCTGCCTAGGGCACAATCAAGGCACTAGGTATTGCAGATGAAGGTGTAATTTCATTTGCTTTATCAGAGTTGGTTTGTTCCATTAGGCCACAGATGAAAAGTAGGAATATTATTACTTTTCGAAGTTATATCCCAACACCAACTTCCAGAAGCTAGAAATCCACTCTCGTGGCACAAACCTAGGTAGCGTAGCAAGAATGGGATTGATTGGATTGCCAGGAATCACGATGGGCTCTCGCTTTTCAAAAGCTTTTAAGGCATCTCGTACAACAGTTTCAATCGGCGTGTCGAATTTTATAGCCACATCGACCAGGGTCGACGGAAACCCTGCTTCTTGAAAAAACTTGACGCCAACTGGTCCTGGGCAGACAGCTAACACATGCACTCCATAGCTGCGGTTCTCTGCCCACAACGCTTCGCTAAAGCTGAGAACAAAAGCTTTTGTTGCCGCATAGATAGAGAAGTAGGGCATAGACTGAAACGCACCCACCGAAGATAGATTGATGATTCCTCCAGTTCGACGCTGCCGCATTCCAGTCAAAAAGCGATGGCTCAAATCCACAATTGTCGCAATGTTGAGTTGCACCGTTTTGAGCTGAAAATTTCGATCGCTTTCAGCGAAATCACCGTAATCTCCAATACCAGCATCGTTGACCAATAGGTCGATCGATCGTCCAAGTTGCTGTACAGTTTGAAAGATAATTTCTGTCGCGTCTGGTGCTGTCAAGTCTTGGACGATAACATCTACTTGAATTTGATGTTGATGCTTGAGGGAATTAGCAAGTTCCTGTAATTTGTCCTGGGAACGAGCAACCAGCACAAGATCGGTTTGATGTGCTGCTAGTTGTTGGGCAAATGCTGCACCAATGCCAGCAGAGGCTCCAGTAATCAAGGCTGTCGTCATGCAGGTTTATTATTTTACTCTACCAGAGTATATTCGACTAAGTTCATAGTCTCTGCATCATTCCGAAGAGCTATTACTACGGTAATTAAGGGAGTAGTAACGCGGTATCTGTATCTAACTACTCGGTTGCAGTGCATAGCGCTCCGGTGAAGTCTCGAGGGCTGCTTCGTGCCGCTGAACTGACCTGTTAGACCTCAATGCAAGTAATGAAATTTATCGAGATGCTAGCTCTACTCTGAATGTGGCTTAACGGGTTGAAGTCTGGCTCCCGTCATTTTTTTAGCCGCAAGTTAGGGCTGTAGGCAGCTTTGGTGTCAAGCCTTAAAGTAGAGAGCTGCGCTTCAAGACGAGTTGAAACGCAGCTCTCATTTCTGCCTTTGACCTCTAGTTAGCGCAGCCTCACGCTAGGGTTAAAAACCGCGCGTAGAGGTTTCCGCTAAGACTGAGCGCAGATCATAGCGATCGAGGTTCATTACCTGATCCCACGCCGCCACAAAGTCATTCACAAACTTCTGCTGCGAGTCCAAAGCGCCGTAGACTTCCGCCAGGGCGCGGAGCTGCGAGTTTGAGCCAAAGATGAGGTCAACGCGAGTGGCAATCCACTTTTGTTGGCCGGTTTTGCGATCGCTCCCTTCAAACTCATACTCATTCTCAGAGGTCGCCTTCCATTTCACGCCCAGGTCGAGCAGGTTGACGAAGAAGTCGTTGGTCAGGGTCTCGGGGCGATCGGTGAAGACGCCGTGCTTATACCCGCCAAAGTTTGCCCCCAAAACGCGCAGGCCACCAACAAGAGCCGTCATCTGAGGAGCTGACAGGCCCATCAACTGCGCCCGGTCAATCAGCAGTTCTTCCAGGGATTCGCTGTGCCTACCGCTCGTGTAGTTGCGGAACCCGTCGGCGGTTGGCTCCAGGGGAGCAAAGGATTCCACATCGGTTTTCTCTTGGGTGGCATCGGTGCGTCCCGGCTTGAAAGGCACCGTCACGTCGTGACCGGCGTTTTTCGCCGCCTGCTCAATGCCGGCGCAGCCGCCCAGCACGATCAGGTCAGCGATCGAAACCCGCTTGCCACCCGACTGCGAGCTGTTGAACTCCTGCTGAATGCCCTCCAGAGTTTGCAGCACCGTGGCCAGTTGCTCTGGCTGGTTGACTTCCCAATCCTTCTGCGGTGCTAGGCGAATGCGCGCCCCGTTTGCGCCGCCGCGCATGTCGGAGCAGCGGAACGTGGATGCCGATGCCCAGGCGGTCGAAACCAATTGAGAGACCGACAGGCCCGATTCAAGAATCTTGGCCTTGAGAGCAGCAATATCCTGCTCATCGATCAAGTCGTGGTCAACGGCGGGGACAGGATCTTGCCACAGGAACTCTTCCTGGGGAACTTCAGGGCCGAGATAGCGCGATCGCGGTCCCATGTCGCGGTGGGTCAGCTTAAACCAGGCCTTGGCAAACTGCTCGGCAAACTCATCTGGGTTGTCACGGTAGCGCTGGGCGATCTGGTTATAAGTGGGGTCCATCTTCATGGACATGTCCGCAGTGGTCATCATGGGAGCGTGCCGTCTCGACGGATCGTGGGCATCGGGCACCGTACCTGCACCAGCGTCGCCCTTAGGCTTCCATTGCCACGCGCCAGCGGGGCTCTTGGTCAGCTCCCAGTCATACTTAAACAGAGTTTCAAGGTAGCTGTTGTCCCACTGGGTCGGTGTAGGAGTCCATGCCCCTTCGATACCGCTGGTGGTCGCATCGACGCCGACCCCCGTGTTGAAGGCGTTCTTCCAGCCGAGGCCCTGATCGACGATGGTGGAACCCCCAGGTTCAGGACCGACGTGGGTGGTTTCACCCGCGCCGTGGCATTTGCCAAAGGTATGCCCGCCCGCAGTGAGCGCGACGGTCTCTTCATCGTTCATCGCCATTCGCTTAAAGGTCTCGCGAATGTCGCGCCCTGAGCCCAGTGGATCAGGCTCGCCATCTGGCCCTTCTGGGTTCACGTAGATTAGGCCCATCTGCACGGCAGCGAGGGGGTTTAGCAGCACGCGATCGTCTTCGTAACGCTCATTGCCAAGCCAGGCTTTTTCGGAGCCCCAATAGATGTCTAGCTCTGGTTCCCAGACGTCCACGCGCCCGCCCGCAAAGCCCAACGTTTTGAAGCCCATCGATTCCAGGGCGCAGTTGCCGGCGAAGATCATCAGATCGGCCCAAGAAATTTTGTTGCCGTATTTCTGTTTAATGGGCCAAAGCAGCATGCGTGCCTTGTCAAGGTTGGCATTGTCGGGCCAGCTGTTGAGCGGCTCAAACCGCTGGCTACCCGAACCCGCGCCGCCGCGACCGTCGCCAATTCGATAGGTGCCGGCACTGTGCCACGCCATCCGAATAAAGAGCGGCCCATAGTGGCCGTAGTCAGCGGGCCACCAGTCTTGGGATGTGGTCATCAGCTCATAGATGTCTGCCCTTACAGCAGCTAAATCGAGGCTCTTGAACTGCTCAGCGTAGTTGAAGTCCTCTCCCATAGGATTGGCCTTGGCTGAGTGCTGATGGAGAATGTTCAAATTCAAAGCATTCGGCCACCAGTCGCGATTCGAAGTCCCCAGCCGAGATTGAGGTCCGCTTAGAACAGGGCATTTGCTGGCGCTACTAACTGCATTGGATGTTGTGGGCTGTGGCGTCCCGGCTTCCACTTTTTCCGCGCTACTTGATGCCATAACAGATGATATGGCCCGCCAAATTTCCATTAGCTTGCCACTCATTGGGAACGGACATCTCATTTGGCTACTCGTCATAATTACTTTCCTGATTGTGGTTTAGGTGGGTTTGTTTCTTCTCTGCGTAACTCTTTTTCCCTAGGCAGAAAGCATCGTCCGCCACATCTGCATCAGCACAGCCGTCTGCTCCGGCTGTTTAGCCTCTGGATTGATGTAGTTCAACATGGTGTCGGCATTAGAAACGACAGGCATTGTCTCAAAACCATCTGGTTCTACAAACATTTTTTCAACTACCCCATCTTTCACCAGCATGGAATAGCGCCAAGAGCGGTATCCCATGCCTTTGTCAGAAAGGTTAACCAGCATCCCCATTTGACGAGTAAAGTCACCATTCACATCGGGTATAAAGCGCACCTGATCGGCTCCTTCTGCTTGAGCCCAAGACGCCAGCGAGAACGGATCGTTAACCGAAACGCAAAGCAGTTCATCAACTCCGTTCGCGCGAAATACCTGGGCATATTCGTTGTAGGCCAACAGTTGAATCGGAGAATGTGGGCAGGTAAAAGCTCCCGGCACTGCAAATGCCACCACGGTTTTGTGATCAAAAAGATCCGCTGTTGAAAGCTCGTACCCACTCACCTCTGTAAACATTCGAAAGGTGACTTGAGGAACATGCTGGCCCTCATAGTTGAAAAACATGTGCCCAGCTCCTTACTCGCATTCAATATCAGTTAGGCCCTTCTTAACTAAGAGACTGATGAGTAGAGTGACTGACCATTAGCCACCAGCTTGCGCACGGCGTTAGCAGAAACGGTCAAATCGATCGAGTTGGCCCAGCATGGCTGGAGCTTTATTAAGTACCAATCGGGTTCACAAACTCAAGCGGCATTAAGTCATACTCACTACGAGTTTGCATACTGCAAGCTTAATCAAGCAAAACTGCTCTGGGGGCACAAAGGTAAAAGTGTTTTGCAACACGTAATATCTCTACAAAATGGAATCTGTCCACAGCTAGGTGCGGACCACGTTTCCATATTTAGATTTAGCAACGCCCAACCTTTCGCCACCTATAGCCGAACCTTACAAACAGCCGATAAGCTAGAGGGTGCAATCGATACGCCCCCTTTGGTTTGCTATGAAACGCTTTTTTCGCGCTCTGACAGCTCCCCTCTTAGCTTCTACGCTGGTTGCCGGTTCTATTCCTTTGCCGATTGGCAACGCCCAGGCCCAAGAGTCGGTGTCGCCCCGCGTGGCCCAACTGCCCCAGGCTCCCGACCAGGTCGTAGAGTGCGAGCTGCTGATTGTCGGTGGTGGCCTAGCCGGTACCGCAACCGCTTACGAAAGCTTGATGATGGGCCACACCGTCTGTATGACCGAGTTAACCGACTGGGTAGGGGGGCAGATCTCATCCCAAGGCACCACGGCGCTGGATGAGTCGCGGGAGCAGCGGCGGCAGCTATTTTATTCGCGGGGGTATAAGGAGTTGCGCGATCGCGTCGAGCGCAAATACGGCAAGCTCAACCCCGGCGGCTGCTGGGTGAGCGCCTCCTGCTTCTTGCCCGCCGATGCCAACGCCATCCTCATGGAAATGCTGGCCGAGGCCGAGCGCAAGGGCGGCGGCGAACTCAAGTGGTTCCCCAATACGGTGGTCAAAGACCTGAGCCTGAGCACCGATGGCACCCAAATTGAAGAGGTGGTCGCAATTCGCCACAGCCCCGCACCGGGCACCGCACCCCTCAACAGCGACTTTCTCTCCGAAATTATTGAAGACGCCTACACCTATGACGACTCGGCCCGCCTGTCGAAGGAAATTATTCAGTTTGTGCCCGCAGGCATCGAGCTAGAGCGGGTGGAGAATGCCCCCGACAGCAAGGTGGACTGGTTTGTAGTTGAGGCCACCGAGACTGGCGAGCTGATTGCCCTAGCCAATGTGCCCTACGAGCTGGGGTTAGACCCAAGATCGCCCCTCAACCCCTCGTCGCCCGTGCAAGAGCGCGACCCCTACTGCACCCAGGGCTTTACCTACACCTTTGCCATGGAGCGCACCGCCGAGCCCCAGACCTATGATGTGCCGGACTTTTATGCCAACTACGAGCCCTACTACAGCTGGGAGCGCGAGCGTGACTCGTTGAAAAACGCCCAAGACCACTTCGACTTTGTCTTTACCTACCGCCGCCTGTGGAACGCCTCGCCTCAAACAGAAGCGAAAATCTCTGGCGTACCTCGGCCGGGCGTGGGCGACATCTCGATGCAGAACTGGACCTGGGGTAACGACTACCGCCCCGGCACCGAGCAGGACAACCTGATTCTCACCGAAGACCAGCTAGCGGCCAGTGGCCAGCTAGAGCCAGGCGGCTGGTTGGGGGGCCTGCGAGCCGAAACCCTGCGCAAGGGTGAAGAGAATGCGATCGGCTTTTTCTACTGGCTGACCACCGGCACCACCGACTCGCAGATCGACGACTCTTGGAAAGAGCCTGAACCCTATAACCGCTACCTGACGGGGCTAGATTCGCCAATGAATACGGCCCACGGCCTGTCGAAGTATCCCTACATTCGCGAGGCGCGGCGGATCATTGGTCGGCCCTCTTACGGCTACGAAAATGGGTTCATGATCAGCGAGGTCGACTTTTCGTGGAACGATTTTACCGCCGAGTTCTACAGAGAGAACCTGGATGAGGACACCTATACGTCCCTACGGCGCTACCTGGCTGGTCTAGGGACGATAGATACCTTTGCGCCTGATGCTGACCCGAATACGTTCCCGATTCGAGCGCGATCGCGCCTCTACCCCGACACCGTGGGTATTGCTCAGTACGCGATCGACTTTCACCCCTGCATGGCTGAGTACCCCGCCGAAAAACCCGGCAACATCGAGCGGCCCGGTGTGCGTCAGGCCCACGGCCAGGCCTATCCCGCCCAAATTCCCCTGCGGGCGATGATTCCTCAGCGGGTAGACAACATGCTGGTGGCCAGCAAGAGCATCGCCGCCAGCTACAGCGCCGCTGCCGCCTATCGAGTGCATTCCTTTGAGTGGTCGGTGGGGGCCGCTGCCGCCCACTCCATTGACTTCTCGCTGCGTAACGGGGTGCTGCCCTACGAGCTAGTCGATGATCTGCCTAGCTACGAGCCCCTGCTCGACCAGCTGCGGACCGAGCTGCAAACTAGCGGCAACCCGGTGCAGTTTCCGAACACCTCGATCTTCAATGAGGACTGGGGCAACTGGCGGCCTTGGTAAACTGAAACGGCTTTAGCCTCCCACCACATCTAGAGACAACCCAAAAGGAGTGCATGGCCTGGTCATGCACTCCTTTTGGCAGCTGGCGGCAACCCGCCTGAGAACAATCGTGAACACCGATCCTGCTGGATAGGACACTCTCCCTACAATGCAACCATACAGAGATTTTATGGAGTAACTCGAGAGAGCGAAGCCTATGCAACCCACCCAAAGCCAATTTACTGAAAAAGCCTGGGATGCCATTGTGCGATCGCAGGATATTGCCAAGCAGTCCCAGCAACAGCAGATCGAGAGCTACCACCTGATGCTGGCGCTGCTCGATCAAGATGGTCTGGCCAGCAGCATTTTTGCCAAGCTGGGGATGAACGGGCAGGTGCTGCGCGATCGCACCGAAGCCTTTATCAACAGCCAGCCCAAGGTCTCGGGCAGTGGCTCATCGGTATATCTGGGCAAATCCCTCGATGCCCTGCTCGATCGCGCCGACCGGTACAAAAAAGACTACGGTGACGAATATATTTCCATCGAGCACCTGATATTGGCTTACCCTGGCGACACACGCTTTGGAAAAGCTCTGTTTCAAGATTTAGGCTTGAGCGAAGCTAAGCTCAAGCAGGCTATTCAAGATATTCGAGGCACCCAAAAAGTGACCGATCAAAACCCCGAAGGCAAGTATCAATCCCTCGAAAAATATGGGCGCGACCTCACCGATGCCGCTCGGCGGGGCAAGCTCGACCCCGTGATTGGCCGCGACGATGAGATTCGCCGCACTATCCAAATTCTTTCGCGCCGCACGAAAAACAACCCGGTGCTGATTGGTGAGCCGGGGGTAGGTAAGACTGCGATCGCCGAAGGTCTGGCCCAGCGCATTGTCAGCGGTGACGTGCCCCAATCCCTCAAAGACCGCCAGCTGATCGCCCTCGACATGGGCGCGCTAATTGCCGGGGCTAAATATCGTGGCGAATTTGAAGAGCGCCTCAAGTCGGTGCTCAAAGAAGTCACCGACTCCGAAGGGCAAATCGTTCTCTTTATCGACGAGATTCACACCGTAGTGGGGGCCGGGGCCACCCAGGGGGCCATGGATGCCGGCAACCTGCTAAAGCCCATGCTGGCTCGGGGCGAGCTGCGCTGTATCGGCGCAACAACGCTGGATGAGTACCGCAAATACATCGAAAAAGACGCCGCCCTAGAGCGCCGCTTCCAGCAGGTCTATGTTGACCAGCCCACCGTGCCCGACACCATCTCAATTCTGCGCGGTTTGAAAGAACGCTACGAGGTACACCACGGGGTCAAAATCTCCGACAGCGCCCTGGTAGCTGCTGCCACCCTCTCGACCCGCTACATCTCGGATCGCTTCCTGCCCGACAAGGCCATCGACCTAGTGGACGAAGCCGCCGCCAAACTGAAAATGGAGATCACCTCCAAGCCCGAAGAGCTAGATGAAGTCGATCGCAAAATTCTTCAGCTCGAAATGGAGCGGCTGTCGCTGAAAAAAGAAGTCGACGCCGCCTCCCTAGAGCGCCTAGAGCGCATCGAGCGCGAGCTAGCCGATCTCAAAGAGCAGCAGAGCGCCCTGAATGCCCAGTGGCAGTCTGAAAAAGACACCATCGACAACATTCAGTCGGTCAAAGAAGAGATCGACCAGGTCAACATCGAAATTCAGCAGGCCGAGCGCGACTACGACCTGAATCGGGCGGCCGAACTCAAGTACGGCAAGCTCACCGAGCTCCAGCGCCAGCTCGAAACCGCTGAAACTCAGCTAGCCGACACCCAGACCACCGGCAAAACCCTGCTGCGCGAAGAGGTGACTGAAGCAGACATCGCTGAAATCATCTCCAAGTGGACGGGCATTCCGGTCAGCAAGCTAGTGCAGTCTGAAATGCAGAAGCTCTTGCTGCTCGAAGACGAACTGCACCAGCGGGTGATCGGCCAGGAGGAGGCAGTGACGGCGGTGGCCGATGCGATTCAGCGATCGCGGGCAGGCCTTGCCGATCCCAACCGTCCGATCGCCAGCTTCATCTTCCTCGGCCCCACCGGCGTGGGCAAAACCGAGCTGGCCAAGGCTCTAGCCGCCTACCTGTTCGACACCGAAGAGGCTCTGGTGCGCATCGACATGTCGGAATACATGGAAAAGCATGCCGTCTCACGCCTAATTGGTGCGCCTCCAGGCTACGTCGGCTATGACGAAGGCGGTCAGCTCACTGAGGCGATTCGCCGCCGCCCCTTCGCGGTGATTCTGTTCGACGAGATCGAGAAGGCTCACCCCGACGTGTTTAACGTCATGCTGCAAATTCTTGACGATGGCCGCGTCACTGATGCCCAGGGCCGCACGGTGGACTTCAAAAACTCCATCATCATCATGACCAGCAACATCGGCTCCCAGTTCATTCTCGACGTAGCTGGGGACGACGCTAAGTACGACGAGATGAAATCGCGGGTGATGGATGCCCTGCGAGGCAACTTCCGGCCCGAGTTCCTCAACCGAGTCGATGAAATGATCATCTTCCACGGGTTGCTCAAGTCGCAGCTACGGGAAATTGTCAAACTGCAAGTCGCCCGACTCGAAGCCCGGCTTGAAGACCGCAAGATGGCCGTCAAACTTAGCGAATCGGCCCTCGACTTTTTGGCTGAAGTTGGCTACGACCCCGTTTACGGGGCTCGTCCCCTGAAGCGCGCCATCCAGCGCGAGCTCGAAACTCAAATTGCCAAATCGATTCTGCGCGGTGAGTTTGGCGAAGGCGACACCATCCATGTGGATGTCGAAAATGAGCGGCTTGCCTTTAGACGGCTCAACGCCGACCTGCTTAAGGTCTAGCTTGCTTAAATCCTAGGGAAAGGGGCCCTCCCCTTTCCTTAGATGTGAATCTTTGAAACAAGCCGCAGCGTTTTGAAGGGTTACGGTTGCGTGGTTTCATCTGGGTTTGGCAATATGGGTCATGGGCATTTTTACTGGCAGCGTTAGTATAGAGGCTCAGATATTCTTCAGTAGGTTCTCGGAATCTATTTGGGCATACTGTTGCTATAGCGGTTTGTCAGTCAATGCAGCTACCATCCGTCACCTCTAATATGGTTTCGGCAGTGAGTGACCAAGCAGGAGCATCTTCGTGGCGGACCAGATTTCCCTGGCATTGCGCCGATTAGTTCAATAGCAAGTGGGGTTCCCTATGAAAATTGATCACGACGTTCCAAGACATGCCTACGTGAATGTGATGGAACTGCTCGTCGCTGAAGAGGTAGACAAACAGGTCAAAACCATGCAGCCCCGCATGCTGAAGTATCTCAAGCGGGTAGAAGTTGAGACCTACGCCCTCAACCGCCTGCCTTCGCTTTACGCTTCTAGCGAGAAGGGTCGGCAGCTTCAGTATGAAAAGGCCAAGCGAGAACTCCATAACCAAATTAAAAGCGCGGTTCGCCAAGCCTTTGCTGCTGTGCAGGTCGATCCGATTCGGGCGTCTCAGCCGCTGCACAACCAGCAAGATGACGCAGCCAGCATTGCCCTCAACGCCCTACGCGATCTGCTTAAGCAACCCGACCTCAATTGGGATGGCGCGATCAATCGCCTGCGGTCCCTGCTTGGTCGTCGTGGCGACCAACCGCCCACGGCCCCAGCCCAAGAGCCGTCGCACCGCACCCGCTACCGCAACGATGCTCCTGACATGGCCGCCCCCGGCACTGACCCTGACCATGGTCACTACTGGCGACCCGGCACCTACGGCTCTGAGGTCTCGTGGAAGAAAACCCACAATCCTGGCTCAGCGCCGTCAAGCTCTAACTTTGACTGGAACGACAGCCGCTACTCTCAGTAGAGATGACCTGGAACAGGCGATCGCCACTTAGGCGTTCAAGGTGATTTCGAAAGCAGAACTTACCCTCCAGCACAAAGGTTACCTCTGTGCTGGAGAGTCCCGTATCTCCCAGTACTCACTTCAGCGAACTTTTGGTGGCGCTACACCTACATAAAGCCGGCCTGAGCTAGCAGTAGGGGTGAGATGCCCAAAGCGCTGACTCCTTTGCGCAGACCGGCAGCCGTAGCGGGATCGGTAACCTCGTAAAGGGCGATCGCCCGCTTAAAGGCCTGAAGCGCTTCAGGCAACTGCCCGAGCTTAAACAAAGCTACCCCCAGATTTTGGTGGGCTTCGGCATAGCTGGGGTTGAGGGCGATCGCCTGGCGGTAGGCGGCGATCGCCTCATCCAGATAGCCTCTAGCGCGGTGGGCGGTGCCCAGGTTGTAGTGGGCGATCGCCAGGGTTGGGTCGGCCTCAATCGCCTGCTGAAACAGAGCGATCGCCCCCTCCAGATCGCCCTGGGACTTTTTGAGGCTGCCGTAGTTAATCCACGCGCCTAGCTTGAGCCTGGGTGGTACGGCTTTGGCTAAGGCAGATTCATAGTTTCTGGCGGATTGAGTGGGTTGGTCGGCCTGGGCCAGGGCACGGTGGTAGTGCAGCTCGTAGCGGGTCAATTCGTCCAAGGTGTCGGCCTGATCTAGGGCGCGATCGAGCAGCGGTAGGGCCAGTTCAGCCTGGTCAGATTCGACGTAGAGAGCCGCCAGCTTATTCAGCAGGTAGCTGTCGTTGGGGTGCTCTGCCAGATAGCCTTCCATGGCAGTGCGAGCGCGATCGAACTTGCCTCGCTGCACGACAATGGCTGGGTCGTAGCCGGTGTGGTGTAGGGCCACTTCGCCCAGGGTAATCACCTGCCAGCGAGCATCCTGCGCCTGTAGTGCCGCTACGCTGTCGTCTACGGTCTCGTGGTAAGGCCGGTTGAAGGTGATCTCGGGCAAGCAGCGAAAGCAGCGGGTGATCAGCGTGTAGGGAGACTGGGGAGCACCCAACTCTAGGCGCAACAAGTTCACGGCCAGCACATCTTCGGCAGCGACATCTCCCAAGGGTTGTCCCTGGTCAAGCTGTTGCAGCACCTGAGCCGTCTCGCTCAGCAGCGCCTCATCGGCGTCGAGCACCAGTACCCAGTCCCCCGTGGCGTGGCGCAGCGATTCGTTGCGGGCGGCGGCGAAATCATTATTCCAGGCGAAGCTATGGACTTTGGCCCCGTAGGATTGGGCGATCGCCACGGTGTCATCCACTGACCCCGTATCGACGACCACGATCTCGTCTGCAACGCCTTGCACAGACTCAAGCGTGCGGGCCAGGGTGGCGGCCTCGTCCTTCACAATCATGCAGAGGCTAATCATCAGCCTTCTCCTAGGACCTGGTTTGCCCGCGCGATCGCCTGGTGCACCTGGTCAAAGCCGGTACCGCCGTAGCTGTTGCGGGCCGAGACCACCTGCTGGGGGGCGATCGCTGCGTAGATGTCGTCTTCAAAGGCGGGGTGAATCGCCTGCCATTCTTCTAGGGTTAGCTCCCGCAGGAGTTTGCCCGCTGCCAGAGACGTCTTTACCACCTTGCCCACCAGGTTGTAGGCCTCGCGGAAGGGCACCCCTTTGGTGGCTAGATAGTCAGCCACATCGGTGGCGTTAGAGTAGTCTTCATTCACGGCCTGGCGCAGGCGCGGCACCCGGAAGTTTACCCCCTCGGTCAGCAAAATGGTCATCGCCTCCACGCAGCCCCGCACGGTGTTAACCGTGTCAAAGATCGCCTCTTTGTCCTCTTGCAGATCTTTGTTGTAGGCCAGGGGCAGGCCCTTCATCATCACCAGCAGGCCTTGCAGGTGGCCAAAGACGCGGCCGGTTTTGCCCCGCACCAGCTCGGGCACATCGGGGTTTTTCTTTTGGGGCATGATGCTGGAGCCGGTGGAGCAGCTGTCGTTGAGGGTGACAAAGCTGAACTCCTCTGACGCCCAGAGAATTATCTCTTCAGACAGGCGCGACAGGTGCACCATGATCAGACTGGCGGCGCAGGCAAACTCGATCGCAAAATCGCGATCGCTTACCCCATCCAAACTGTTGCCGTAGACCTTTTCAAACCCCAGCAGCTCGGCCGAATATTGGCGATCGATGGGGAAGGTCGTCCCCGCCAGGGCACCGCAGCCCAGGGGCGAAATATTCACCCGCTTTTGCAGGTCGTGGAGGCGGTCCCAGTCGCGTTGAGCCATGTCGAAGTAGGCCAGCAGATGATGGGCCAAACTCAGCGGCTGGGCCCGCTGAAGGTGTGTGTATCCCGGAATTAAGGTTTCCACATGTTCTTCGGCAATGCTCAGAAGAGTCTGCTGGTACTGGCGAAGCTGGCCCTGGATGGCCTCGATCTGGGCGCGCAGGTAGAGACGCAAGTCAGTACCCACCTGGTCGTTGCGGCTGCGGGCGGTGTGCAGTTTTTTTCCTACATCGCCAATTAGCTCCGTCAGCCGCCGCTCGACGGCGAAGTGGACGTCCTCCGCCTCGACACCGGGGTTAAATTCGCCCAGGCGGTACTCTTGGCGAATGGTTTCGAGCCCGGTGACAATCTGCTCGCCCTCCTCGGGGCTAATGATCTCTGTTTTGACCAGCATTTTGGCGTGGGCCTCTGAACCGGTGAGGTCATACTCAATCAGCTGAATGTCGAAGCCAATGCTGGCATTGAAAAGCGCGATCGCAGGATGCAGCGCTGTTTCAAAGCGCTGGCTCCAGGTTTGAGAAGAGGGCGTTTGCATTATTGTGCAGTCTGGTTAGAAGGCAGTCAGGTTGCGGATGAAATATCCCAGCACAATACCGAAGAGCAGCGCCCACAACTGTCCTGACTCGACAAAATTGTTCCAAATTTCGACCATGTCGCCCAGAATGTCTTGGTCGAACTGCTGGGCCAGCACGGGGGATAACGCCTCTGTATCTACCGGAAAGCCAGCCACTCCAGCCACGGGAGATAGCTCAACTCCGGTAAAATAGCCGCTGAAACTGTCGCTATCGCCTAGGGTAATAGGGCGCAGCAGCGTGTCTACAGAGGGCAAAGAAGCATTTTGCGAAAGAAAACCTTGGGGCTGGGGCATGACATCCATAGCGGGGTGACGACCTGAGCGTGGTTAACACCCAACAGACTATCACCATACCGCTGCGACCGAGCCTCTGGAACCCAAAAACAGCGAGCGCTCTAGCGGTTTTGGCGACCCTGGGCCTGGCTGCTTACCAGGCGGGGTTGGGTCGACCTGGAGCCGAGTTGATTAACCTGGGCGGGTGGCCGCAGCTGCGGGAGTTTTTGGCGGCCAGCCTGCGGCCCGACCTCAGCCCCGAGTTTGTTGTGCTCATGGGCCGCGCCGCCATGGTCACCCTGGCCTATGCGGTACTGGGCACGGCCCTCAGCGTGGGGCTAGGGCTGGTAGGCGGGCTGCTCTCCTCAGCCGTGTGGTGGCAGACGGTTCTACCGGGAGAAGCCTCAGGTCTGCGCCGCTGTCTGTGGCTAGGGGTAAGGGGACTGCTAGCTTTTCCGCGCGCCATCCATGAGCTGATTTGGGGGCTGGTGCTGCTGCAAGTGTTGGGGTTGAACCCGCTAGTGGGGGTATTGGCGATCGCGATTCCCTTTGGAGCGATCGTCGCCAAAGTCTTCTCAGAAATTTTGGACGAGACGCCCCCCGAACCGCTCCACGCCCTGCTCAATGCCGGCACGCCGCCCCTCGCCGCCTTCGTCTACGGACTGCTGCCCCAGGCGCTACCCAACCTCCTCTCCTATACCTTTTATCGCTTTGAATGTTCCCTCAGGGCCTCTGCCGTTTTAGGAATTATCGGGGCCGGGGGTCTGGGCTATGAGATTTTCTTGAGCCTGCAATCGCTGCGTTATGAGCAGCTGTGGACAGGGTTCTACGCGCTGATTGTGCTCAACGGTGCGGTGGATGCTTGGAGTGCCCTAGTGCGCCGCCGCATGGGCTTCACCAGCCGCCTCGACATCAACCGTAAACCAGGAGACGTCTCCTCTCGGCCTGCCCACAAGGCCCCTAGGCAAGACGGATTTCTAAAGCTGTCGTGGGTGGGGGCGATCGCAGCGATCCCCCTGAGCTGGTGGTGGCTACGTCTAGATATGGGGGTGCTGTGGTCGGCCCGCACCCAGCGCCTCTTAGGTGAATTACTGGGTACAAGCTGGCCGCCGATGCCAACTTGGGCCGAGTTGGTGAATTTAGCCCGACTCTCCTGGCTGACGGTGGCGATGTCGATGGTGGCGATCGCCCTAGCGGGTCTTTTCGGCATACTCGTCTCGCTGCCCGCCGCCCAAAATTTTCTGCTGCCGGGGGGGCTGCTGCATCCCATCGGCCAGCGAGGGGAATCCGCTTGGATAGCCTATACGCTGCTGGGCCTAAGTCGGCTCGTGCTGCTGATCAGCCGTGCCATCCCCGCCCCCATCTGGGCTCTGGTGCTGCTCTACATGCTGTTCCCCGGAGTGCTCCCGGGAGCACTGGCCCTCGCCCTGCATAACTTCGGCATTCTCGGTCGCCTCATGGCCGAGGTCAACGAAAATCTCGACGATCGCCCCGTCCGCGCCCTCAGCACCCTGGGGGTCAGCCCCAGCGCGATCGTGGCCTACGGCATCTTGCCCCAAAACCTGGGCCGCTTTCTGGCCTACATTCTCTACCGCTGGGAAGTCTGCCTGCGCGAGACCGTGATCGTGGGCCTAGTCGGTGCCGGCGGCCTAGGTCGTTTGCTCACCGAGCAGATTAGCAGCTTCGACTACAGCGGCGTGATGATCACCCTAGGAGTTTTCGTCGTGCTGACCTTTGGGGTGGATGCGGTGAGTCAGCGGCTGCGCGGGGTTTTGAGGGAGTGATGGGGTAATGGGGTAGAGGGTGATGGGATTAATAGCGTGCCGTTGTGCCCCAAGCCCAATAGCCTGCCCCCCTACTCTCTCACCCTCCTACTCCCCTACTCCCCCACTTCCTACTCCTCCCCCTCACTCCGCCAATCGGGACACCCACCGCCCCCCTGCCACCCCTGGGGATGAATTGCGCAAACCAAAGCACAGCGCTTGGCCTGGCTAGTGCCGTAGGCGACGCCGTGGTAGTTGGTGCAGCCCTGGCAGGGTTGGGGACGAGTCGGCGGCAGGGATTGGAAACCGACCTGCGATCGCAAAATTTGCTGCTTGCTCTGCCGCCGATGCCACTGCTCATAGGCGCGGCGGCGGCAGAGATCGTTGGCTCGGTGAAAGAGTTCGTCGGTTACGCTCACGACCTATTCTCCCTATAGAGGGTGGATGGCGCAGGTTAGCACCGGCGACGACTTAAGTGGAAGCCAAGGGAGCGGGCCAGCCGCTAACCTAGACACCGCCAGTTGCGGCCCTAGTTCTAGACTACCTAACCGAGCCAGACGATTCCGAAAATTTAAAGGGTCGCAATGTCATGCTGCTGGCGCTGCAATTCAAGCTAACGCTAGGGGAAGGCTTAAGGGAGCAGCCTAACGCCTCGCCATGCAATATTCGCATGGATCTGAGCAAAAATCGCATGTTACAACCTTGCAACACCCTCTGAGTGTGCTAATAGCAAAATTCATCATTTGTTAATGGCACCGTAGAAGGATTAAGGCGAGAATAAGTGAAAGCTGCTAGCCAAATCCTTAAAACTATCAGTAAACTAGGATACGGAATCTAAAGATTCTTGTATAACTTACTTGACTTTTACTTTGCAGCTCCTTCGTCGTTACTGGGTTTAGCTATGCTTCGGTCCCTCCACTACTCCATTGACATCATCCGTGACGAAGCTCGACAGCTGGTTCAAAAGGGTGTGGTTAGCCGTCAACAACCGATTTATACCCTTTGCCGCCACATCCCCGCCCGTGAATGGGCGCTGGTGGAAACCGAGCTTGAGTCTTCAGGGTTTTTGCTGCGCGATCGCGTCGGCGACCTCATGGGCCGCGAAGATTGGGAAAACGACTAGACTTAGCTTTGTCGCCCAATCAAGGCCATCTAGCCATCGCCAGATCAGTTAGGATATTTTGCATAACTCTTTGAGCGATGGCTAGATGCCAGTGCGCCGCCTCAGTTTTTGCCAATGGCCGTAATGCGAGTCCTAAGCGCAGTGGCCATCGCTATATTTATCCAAACAAACTGAGCTGAGCCGAGGAGTTGTCTTCCTCGGCTTTTTGTTGTTCGGCTATATCCCACAGCAGAGGGGGCAGGGTGGCCCCGGCCTGCTGAAGCTGGTGATAGACCTCGCGGGCCACCGCTGGCGACCTGGCCTCTTGAGGGCAGTGGGCAAAGAAATACACGTCGGTACCGGCCTCTAGCCACTGGTGCAGTCGGGGCACCCATTCATCAAAATAGGTCTGGTTGTAGGCTAGGTCGGGGTGGCTGATGTAGCGCACAATCGTGAACGGAGCCGTCACCTCGGGCTGAAGCGGTACCCTGGGTTTCTTGCGCTCTGAGCCAATTTGCGGGTCGTCGTTGGGGGTGTCGATACAGTCGTAGACGGGGCGCGTGTCTAGCAGCACTCGACCTACACCTAGGCTGGTGAGCATCTGGTTCAGGCGGGTGGCGTGGGGCTCGGCAAACCAGTCGAAGTGGCGCACCTCCACGGCAATGGGATTCTGCTGCCGGGGCCAGCGGGCGAGAAATTCTCTCAAATCACCAATCTGTTCGGGGCTGTAGGTGGGCGGCAGCTGAATGAACAGCGGCCCCAGCCGGTCTCCCAAAGGCATTAGGGTTTGTATAAAGCGGTGAGACTCTTCTACAAAGGGCATCAGCTTACCCTGGTGAGAGAAGGCGCGGGGCAGCTTGGGGCAAAACCGAAATCCGGGGGGCATAGTGGCGGCCCAGCGATTGATGGTTTTGGCATCGGGCATGGAGTAAAAGGTGGTATTGCCCTCGACAGCAGTCATGCGATCGCCGTACAGCCGCAAAAAATCCCCCGCTTTACTGCCTTTGGGATAGAAGCTGCCAACCCAGTCTTTGAACGCCCACACCGCGCACCCAGTAAAATAAGACCCCGCCATTGCTGCCGTCCCCGATCGTCTGTGTCTTCCAATTCTGACTTAATACCAGCCATCTCTGGGAAGAGTCATGTGGAGCCAGCGGCGCGATGCAAAGCAATAGGTTAAGGGTTGAGACAGACAGAGGGCAGGCCTGGCCCAGGTTAGTTATGCTTTAGACCACATCTCTGGGGAAGATTACCACTAGGCATGTCCATGGACTCTAAATCGTTTCTCGCTGCCCTCAACCCCGACTCGATGGTGGTCAAGCCCAGCCACCGGGTCAAGCTCAAAGACTTTGACCCCAGCTTTACCGGTGACTTTAATAAAAAGACGGCTAAAGAGCTTTTGCAGCAGAGCGTCGAAGAACTGGCAAGCTACCAAAACGTGCTCTACGCCCAAAACACCTACGCCCTACTGCTGGTCTTTCAAGCAATGGATGCGGCGGGCAAAGACAGCACCATTAAGCATGTGATGTCGGGAGTTAACCCCCAGGGCTGCCAGGTGTTTAGCTTCAAGCAGCCCTCTAGCGAAGAGCTGGACCACGACTACCTGTGGCGATCGTTCAAAGCCCTGCCTGAGCGCGGCAACATCGGCATTTTTAATCGTTCGTATTACGAAGAGGTGCTGGTGGTGCGAGTGCGCCCTGGGTTGCTAGACCAGCAGCAGCTACCCCAGAGCACCCTGGGCAAACACATTTGGCAGCAGCGCTTTGAGGAGATCAACAACTTCGAAAAATACCTGGTCAATAACGGCATCGTGGTGATGAAGTTCTTTCTCAACGTCTCAAAAGAAGAGCAAAAGAGACGATTTCTAGAACGCATCGATCGCCCCGAAAAAAACTGGAAGTTTGCCATCTCCGATGTGCAAGAACGGGGCCGCTGGAAAGACTATATGGCCGCCTACGAAGACGTGTTTACCCACACCAGCACCGACTGGGCTCCCTGGCATATTATTCCGGCCGACAATAAGTGGTTTACCCGTTTGGCGGTGGCCAGCTTGGTGTGCCAAAAGCTGAAGTCCCTCAACCTGGCCTTTCCCGTGCTAGAGGACAATCACATGGAGCGGCTGCATGAGGCGAGGGTGATGTTGGAGAGTGAGGAGTGAACAGTTTTGAGTGTTGAATTGTTGAGCGAGAATTCAACATTACTCCTCTGGAGTCGCTTCGCGAACAAAATCAAACATTCAAAACTTTTTCTGACCCGCTAACCACGCCGCGACCTGAAACAACTTCGCCTCCTGATATGGTGCGGCGATCAGCTGAATGCCGACGGGAAGTTGGCCCGGACGGTGAATGGGTACTGACAACACCGGCAGCCCAATAAAGGAAAGAGGCTGGGTGTAAAAGCCCAGGTGAGGACGCAGGGGGTAGGTTTCGCCGTCAATGTCTAGGGTAGTTTGGTCGAGGGGTGGGGCCACGCAGGGGGTGGTGGGGGTGATTAGGATATCGTAATTCTGAAAGACCTCGCGGACGCGATCGCGGTACCACCGCCGCAGTCTTTGAGCCTGCAAATACCAGGCGGCGGGGAGCATAGCCCCAGCGAGAAAGCGATCGCGCGTAGCCGGGTCAAACTCCATCGGGCTTTGGCGCAGGCGATCGAGGTGGAGTTGGCTACCCTCGCAGGCGGTGATGATATAGGCGGCAGCCCTAGCCCGATGGGTTTCAGGAAACTCCACTAACTCAGAAATATCCAAAGCCTGAAGTACATCACTCAGAACGTCTCTGACCAAAGGCTCCATGCCGCGTTCAAAATGACCACCTAATTGAGCAATTCGCAGGCCATCAATGCCTTGGGTAAGGGCTGGAACAACGAGTTCTGGGGGCCGTTGGGTACAGACGGGATCAGCTGGGTCTGGCCCCTGCATGATGTCGTAAATGGTGGCGAGGTCGGGGAGCGATCGCGCCAGCGGCCCCACATGATCCAAACTGCTCGAAAACAAAAACGCTCCCGCCCGCGAAAGCCTTCCATAGGTAGGCTTTAACCCATACACGCCGCACAGCGAAGCGGGCACCCGAATCGAGCCATTGGTGTCGGAGCCCAGGGTGAAGGGGACTAGGCCCGCTGCAATCGCCGCCGCCGATCCACCAGAGGAGCCGCCCGACATGCGATTGGGGTCGTGGGGGTTGGGGGTGGTGCCAAAGTGGGCGTTGATGGTGACAAACCCGTAGGCATACTCATCCATATTCAGTGCGCCGACTAGGACGGCCCCGGCCTGTTGCAGGCGAGTGAGCACGGTAGCATCCTGCGTCGCGGGGGGATTGCCCTGGTTGAGTTTGGCTCCCGCTATCGTAGTCAGGCCCTCGATGGCGAACAGGTTTTTGACCGCAAAGGGAACCCCGGCCAGGGGGCCGGGGTCTTCGCCTGCGGCGAGCGCATCGTCAATGGCCTGAGCCTGCGATCGCGCCCTAGCCGCCGTCACCGCCGTGAAACAGTTAAGCGCTGGATTGCGATCGGCAATATCCGCCAGCGTTGCCTCCAATACGGTCACAGCAGATAGGCTCCCGGCTTTGATGGCAGCAGCCAGGGCCAGAGCATCGGGCGGTTGGGTCATGGCTCAAAGGTGGCGGCGCTTTCTATGGTGTCGGGCAGCGGGAAGGTGAGGACGGGCTGGGCGATCGCAAAAATATGCTCCACATTCGCCACCACCCCCGCCTTAATTTCGTCGGGAATAGTTAGCCCCAGCGTTGCCGCCATCAGATCTACATAGGTAGCCGTGTCGAAGTCGGAGGGTTCAGAGGTCATGACCGCTTCTCTGCCCCTGCTTCACCCAACACCTTAGAGCTAAACAACGCTGCCGCCTCCTGCTTAATCGCGGTGTATTGGTCAATCACCGGCTGCACCGCTTCTTCCTCGCGTGCCACATAGTCATAGAACTGGGTAAAGATGCGCTCCACTTCTTCGTAGATCAGCCCCAGCTTCTCGTTTAAGCGGCTGGCCACCTCCTGCTGAAAACGATCTTTCTCACTGTCTAGCGCCTGCTCAAACTTGGCGACAATGCGGTTGCGCTGCCAGAGAATACCGACTGCCAGCACCACCACCCCCACCCCAGCAAAGGCAATGCCAATGGCGCTGAGAATGGCCTCGGCGACCGCAAACTCAAGGATGTGCAAAATAGTGCCCGCCACTGCCATGATTGCCCCGCCGACGATCTCGGTGGCCATGTCCCCCGCCTGGGTAGACAGCAAGTCCCCCAGACCCTGGTCAGCCATCAAATTTTTGACCTTGGCCATGACGCTTTCGATCACCTCCTGGCGACGCTCTAGCACCTTGAGGGAAATGTGGCTGCTCTCAATGCGCTGGGTTTTGACGCTCTCGAGGTCTTGGTTGAGCCCGTCAAACAGCTGGCGAATGCCGTCAACGAAGTGCTGCGCGCCCTCATGTGAGGCTTCTTCTAGCGACTCGCGCAGGTCGCGGGCGCAGCGCTCCTGAAACTCATCGACCCAGGCCTGCATCGACTCGTTCTGATTAAAGATGCCAACAAAGGATCGCCGCATCACCATCGTCACCGACAGGCTCTCGCGAAAGTCGCGCTTAATGCGAGCCGAGATGATTTCGTAACGGGCCGCTAGGCGATCGGCTAGGGTGTTGATCTCGTAGCGCGATCGCCCCCTGCCCGCATCGATTTTGGAGCGAATGCTCTGAGATGTGGCGCGATCGGCAACCAACTGCCGACTCAGCGCCTCCACATCGCCATTCAGCAGGTCAATAATCTGCTGGGTGGTTTGGCTCACCGATCGCAGCTTAATCTTGTAGCTCTCCCCCGACGACACCATTGCTTGAATGTATTGGCGCACCGGCTCAAAGCCGCTGTTGGCCGTGTCGCCCTCCTGCTCTAGCGCTGCCGAGGTGGGAAAGATGATCGGGGCTTTGATCTGCTTTTGGTAGGCGTATTCTTTCACCCGTTCGATGTTGGTTTGCAGGTCGGGGGGGCGCAGCAGATCCGCCTGCTGGAGAATGAACACCACCTTCTTGCGCCACTCAGCGCTGACAAAATCTAAAAAGTCCCAGGCGCTCTTTTGGTAAGGGTTTTTGCCAAACAGCACAAAGAAGGTTAGGTCGCTATTGGGAATGTAGCGCTCGGTGATGATCTGGTGCTCAGCGACTACCGTGTTGGTGCCCGGCGTATCCACAATCGAAATGTCTTGCAAAATAGGGATGGGTCGCCCAATTTTGCGTAGGTTAGGCTCTACCTGTTCGACAAATTCTTGCTCAGCGTAGATAATCTGCTGAATCGAGTCGGTGCAGGGCTCAATATCGGTGGCGCACACCTCAGCGTCGAGCAGGGCGTTGACAAAGCTGCTCTTGCCCGCCTTGACCTCGCCTACCACCACAAACAAAAATGGCTCGTTGATGTTGCGGCGCAGGTTGTGGGTGGTGCGCTGCAAGTTAGGGTTGTTGATGGTGGTGGCTAGGGCCTGCACGCGCTCTAGCAAGCGATCGAGGTCGTCTCGATAGGCGTGGAGCTTTTTGTCAATAATTTGGCTGGCCACAGCATATCTCCTTAAACCTCGCTAGGCCATGCTGGCCTACCTTAAGTATCGCACGGCCAGAATTTTGGGCGGTCTGCCGTTTGGGTGGCATCTCCCCTCTGAGGCATCGGATGAAGACTTGGCCTGGGACATGAGAAACTTCAGCCCGCAAAAAATATGACTGGATAGTCAATTATCGCCAGGTTGAGTAATGGTGAGGTGTCACTGACGACAGGCATACTCCCCTCCATATCTTCTGCGAGTTCGGTTTCATGAATAGTGTCGGGGGAGCTGGCGCTCTCCTAAAAACTGGATAAATTCCCAGTGGTATAAGCCGGCTAGTTCGCGGGGTTCGCCAAAGGATAGTAGCTCTTGGGAGTAGAGGGCTAGCTCTTTTGGCAGCTCTGCTTCCACACGGCCCTCCGGTATCCGAATAGATTAAATAATGGATTCAGGAATGGAGAGTTGTATGGTTATAGCCTGATGAGGCATGACATAGGATCTACAGAGGTTTAACTGGCAAGCCCCCCTGATGAAATTCACGAAGCTGCCAGAAAAATTGTGATGGCGAATGCCCTTAACCTAAGATCGCAAGTATCCAATTTTACAACGTCACGTAGGGAAAGGGACTCGCTCCAGTACCAGGTGATAAATTTCTAAAAAGCCTATGTTTACGTAGCCAGCGAACTTGAAACAAAACTCTTGAAACGGCTGAAGCGCTCATCTGCTACAGTCTGCAAGTCTTGACCCGAGAGAAGACACACGCGAACCGACACCCACAGCCCACAACGACTCCCGACTAGAAGTACGTCCACCTCTCATCATCAGCCCACCTTGCTCCGCCAAAAAAACCCCAGGAAGGTGACCCTTAGGTGCTGACAGCCCGAAAGTAAGTTGTGAATATAACAACCAATCCCCACCTATACTTAAAAATCCTTTAGTCCGCCAGCCTACAGCTACACCGAACTTATCCCACTCCTTGTTAATAAATGAAGTGGTTGGGCTACCACAGCTCTGCCAGACTTCCTGCTGTACACTAAAGCCAAATTTACCATTGCTGTATTTCACCCACAGGTGATCAATATTGCGCAAATCTAGGCAGGGAAAGTTTGTGATGTCCTCCCTTTGTAGCCAACCTTTTTGCTGACGATCCATTACCTGCAACAGGCAGTCAAGGGTTTCCTTATCGGCAGCTTGCCAGTCTTTTGCTGCTAGAAGGTCTCGCAATTTGGCGTAGTAGTTAGCGCCAAATCGTTCAGAACTGAGGCTTTCATCTACCTCATCAAGCATAGGTGGTTCTGCACCTGTCAATACTTGAAAAACATGTTGCTGAAAAGCTTCGAGACTATTCCACGTTTCTTGGAACTTGCTGAGATTTGCAAACGAGTAAGCTGTTCCACCGCCCATCGTAGGTGGCTCGAAGCCAATAATGTCTCTTTGATGAGGAAGCTGGGACCAATCTTTCTCTGCCTCGGGCATCCAGACTACTCGTACCCAGCGAAAATAGCCCGCCTCATTTTCCCTAACATCATCATCGAGAATTTCAACAACATGGGTAATTTTTGCATGTTGGTTTAACAGCATCAGTTCACCTTTGGATGCTGTTTTTGCTCCTTTGCTAGTTTGCAACCAAAACAGCTCAAACACACGATTCTCAACTAAACCGCTGATATCTCGAATGCGGTTAATGTCGTAAGCCCAGCCCCCATTGGGATCACGTACATTTTTGAGAAAAAGTATTTTTGTGGGGTCGCAGTCATGCAGATCTTTACGGCTGACTTCTGGTGGCAACGGTTTGGGGTTGTTGATTCCTTCTTCTGACTTGATGAAGTCATCTTCGATATTACTACGCCCTTGTTCAGCTTCTTCTTGAGTCCTCAATTGCTGCTGATGCCTAGCCTCTGCCGCTTCTCGAATGGGCTCCTCTATGGGAGCAATATCTGCGTCACTAAGCCCAAGCTGCTGTTGCAATATCTGCAATAACTCAAGCACTCGTTGACTGAGGGGATACCGAGTCTCAACTGCCTTGATGAACTCTTGCTCATAGCGATGGAGATTGTTGGCATAATCTGCCTGTTCTTGTTCTAGCTTTCGGCTTGCAGCGGCTTGCAGTAGAGGAGCCTCGATCGCTTGCACGTCGTCATCGCTTAGCCCCAGTGTGCTCTGAAATCGCTGCATCTGCTGACGCATCGCTTCACTGGGTGGATTTTCATGAGCCAGTGCATCAGCAAAGACTTTAGAGTATTGCTCCACCGCCTCTACCCTGGCTCGATAAGGTGCTAATTCTTCCTGTTCAACGGCCTTAGCTTCTTCGGAGGTCAGCTCAAAGTTGACGCGAAAACCATTTAAGATGCTGCGGCTGAACGGGGAAATTTCACCCCCATCCTCTTGCAGGCAGAGGCGTACCTCATGGCGATACCGCTCTAGCTTTTGCCGCGCTTCGCCATATTGGGCCGCTAACCGAGTCACAATCGGGGCAATATCAGCTTCGGAGAGGCCCAGCGCTACTTGCAAACGGTTGAGCTTACTTTGCGCTCCTTCACCTAAGGGATATCCTTGTTGAATGGCTTGCTGATAGGTAGTTTCGTACTGGTCAACCTTGGCTTGCCTTGCGGCAATTAACTGTTGCCGGATATCGTTAGCTGCTTTCCTAATGCCTTCAGCAATATTGGTAAAAGCGTCGTCTTTGGTAGGCCAGATCGCAGAGTCAGTAACCGGGACAGCATTTTTGGGTAAGGCTTGCAGCTTACCAAAAGGGGCAAACGACCACATGCACTTGCGCAAAATTACTGGAATAACGCAAGCTTCCCCGGATTCATGGCGTTCCATAGCCCGAGTAATTTCAATATCGCGGCAGTAGCGAGAGGCAATAAAGTCTGAGCTAATCAGCAGCAAAATAACTTGAGCTGAATTCAGGCTGCCTTTTATTTCGCGGTCCCATTCATCTCCTGGCAAAATCTGGCGATCGTGCCAAGCGCTAATATCACCGTTCCACTTTAGGATTTCCAGATGATTTGCTAGCTCATCCCGCAGGGCTTCATCTTTGTGGGAGTAAGAGAAAAAGACGGTCACTGCGTCGATTGACATGCCTGGACTCGCATTTCGAGGGTTGCTTTCTGTCAATCATAGTTCTCCAGCCTGGGGTAAAGCCACCCAGGTAGGGACAGGGCACCTCAAAGCACCCTATCCCTGGGCGTCAGATTAACTGCTGACTATCCTAAAGCTCCGGTCTCCGACCATCGCGCCTCAGCAGACTAAACACCTCCCCCTGCTCTGGGGTAATCAAAATCCCCGATCGCGGTATCGTCACCAACCGGCTCCACTCCCGCTGCTCGGCGTACTGGAGCAGATGCAGGTAGTTGATAGCCCCTCGCACCCCTTCCGGCGAGCCAATCACCAAATGACGCAACCGCTCTCGCCCCGGCTGGGCTTCTGGATTCGCAAGCAATAGCGGACTGGTCGCCTCCCGGTTCTGGGCAGACGACACCAAATATGGCAAACACAACATAATCGGGTTCCTTCCGAATGTAACGACGGGTAAGAAACCCAAAAACTTGGCCGCCCCAGACATGTTGCAGTTCAGGACGGCCAGGTAAAATCACCTTAGCCTCCGAGACAGCTAGTACCTGTCGACGGGGTTAGCCGCTGGTTGGTGTTGACAGCACCTTCCAGTGGCGTTAGACCAAATTTTTGGGACGTTCAGACTGCACGCACACAGCCTTAGCTCAGTAATCTAGTCCAATCGCGCACCAGACGCAAGTAAGAATTGTTACCGTTGCCAATGATGCAGCGTTCAAATCAACGATGCGCCTGCAACAATCGTTTCCCCACCAGAGCATGATGTATGAAACTGCCCTATGGAAATGCGGTTGATCGGCATCAGATACAGCGAAAGCTAGAGACCTATGCGCTCAACTCAATGCACTCAAGCGGTCAGCACAAAGCCCGATTGTTTCGCTCAAAATTGGGGATTACCCTAGAAAATAAGCAAGTGCTGATCGCTGCTCTAGCCAGTGCAGCTCAACAAAAGGAGGCGTTTTTTACAACCTCAGATCAGCACGGCGATCGCTACGTGGTTGACTTCCATATGCAAACTCAAGCAGGTGCATCCACGGTGCGAAGTGCATGGATTATTCGGCAGGGTGAGAGCTATCCACGATTGACCAGCGTTTACCCCATTTGAAATTGAGGAAACACCTATGGTAGATATTCAACTTCACGACCTTGTAGCTCTCATGGAAGATACTACGGCTCAACGCTTTCCTAAAGGAGGCGAGATTCTCCTGCGTCGTGGTCAGGTTGGCACAGTGGTTGAGGAACTAAGCAATGGCGAAGCCTTCGAGATTGAATTTTCTCAATCTGATGGTCAGGCTTACGCCATGCTTGCGGTTAAAGCCAATCAACTGATTCGCCTCTATTACGAACCTGTCGAACTAGCTGCTGCGGGTTAGCGTCAACAGCGGTGACCAAGGCAGGTCTTAATCGTCGTCTTCAAAAACGCCTTTGAAAAACTCGATGGTGTCTTTGAGGGCAGCGATAAAGCTATCGATTTCGGCTTTGGTGTTATAGAAATAGAGACTAGCCCGTGCGGTGGAATCTACCTCTAAAACGCGGTGCAGCGGTTGGGTGCAGTGGTGACCCGAGCGAATGGCAATGCCTGACTGATCCAACAGGGTAGACAAATCCTGCGCGTGAACGCCCTCGACGGTGAAGGTAGCCAGGGCTGCTCGTCCACTGCCGTCGGCTTGGGGAAGCGGGCCGTAGAGAGTGACTTCGGGAATCGTCTGCATCTGCTGGTAGAGATAGGCCGTCAACTCGTGCTCGTAGGCAGCGATGTTGTCCATGCCCAGGGTCGAGAGATAGTCTACGGCTGCTCCCAGAGCGATCGCCTCGGCAATAGCCGGAGTTCCCGCCTCAAACTTGTGGGGCAAACTCGCATAGGTGGAGTGATCTAAAAACACATCGGCAATCATTTCGCCACCACCCATAAAGGGGGGCATAGCCTCCAGTACCTCCAGTTTGCCGTAGAGGAACCCGATGCCGGTCGGGGCACACATCTTGTGGCCCGAGGCCACGAACCAGTCGCAGCCTAGGGCGGGCAAGTTGAGCGGCAGGTGAGGCGCGCTCTGGCAACCATCAATCAGCACCTTGGCTCCGTGGCGGTGAGCAAGGTCAATAATCTCTTCTACCGGGTTGATGCAGCCCAAGGTGTTAGAAACGTGGTTGACGGACACCAGGCGAGTCTTATCATTGACCAGCTCACGATACTGGTCAAGGTCAAAAGATTGGTCGGCGGTTAGCCCTACAAACCTAAGCACCGCCCCAGTGCGCTGAGCCACAAACTGCCAGGGCACCAGATTGCTGTGGTGCTCCATCACCGAGAGAATGATTTCATCCCCTGCTTTGAGCGTACTCATGCCCCAGGCGTAGGCCACTAGGTTTATGGCTTCGCTGGCGTTGCGGGTAAACACAATCTCGTTGCGGCTAGTGGCTTTGACAAAGGCCGCCACTTTATCCCTCGCGCCCTCATAGGACTCAGTGGCCCGAGCACTGAGGTTGTGCACCCCTCGATGCACATTTGCATTGTCGTTCTGGTAGTAGTGCTGCAATGCGTCTAGCACTGCCTTGGGCTTCTGCGAGGTGGCGGCGTTGTCGAGGTAAACCAGCGGCTGAGCATTCACCTCCTGATGCAGAATCGGGAAGTGGGCACGAACCTTAGCGGCGAGGGTGAGTTCCTGAGCGACAGTCATAGGGGTAAGGGGGTGGATGGGTAGAGGGTCAGGACCACTGGGCGATGGTGGCAGCCAGACGCGATCGCAGCGTTTCAACCGGTATCCTGTCTAAGATCTCCATAGCAAAAGCATAGATCAGCAATCGCTGGGCTTGGGGAGCGCTAATGCCGCGACTTTGCAGGTAAAAAATCTCGTCTGACTGAAGCTGGCTCACCGTCGCCCCGTGGGCGCACTTGACGTTGTCAGCCACGATTTCGAGCTGAGGTTTGGTATCGACCCGAGCTTGGTCAGACAGCAGCAGGTTGCGGTTGAGCTGGCTAGCGCTGGTGAGCTGGGCTTTTTGAGCCACAGCTACGCGCCCGTTAAAAACGCTGTGGGCTCTGCCATCGACAATTGCCTTGTGCTCCTGCTCCATGATCCCGTGGGGATGGCTGAGGGCGACGAGACTGTGGGTATCGGCCTGTTGAGTGTCGGCGATCGCCGCCAATCCGTAGAGCCTAGTGGTGGTTTGCTCCCCGGTTTGGTAAACCTCCCAGTTGTGGCGAGCCAGTTTGGCGCCAAACCCGGCGGCGGTGCCGATGTATTGGCTATCGCGGGCCTGGGTTACCACAGTCTTGCCGATGTGAAAGGTGCCCGCGCCCTCTCGCTCGATGCGGCTGTGGGTAATTTGGGCGTTGGCGTCGAGCCACAGTTCGGTGACGGCATTGGTGAAGTGGGTTGCCGTTGAATCGCCCCAATAATCTTCTACCAAGGTAAGGGCACTACCCGACTCAGCGACCACCAAACAGCGAGGCTGAACGAACAGAGAATCGCCCTGCGCCTGGGATACATAAATAATTTGAATCGGAGTTTCAACCACCTGGTTGCGAGGCAGCCAAACCACCACAGCATCCGCAAAGCCTACGGTGTTTAAGGCTGTGAACACTTCGTGGTTGCCGCTGGCCTGAGCGAGGCGTTCGGCCAATTGGCTCTGGAGTTCGGGGCGATCGCCCAGTGAACCAACAATTGCCCCTTCTGACAATCCATGGAGTTGAGACAGCTCGCGGCTGACTCGTCCGTTAACAACCACCACCTGAGCGCCAGCAGTTTCTGACAGGCGCAGCTCAGCAATATCGGCCTCAGTGACAAAAGACTCTCCAGCCGTGGCAAAGTCGATGCCCAACATTGCTGACAGGTCGGTGAAGCGCCAGTCTTCTTGTCGGGTCGAGGGAAAGGTTTGCTCGTTTAGGAAGGAGGCGGCGCGCGATCGCACCTCAGCCAGTACCAAGCTCTCGGGCACAGCCGCCTGGGCGATCTGGACCAACCCTTTCAGGTAAGCATCGCGCTGGTCAGCCGTTCTTAGCACGCTCACGTCAGACACCGAACTTGCCATTACGCCGTCACCCCCGTGCGAAATTCCTCCAGCACCCACTCGTAGCCACGCGACTCTAGCTGCTTAGCCAGGTCTTTGCCGCCGGTCGTAATGATGCGACCGTCAGCCATCACGTGGACAAAGTCGGGCACGATGTAATCGAGCAGCCGCTGATAGTGGGTAATCAGCACCACGGCATTGTGAGCGTTGGCCAGCTGGTTTACCCCACCGGCCACAGTTTTGAGCGCGTCAATATCGAGCCCTGAATCGGTTTCATCCAGAATCGACAAGGCCGGTTCTAGCAGCGCCATTTGCAGAATTTCGTTGCGCTTTTTCTCGCCGCCCGAGAAGCCCTCGTTGACGCTGCGATCGAGAAACGACGCATCCATCTTCACCAGGTCCAGCTTCTCTTCGATCAGGTCGTCGAAATCAAATACGTCGATTTCGTCTTCGCCCCGGGCTTTGCGGTGGGCATTAAAGGCCACCCGCAAAAAGTCACGGTTGCTGACGCCAGGGATTTCGAGCGGGTACTGGAAGGCGAGAAAGATACCGGCAGTGGCGCGATCGTGGGGATCTAGCTCAAGAACGTCCTGTCCTTTAAAGTGAATCTCCCCAGCGGTAACTTCATAGTCTGGATGGCCGGCCAGCACCTTAGAGAACGTGCTCTTACCCGAGCCGTTGAGACCCATAATGGCGTGAATTTCCCCCGCCCTTACCTCCAGGTTCAGACCCTTGAGAATTTCGGTGCCATCTACGGTGGCGCGGAGGTCGCGTACCGAGAGAACGATTTCGCTGTTGTCGTTAATCATGGTTCCTTTCCCGTAGGGTGGGCACCGCCCACCATGCTCCTGCGCGTTGAAATTTGAGATTTGCGATTTTAGATTGGGAGTTCTGTCTCTCACCGAGAATTCGTAGGGTGCATTCGCGAAGCAATGCACCATCCCCACCGAGATCCCCGCAGGTGCATTGCGTTGCGAATGCACCCTACCCATCTACCCAACGGTGTTTTCTAGCTTCAGTGCCAGCAGCTTGTCCGCCTCAGCGGCAAACTCCATGGGCAGCTTGTTAAACACATCGCGGCAAAAGCCGCTGATGATCATCGACACCGCATCTTCCGGCGAAATGCCCCGCTGGGCAAAGTAGAACAGCTGGTCTTCCCCGATTTTAGAGGTTGAAGCTTCGTGCTCCACCTGGGCAGTGCTGTTCTGCACCTGAATGTAGGGGAACGTGTTAGCTCCAGAGGTATCACCAATCAGCATCGAGTCGCACTGGGAGTAGTTGCGCGCCCCGGTGGCTTTAGGGCCAATTTTCACCAAGCCTCGGTAGCTGTTCTTTGAGTTCGCTGCCGAAATGCCCTTAGAGATAATGGTGCTGCGGGTGTTTTTGCCCACGTGCACCATTTTGGTGCCGGTGTCGGCCTGCTGCATGTTGTTCGTCAACGCCACTGAGTAAAACTCACCCACGGAGTTGTCGCCCACTAGCACGCAGCTGGGATACTTCCAGGTGATAGCCGAGCCAGTTTCAACCTGAGTCCAAGAAATTTTAGAGTTCTTCCCAGCGCAGAGGCCGCGTTTGGTGACGAAGTTGTAGATGCCGCCCTTGCCGTTTTCGTCCCCGGCGTACCAGTTCTGAACGGTGGAGTAGTTGATGCTGGCATCATCCATGGCAACCAGTTCAACGACCGCAGCGTGGAGCTGGTTGCTGTCGTACATGGGGGCTGTGCAGCCCTCAAGATAGGTCACCGAGCTACCGGCTTCGGCCACAATCAGCGTGCGCTCAAACTGGCCGGAGTCGCCGTTGTTAATGCGGAAGTAGGTAGACAGATCCATCGGACACTGGGTGTCTTTGGGAATATAGACAAAGGAGCCATCGCTAAACACCGCCGAGTTGAGCGCCGCGAAGTAGTTGTCGCCTACGGGAACCACCGTACCGAGGTATTTCTGCACCAAGTCGGGGTGCTCTTGTAGCGCCTCAGAGATCGAGCAGAAGATGACGCCCGACTCCGCCAGCTTTTCTTTGAAGGTGGTGGCCACCGACACGCTGTCAAAGATGGCATCGACTGCCACGTTGGCCAGCCGCTTTTGCTCCGAGAGGGGGATGCCTAGCTTCTCGAAGGTGTCAAGCAGGGTAGGGTCTACTTCATCCAGACTGCCGAGTTTTTTGGGCTGGGTCTTGGGGGCCGAGTAGTAGACGATATTTTGGTAGTCGATGGGCGGATACTTGACGTTAGGCCAGGCAGGCTCTTTCATCGTCAGCCACTTGCGGTAGGCCTTCAGCCGAAACTCCAGCATGAAAGCTGGCTCATTCTTTTTGGCTGAGATCATGCGCACCACGTCTTCGCTGAGGCCGCGAGGAATGGCGTCGGCCTCAATGTCGGTAGTGAAGCCGTACTTATAGGGCTGGCTAACAAGGGTTTGAACGGAAGCACTCATGACGCGACTCTTTAGAACGGGCTGCACAATCGGGATTAGACGGAAATCTGACGAGCAGACGACTAGAACTTATTGGTTTCGGCGCGGATGGTCTCGAAGGTAATGTCTTGCTGCTCGCCCGCAAAGGGGTTATCGGGCGTGAGAAAGAGCATGCAGTGGCACTCTTTGCGCTCCTGCATGGGGATGCAGGGACAGTTCCAGTAGATGGCCTTGACCTCAGCCCCCTTGTCTTCGTAATGGCGACAAGGGCACAGGGGTGCGCCGAGGTCATCTTTGTGTTTGGCTAGACCTTCAAGTACCACAGCAGTCACACCAGCGTCAGAGCAGAAGTAGGTGCCGGTGCGCTTGGCGTAGCTCTGGGCAAAGTTGCGCATGAGCTCTAGGTTCTTGTCGGTGGCCTGGTTGGGTTTGAGGTCAGTCATTACGGGATTGGTACGCTACACAGCCCAATAATTTTATACAATTAAAGCAACTTTTAAGTTGTCTAACTGAATCTTAGACTAGTTTAACAACATAAAGGTTGTCAAAGTAGATTATCGTCCGATGGACTGGGATAACCCTAGTCTGGGTAGGTATAGTCTCCTGTGACTATGTCCTCTATAAGTCTTACTGTGGGCCAACGCCATGACCTCTGTGCAGCAACCCTCTACCTCTACAAAAGACGACATTTTGATGTATCTGCTCAGGCAGGGCGAGGCGACAGCCCATGACCTGGCAGAGCACTTTGAGGTGAGTGCCCAGGCCATTCGTCGCCATCTAAAGGATTTAGAAGCGGAAGCGCTGATTGAGCACCGAACGGTGCAGGAGGGCATGGGGCGACCTAACCACCTGTATCAGATCAGTGCCAAGGGGCGCGATCGCTACCCCGCTAAGTACGATGAATTTGCGCTCTCTCTGCTCGATACTATGGCCGCCACCATGGGCCAAGACCAGGTGGGCACCATGCTACGCAAACAGTGGGAGCGCAAGGCCCTAGAGTACCGCGATCGCATCGGCACCGGCAGCCTAGGCGAACGAGTGGCTCGGCTAGTGCAGATCCGCCAGGCCGAGGGCTACATGTCTGAGTGGCACGAGGTCAGCGATGGCGACGTGCGCCAGACCGGCCCTGGATACATCATCACCGAATACAACTGCGCCATTTCCCACATTGCGGAGTCGTTCCCCAGCGTTTGTGGCCACGAGCTAGAAATGTTTCAGGTGGCGCTGACCGATTGCACGGTGCAGCGCACCCATTGGCTGGTGAGGGGTGAGCATCGCTGCGGCTACCTGGTGCAGGGGCTCGACTAGAAGGCCCGAGCCGTTCAGTTTCAGGGCGGAGCCTTACCCATAAACCTGAGCAGGTGGGAATACGCTGTGGAGCGGGAGTTAAATATTTAGGGCCTGCTGCTGTGTACGGCGGCCGATAGCTGGGGCCTTAGCCCAGCAGTTTGAGAGTTAAAGCATCCAAAGTTCTGCGCAAAACGTAGATCTAGAACAACCCTCTCCAAATAAAGGCGGCGCTGGGCATTCCTAGCAGCCGCTTTTCTCCTTTTTGCAGGGCTTTTGCCAACCTCAGTAGGGTCTGACACTATGTAATGTATAGCGACCACCGCGCTTAGGAGAGTCCTTACCCTTGGCAAAAACTGAGGCAGCGCGATCGCTATAGCTGTCCTTTGACGTTTCCCCGCCTTGAACCATGCTTGACCAATCGCTCCAATTTCTCACTCCAGAAGAATCGTCGGAAGTCGACAAGGCGCTGCTGTCATCCCCCGAGAAATTTTTGGCCCGGCTGACCATCTCCACCAGCAAGCTGCTGCGAGTCATTGCCGCTGATACCAATACCCCCATCGACGCTTTGACCGCCGTGCAGATTATCCAGTGGTTTGAAAAAGACGCCAAGCTCAAGCGCGAGCAGGGGGTCAATGCGTCGGTGCTGAAGTGGGATGCGGAGAATTTGGGGTGAATGGGGAGGATGAGGGGATGAGGGAGATGGGGAAGATAAGGAGATGTCTTACCTCCTCCTCTTCTCTACCCTCCTCACCTTCCTTCCCTACCCCCCCGATCCCCTCTGACTTTCTGTAAACTAGGAAAGACCATCGCAACACCATAGATTAAGGAAGCAGCACGTCATGGGGTTATTTGATCGCGTTAGCCGAGTGGTTCGCTCTAACCTGAATGCGGCGGTGAGTTCGGCGGAGAATCCAGAGAAGATTCTAGACCAGGCCATCATTGACATGCAGGAAGACCTGGTGCAAATGCGCCAGGCGGTGGCGGGCGCGATCGCCAGCCAGAAGCGGGTGCAGCAGCAGTATGAGCGGGCTAGCAGTGAGGCCAACACCTGGCAACAGCGGGCTCAACTAGCCCTGCAAAAGGGTGATGACGAATTAGCAAAGCAGGCACTGCTGCGCAAGAAAACCCAGGCTGAAACCGCTGTTGCCCTCAAGACTCAGTTGGATGGCCAAAGCGCCACTGTGGACCAGCTCAAACGCAACCTGATTGGCTTGGAGAGCAAGCTATCTGAGGCCAAGACCAAAAAAGATATGCTCAAGGCGCGGGCCAGTGCCGCCAAGGCTAACGAGCAACTGCAAAACACCACCAGCAGCCTCAACACCGGCAGTGCCATGGCGGCCTTTGAGCGCATGGAAGAAAAGGTGCTGCAAATGGAGGCTAGATCTCAAGCGGCAGTAGAGCTAGCTGGAGCTGACTTGGAAAGCCAGTTTGCTTCCCTCGAAGCCGGTGGCGATGTGGACTCGGAGCTAGCAGCGATGAAGGCTCAGCTAGCGGGTGGCACCGTAGACCAGGGGCAGCTACCTGCCGCTCAGACAGCTATTCCCGTCACCGAGTCAACAGAAGTAGATGCCGAGCTAGAGCAACTGCGATCGCAGATTGACAAGCTTGACTAGACCTTGAAAGGGGTGCAGGGTTTAGGGTTAAAAGGCAGTCCCTAAACCTTGCACCAGCGATTACCCGCCGTGGCTTATGGCTAAGGGTTTAAGAGACCTCAGCCCTAGAGAGCATGTGGTCGACGCTGATGGCGCGATCGCGTCCGTGGTTTTTGGCCCAGTACAGTGCCTTGTCAGCCAGGGTAACCAAAGCTTGTGGGGTTTCACCGTGGTGAGGAAAGCTTGCCACACCTAGAGAAATACTGATCGGTGGCAGCGTTTGGCCATTGAAGGAATTAGTGACATACTTCACAGCCCGACGAATTTTTTCGGCTCGTTTTAGGGCGACTTCAGGGGTAGTGTCGAGCAGCACCATACAAAATTCTTCACCGCCGTAGCGACAGACGATATCCTGAGCTCGCACATGGCCCCGCAGCAGCATGCCAATATTTTTGAGCACGGCATCGCCTGCCTGGTGGCCATAGGTATCGTTGACAGCTTTGAAATGGTCAATATCGATCAAAATAATGCTGATATTTTGCTGTTTGGTGGCGTGGCACAGGCTGTTAAGCACGGTGTCGGCATGGCGGCGGTTGAGCAACCCCGTTAGCGGATCCTTTAGCGCCTGATCTTGCAGGTCTTCGAGCAGCAGCAGCCGCTGCATCACAAACAGAATTTGCTCCGACAGCTTTTTTAGCAGCGCCGTCTGCACCGAAGTAAAGGGGTCTGCCTCGGTCTGCACCAGCTGCACAATACAGGTGGTGTTATTCACCATGCCGAGCACGATGCACCTAGTAGCCTGTTGGGGGTAATGGCTTACCTGGCACTGGTGGCATTCTTGACCAATGCAGGACGGCTGAAACGGCAGTTGCTCCTGGGAATAGCAACACTGCTGTTCTACCACGGCTAAGGGCTTAGCATCGCCCCACTCGGTGAGAACTGTAAAGCTTTCAGAAGAGGTCGAAAACAGCACCAGACGCCCCGACTGATGCGGAAAAAAATAGGGCAAATAGGTCCCTAACAGCTGGCCCAACTGCTTGTAAGACAGGCACGACTGGAGCTGGGCCACCAAATCAGCCAACCGAGGATGGCCATGCTGAACGCGATCGTAGATAGCACCACCGGGGTTTAGCGTCACCACCCGCGACAGAAAATCGACACCGTCAAGGGGTGCACCCGCCGTCAGTCTGGGCGCCCCTGCATGCGGCAGCGATGGGGTAGCGGGTTGGGCTAGAGCCAGACACAAGAGCAGCTGCTGGGTGAGGTACTGAAGGGTTTTAATCTGCACCTCGCTTAGCCCATCTACGGCCAAGCCAGGCACATAAATTGTAAAGTTATACCGATGGTCGGTGCTGTGCAAACGCCCTACCAGCACTGGCATCGGGCTGGCTTCGGCAGGTAGACCCGATTGGCTGTGAGTGCTAAGGGAAAGCTGATCGCATTCTAGAAATGTTGCCTCCATCGGCTGGCTGGACAGCACCTCTCGCAGAGTGACAGCGGGCAGTTGACCGTAGTTCATTACCCCGCCGTGGCGCCAGTCGTCGCCCACCTGGACCGTTAGCGCTAGCTGAGGGGCAGACAGAGTCAGTGAGGTAAGCCGCAAAAAGTTGCATAGGGCTGGGTAGGCATCTCCTAAAGACGTAGGCCGGACTTGGTTCATGGCAGGGAGACCACCAGGCTAAAAGAGCATTAAAAAATTTGTAGAGAGCCCGATCGCTGATGAATGTATTATGCGTATCAATTTAAACCGCTGCCCTAAGCGAGAGGAAAACAACGCTTGACTGCGACTGATTCAGTAATCCCTCCAGAAGTCCCTAAAAATCGGGGTTGATACAAAGGTTTTATAATTAAGTATTCCCTGATCAATTCGTTCCGCCTAACTCTGTCCCACCAGCGGCAGACTGACCTAACTTCCCCAGCGCCATGCAAATCGCCCAGCGGATGATGCCTCTACAGGCCAACGTGTTTGCCGATATGGATCGGGCTAAGGCAGCGGCTCGAGCAACGGGCCAGTCGATTGTCGATCTGTCGTTGGGGTCGTCAGATTTGTCTACGCCAACCCATGTGTTAGAGGCGATCGCCACCGCCCTGAGCGACCCCACCACCCACGGCTACTGCCTATTTTCAGGGACTCAAGCGTTTCGTGAAGCCGCTGCTCGCTGGTATACCGATAAGTTTGATGTAGCCGTCGATCCTGAGACCGAGGTGCTTCTGCTAATCGGCTCCCAGGAAGGCACCGCCCACCTCCCCCTGGCAGTGCTCAACCCCGGCGACTTTGCCCTGCTGATGGACCCGGGCTACCCTTCCCACGCCGGGGGGGTGTACCTGGCCAACGGGCAGATTTATCCCATGCCTCTGATTGCAGAAGATGGGTTCTTACCCCGCTTTGCCGACATTCCTCTGGCGGTGTTGGAACAATCGCGACTGATGGTGCTGAGCTACCCCCACAATCCCACCACCGCCACGGCCTCGCTCGATTTTTGGCAAGAGGCGGTGGCTTTTTGTCAGCAGCACAACCTGGTGCTGGCCCATGACTTCCCCTACGCTGACCTAACCTTTACGGGGAAGCCAGCCATATCGGCCCTTCAGGCCGACCCCGACAAGACCTGCACCATCGAGTTCTTCACCATGTCGAAGTCTTACAACATGGGAGGCTTCCGGGTGGGGTATGCGATCGGCAACGCAGCGATCATTACCGCTCTGCGTCAGATCAAGGCCAACGTAGATTTCAACCAGTATCCCGGCATTCAGCGGGGGGCGATCGCTGCCCTCACCGGCCCCCAAGACACCGTACACAACATGGTTGCCACCTTTCGCCAGCGACGCGACACAGCGGTGGCGGCGTTAAATCGCATTGGCTGGGCGGTGCCTAAGCCCGACGCCACCATGTATCTCTGGGCCAAACTGCCCAACCCTTGGAGTGAGCGCTCTAAGGAGTTTTGTCTGCGCTTGGTCGAGCAGACTGGCGTAGCCTTGGCCCCTGGTATAGGCTTCGGCAAGGCGGGCGAGGGTTATGTGCGGATTGCCCTAGTGCATCCGCCGGATGTGCTAGAAGCGGCGATCGATCGCATTGCTGAATTTCTGCCAGGCGCTCCATAATCTGGCAGTCGGCGATAATCATTTGTATTCCGTAAACCGTTCAGGGCGTAGGCCTTACGGCCTAGTTGTGTCTACGCCAAAACCTCTACCAAGCTGCCTTACTACCCTGGTCGCAGCGGTGATATCGAACTTAGGTTTGATATAAAACTGTGATTAACGCTGTAAACAAACCTACAAAAGTCGTTACAGCGACTGAGTCACCAGTGAAGCACCCATTAAGATGTGAGTAACTGAGTTAAGGATTGCATTAACTTGCCTGGCTTTGACCTCATGCTGGGCTACGCCATTCATTAGTATCCAGGGTGCAACTCATTGGGTTATCAGAACGACTCGCGGTTCTGGTGGTGCCAGTTCTCAGAGTAGGATCTAAGGGTAATGGTGACATCTCCATCCAGCACTGCTGATGGTCAGCTTCGCATCGTTGTGGTAGAGGACGACAGGGGCAACCGTCTATTTTTTGCCGACTATCTCACCTACTCTGGGTTTAGGGTACTGGCGCTGCCCCATGGGCTAGACCTACAGCAGCATCTAAAAGAGTTTCAGCCCCATCTGCTACTGCTCGATCTAGGGTTGCCCGAAATTGATGGCTACACTCTGCTCCAACAGCTGCGATCGTCTGCTCCATGGCAAAATTTGCCCGTCATCGTTGTGTCGGGCTATGCCTTTGCCGAAGACCAGCAGCGCGCCTTGGCCTTGGGGGCGCAGCAGTACCTGGTCAAACCTATTGCCCTTCAGCAGCTCACCCAGGCGATTCACACCGTTGTGCGATCGCCCCAGTCAGAGTGAGCCACCGAGTTTAAGTCGAGCTTAGATTTGACCCGCTGGTTGAAAGGTTCGCGGGTTGGAACAGTAGTTTTGCAATGTTTCGACCCGCCAACGCTCTCCTAGCACCTTCAACTCTTCTGTAAACGCGGACCGACGCTACGACAGGCTGCCGCCCCCCGACCCCGACTGTTGCTCGGCCAGATAGCGCTCTACATCTCGGCTTAACAGCTGAACAGCTGCACCAATATCGGTAATGGTGTTCTCAAGCTGGGACGAAGTCGCCATGGCCGACTGGAGCTGGTTGAGAATATCTCTAATTTGCTCGCGATAGCGAGTTTCAAATTCTTGGGGAGTCATGTGGGCAAGATAGTGACAGGAACGATCAGGAACAGGATGTAATACTAACTACATCGAGGGCGAGAGGTTTCCAGAAAGAAACGCTTACAAAATCAATCTTTACAGTTCTAGCCGGGATCGCAAGCGACCATGAAGCAGGTATATAAACAACCTGCTCGAATGCGCACATATACTGAAGCCGGTAACGGGCCAACATGTGATCCAAACATATCACTCCTTTTTACGGCGGAAAACCGTCTGCCTAGGAGAATTTTGCGGCATGAAATTGCCGCTATCCTGGTTAGTACAGAGGTTTAGCTGCTAGCGCCTGTGACTTCGGTTCAACCCATCACCTTAGTTAACGACCCCGAGCGCCTTGAGGCGCGGCTTAAAGAGATTCCCAAAGAGCCGGGGGTCTACTTTATGAAAGACGGCCGTGACCAGACGCTCTACATCGGCAAGTCGAAGTGTTTGCGTACGCGGGTGCGATCGTACTTTCGCGACTTTCATGGCCACATGCCGCGCATTACCGTGATGGTGATGCAGATTGTCGATATCGAATTTATCGTTACCGACACCGAGGCCGAGGCCCTGGCCCTAGAAGCCAACCTGATTAAGCAGAATCAGCCTCACTTCAATGTGCTGCTGAAGGATGATAAGAAGTATCCCTACCTCTGCGTCACCTGGTCGGAAGACTACCCCCGCATTTTTATCACCCGCAAGCGGCGCAAGAGCCTGAAGGATCGCTACTACGGTCCCTACGTCGATGTGGGCCTGCTGCGCAGCACCCTGCATCTGGTGAAGCGGATATTCCCATTGAGGCAGCGACCTCAGCCCGTGCATCGCGATCGCCCCTGTCTCAACTACGACATTGGCCGCTGTCCCGGTGTCTGCCAACAGCTAATCTCGCCGGAAGATTATCACAAGACCCTGCAGCGCGTCGTCATGGTCTTCCAGGGCCGCACCACCGAATTAGTGGATATTCTCACCGCCCAGATGGAGAAGGCGGCGGAAGACCTCAAGTTTGAGCTAGCAGCCCGCCTGCGGGATCAAATCCGAGGCTTAGAGCGGCTCTGTGCCGATCAGAAGGTGGCGCTGCCCGATGACACAGTGTCAAGGGATGCGATCGCCCTTGCTGCCGACGACAAACACGCCTGCGTGCAGATCTTTCAGGTGCGGGCCGGTCGCCTAGTGGGCCGCCTAGGCTTCACCGCCGATGCCGAGTCGGGCACACCGGGCGAAATTCTCCAGCGAGTGCTGGAAGACCACTACCAAACCGTAGAAGCGGTCGAAATCCCGGCCCTGATTCTTGCCCAGCACGAGTTGCCCGAGGGCGACATGCTGACCCAATACCTCACCCAGCGCCGAGGCCGCAAGGTTTCCGTCGAGGTACCCCAGCGCCAAACCAAGGCCGAGCTGATTGAAATGGTCGAGCGCAACGCCCAGTACGAACTGGCCCGCACCCAAGCCGCCGCCGATCGCAACATTCAGGCTCTGCAAGATCTGGCGATCGCGATCGATCTGCCCGACCTGCCCAAGCGCATCGAAGGCTACGACATCTCCCACATCCAAGGTTCCGACGCCGTCGCCTCCCAGGTGGTGTTTGTCGATGGCATGCCCGCCAAACAGCACTACCGCCACTACAAAATCAAAAATCCCGAGGTGAAGCCGGGCCACTCCGACGACTTCGCTAGCATGGCCGAGGTGATTCGCCGCCGCTTTCGCCGCTACGCCACCGACCCCACGAAGCAACGCCTGGGCAACCCCGATTGGCCCGACCTAGTGATGATCGACGGTGGCAAAGGCCAGCTTTCGGCCGTGGTCGAAGTTCTAAAAGAACTCAACCTACTACAAGACATTAACGTCGTCAGCCTAGCCAAAAAGCGCGAAGAGATCTTCCTGCCCGGCGAATCGATCCCGCTGCCCACCGAAGCCGACCAGCCCGGCGTGCAGCTGCTACGCCGCCTGCGTGACGAGGCCCACCGCTTTGCCATCAGCTTCCACAGGAAAAAGCGGACGGATCGGATGCGGCGATCGCGCCTCTCTGAAATTCCCGGTCTGGGCCAGCACCGCCAGAAAGAACTACTGGCCGCCTTCCGCTCCATCGACTACATCCGCGAAGCTAGCCCTCAACAGCTCGCCACCGTCCCCGGCATTGGCCCCCAGCTGGCCCAGCAGATCTATGAGTACTTTCATCCCCAGGCGGAAGAGATTGAGGAGATGGTGTAAGGGAGTGATGGGGTGGAGAGTGGATGGGTGGGAGAGTGGATGAGTAGATGGGTAAGTGAGGAAGGTGAGGGTGGGAGCTGTAACCGCAGAGTTGAGTGTTACCTACAGACCCATTTGCAAGACAGAAGTTTAAACCGATGATTGGCCAATCCTTTCCGTTGGGTCCAGGGCGGCGGCACGGCCCTGGACGAGGGGGTCTGGGGACAATCGAAATGTCCCCAGCGGTTAATCTGGCTTTATCGCAAGGTCCGCTGCCCTCCGCCCGATTCTGCCCTAACCCATAGCTAAATTCCCTATTCTTCTGGCATGGAACCTGTAGCTCAAGTGGATGGTGCATTGCTGCGCGAATGCACCCTACGGGAACTGCTTACACTAAGGACAGTCCTCTAGAGCAACACTCCCCCTATGACCGTCGATGCCAATCTGCTAGAGCTGCTGTTTAGCAGCGCCAACCTCTTTGTGCTCCCCTTTTGGACCCTGATGATACTGGTGCCCAACACCAAACTCACCCGCACCGTTATGGGTTCTCTCCTCCCCTTTGCTGCCCTAGCCGGGCTATACCTGTTTCTCTTCGTCACCAGCTTTACCAACGTCGAAGGCATCGAGGCCCTCTCCGACCCCAACCTCAGCCTGAGCGACCTGGCAGCAGTCTTTGCCCAGCCCCACGTTACCGCCACCGGCTGGGTCCACTTTCTCGCCTTCGACCTATTCGTCGGTCGCTGGATCTACTGGCAAGGCCAGGAAAGCGGTGTCTTCACGCGCCATTCCCTCGCCCTATGTTTCTTTGCTGGCCCTCTAGGGCTGCTGTCACACCTATTCACCGATGCAGTATGGAAACGATTCGCAGGGGACAAGGTCGGTGAGCCCGTAGGGAATGAGGGGTAAGGAGTAAGGAGACCAACCTACCCATCCACCCCCTACCCATCCACTCCCCCACTCCCCCACTCCCCCACTCCCCCTAGTCCCCAAAGGGTGATACAACTATCCCAGTGTTGGCCAGTTAGCTAGATAAAACCTGATGAACTCTTTGGTGTCGTGGATGGGTAAAGGCAACAGAATTTGGGCACGGCAGCCTTGGCGGCGGGTGGTGCAGTTTATGGGACTGTTTGGGCTGGTATTTGCGATCGCCCTAGGCTGCGCCGGCAACGATCAACCCGCTGCCGATGCCCCTGCTGGTGATAGCGATGGCCGCGTTACCATTGGCACCACCCTCACCGCCCGCACCCTCGACCCCGCCGACGCCTACGAAACCTTTCCCGGCATTTTGCTCTATAACTTGGGCGATCGCCTCTACACCTACGAGCCTGGCACCACCAACCTGGTGCCCCAGCTCGCTACCGAGCTACCCACTGTCAGCGATGACGGCCTGACCTACACCATTCCCCTGCGGGACAATGTCACCCTCCACGATGGCACCCCGTTCAATGCCGAGGTGATGGCCTTTTCCATCCAGCGGTTTATGGAAAATGGCGGTCGCCCCGCTTACCTGCTGTCTGACAAAATTGCCACCGCCGAAGCCACGGGGGACTACGAGCTTACCCTGACCCTCAAAACCCCCTTTGCGGCATTCCCTGCCCTGCTGAGCTTCTCGGGCGTCACCCCGATCTCGCCCGAGAGCTACGAGATTGGCACCGGCAGCTTTAAGCCCGATAGCTTTGTCGGCACCGGCCCCTACAAGCTGTCGGGCTTCACCAGCGACTCAATCAAGCTCGACGTCAACCCCGACTACTGGGGCGACGCCCCTGCCAACCAGGGCATCGACATTCAGATCTTTACCAGCCCCGCCAACCTCTACAACACCTTTAGAACCGGCGGTCTTGATATTGCCTACCAAACCCTTGACCCCGAGCAGGTGGCGGCCCTTGAGCGCGAAGAAGGCTCCGGCGGCTGGCAGGTGATCGAGGCGGGCACCAACGTGATCAACTACATGGCCCTCAACCAAAAGATCACGCCGCTGAATGATGTCAAGGTGCGCCAGGCGATCGCCGCCATGATCGATCGTCCCCTGCTCAACGAGCGCGTCTTCCAGGGCCAGGCCGAACCCCTCTATAGCTTGATTCCCGCCAGCTTTGACATTGCTAAGCCGGTGTTCAAGGACGCCTACGGCGACGGCGACTTTGATAAAGCCAAAACCCTGCTCACTGAAGCCGGATTCTCAGAGGCTAAGCCACTGACTTTAGAAATCTGGTATCCCTCGGCCTCTACCACCCGCAGCATCGTTGCCAACACCCTCAAAGAATCGATCGAGGCGGGTCTGCCGGGCTTGGTGACGGTGAGCGTTCAAAACACTGAAGGGGCCACCCTCTGGGAAAACGTGGGCAAAGGAATTTACCCCATCGTTTTGGCCAACTGGTACCCCGACTACTACGACCCCGACACCTTCATTCAACCCTTTATGAGCTGCGAGAAAGGCAGCAACAACCTCTGCGAAGAAGGCCCATCCCAGGCCAACGGCTCGTTTTACTACAGCCCCGAAGCCAATCAGCTCGTGGCCAAACAGCAGGCCGAGCAAGACCCTGATGCCCGTCAGCAGGCGATCGCTGACCTCCAGCAAATGATGGTCGATGACGTGCCCTACGTCCCCCTATGGCAAAACAAAGACTACGTCTTTGCCCAGGACGGCATCGAAGGCGTGGCCGTGGAGCCCACGCAGCAGTTTCTGCTGTGGCAAATTTCGAGAGGATGAATGCACGAAGACGCGAGAATGTGAGTTCTAAATTTTGAGTTTTGAGTTCACGACTCAATTAACAACTCAAAATTCAAAACTAAACCCTCAAAACTTTCTCTGTCCCACTTTCCTCACTTCCCCATGTCCTCCCGTTCCGCTGCCCTGCGCTACTACATCTTCACTCGGCTGCTGCTGGCCCCGCTGATGATTTTGACCATCACTACGGTGGTGTTTTTGCTACTGCGGTCGACACCGGGCGACCCGGTAGATGCACTGCTGGGGGCGCGGGCTCCGGCGGCGGCGAAGGATGCGCTTAGGTCGCAGCTTGGCCTAGATCAGCCCTTGTTTATTCAATACTTGAGCTACCTGGGAGATTTGCTGCGGCTGGATCTGGGGTCTTCTCTCGCAACCCAGGGCCAAACCGTGTGGCAAATCATTCGAGCGCATTTTCCGGCCACGGTTGAGCTAACGGTATGCGGCATGCTTGTGGCCACGGTAGTGGGCGTCAGCGTTGGTGCCCTGGCGGCCTCGCGCCCCAACTCGCCGCTGGATGCGGGGGGACGGCTGTTTGGCATCATTACCTACGCCATTCCGATGTACTGGTTTGGCATGATTTTGCAGCTTATTTTTGCGGTGCAGCTGCGCTGGTTTCCCATTGGCACCCGCTACCCGCTGCGGGCCGCGCCCCCGACCGGGCCAACCGGGCTCTACCTGCTCGATAGCTTGCTGACCCTCGATTTTGGCGCATTCTTTACCACACTGTACTACTTGGCTTTGCCTAGCCTCACTCTAGGGATTCTAATCAGCGGGGTATTTGAGCGTATGGTGCGGGTCAACTTGAAGCAGACCCTGTCAGCAGACTACGTGGAGGCGGCTAGAGCGCGAGGCATTCCAGAGCGGCGCATTGTGCTGGTGCACGCGCTGAAGAATGCGATGATTCCGGTGATTACAATTTTGGGGCTAACTTTTGCCTCAATGCTGGGTGGTGCGGTGCTCACGGAGGTAACATTTTCGTGGCCGGGGCTAGCCAACCGCCTCTACGAAGCAATCTCCCAACGGGACTACCCGGTGGTGCAGGGGCTGATGGTGTTTTTCGCCATGATCGTGGCGGTGATCAGCATTGCGATCGATATTTTGAATGCCTATATTGACCCTCGCATTCGCTACTAGACGGGCTGGTTTGAGCTGTTGCCCCAATGATTGGATGGCTGCGATCACAACCCGTCAAAAGCGCAAAGCGTTGAAAACAATAAAGCCCAAGGCTCTGCCCCTAGGACGTCTAGAATCCTGTGCTTGAATACAGCCTTCCCAGTTGCTTTAGTCAAAGGATTGGCTAGGCAAACTAGTTTGATCTAGCACTTAGCCATAGCGGGAAAATCTGAATTGGGACCCAAATGCTGGAACCCGAGCCCCTCAACATTCTTTTCTTTTTCGCTCTTCTATCTTTGCTCTTTTGCACTCCTGCCCTTTTGAGCTTGCTGCCTCATTGGGCAATCCGAGGTGTAGCCTAGGAGTAGCGGGGTGCGCCAGCGAAGTGAGGAAGTATTTTTTAACACCCTTGGTTACATATCAATAACTAATTGTTGAGAAAAACAACGCTAGTTAACGTCTTCTAAAGACAGGTTTAGAGATTGATGTGGCTTCTTTTGCGCTTTGGCAATTGGGCACGCTAAATCAAGATGGGGGCTCAGCGCAAAGGTAGACCATGCCAGTGGATGTTTTAAGCCGAAACAACGTCAAGGTAGTGGGCCAGGGTCAGCGACCCTTGGTGATGGCCCACGGCTTTGGCTGCGACCAAAAGATGTGGCGGTTTGTGGCTCCCGCCTTTGCAGACGACTATCGGCTGGTTTTGTTTGACTACGTGGGATTTGGCCAGTCAGACTTAGCCACCTACGATCCGCAGCGGTACAGCCACCTTCAGGGCTACGCCCAGGATATTTTGGAGATCTGCGCGGCGTTAGAGCTGGAACAGGCAATCTTTGTGGGTCACTCAGTGAGCAGCATGATCGGCCTGCTGGCGGCGATCGCCGCCCCCGAGCGCTTTGAGCGGCTAGTAATGATTGGCCCATCGCCCTGCTATATCAATGAAGATACCTACGTCGGCGGCTTTGAGCGCCAGGATATTGACCAACTGCTCGACATCATGGAGAAGAACTACATTGGCTGGGCGCATTTTTTGGCCCCAGTGGTGATGCAGAACTCCGATCGCCCCCAGCTCACCCAAGAGCTAGAGGACAGCTTTTGCTCGACCGACCCCGCCATTGCCACGCGGTTTGCCAAGGCCACCTTCTATGGCGACAACCGCGACGATCTGGCCAAGGCACCGGTGCCCTCTCTGATTTTGCAGTGCAAAGACGATGCGATCGCCCCCACCGAGGTAGGGCAATACCTGCATCAGCATTTGCCCCACAGCACCCTGGCCCTGATGGAGGCCACGGGCCACTGCCCCCACATGAGCCATCCCGACGAAACCATTCAGCGAATCAAAACCTATTTGGAGGCGGCCAGTTTGGGCCCAACCTATGGTTAACCGGAGTTCTATCCCCAGGTCTGCGCCCCAGGGCGTAGACCCCTTGCTCGACCACGCCCCCTGCGGGTTTCTGTCGGTGCGCGACGACGGCGTCATCGAGTACGCCAACGCCACGCTGCTGACGCTGCTGGGCTGGGAGCGAACGGCGCTAGAGGGCCAAAACATTGTGGCGATTTTGCCCGTGGCCAGCCGCATCTTTTATCAAACTCACGTGTTTCCCATGCTGCGGGTGCAGGGGGCGGTGACGGAAATTTACTTTTCGCTGCGATCGCGATCGGGGCAAGATATTCCCATTTTGGCCAACGGGGTGCGGCGGCAGCGCCAGGGCGACGCCATTAACGACTGCGTGGTGATTCCCATTCGCCAGCGCATTCAGTACGAAGACGAAATTTTGCGGGCTAAAAAGCAGGCCGAAGCGGCGATTGGCGCCCAAAAGCAGGCCGAGGCCACCCTCAAACATCAGTACGAGCGGGCCGTCGCCCTGGGGCAAATTACCCAACACATTCGAGAATCCCTTGAACTGACGCAAATTTTTGCCGTTGCGGCCCAAGAAGTTCGCCAGTGCTTAGCGGCGGATCGGGTAGGCATCTATCGCTTCACCGCCGATGAGGCAGCAGGCAGTAATTTTGTGTCGGAGGCGGTGGCCCCGGGGGTGGACTCGGTCATGGTGGCCCAGGTGCCGCACCAGGGGTTTGGCGATCACTACCGGGGCATTCGCCACAACGCTGGCACCCTGGCCATTCGAGACATTCACGAAATGAGGTTGCTGGACGAGCACAGCCAGCTGTTCAACCAGTTTCAGGTGCAGGCCAGCTTGGTGGTGCCGCTGCAAAAGGGGGCCGACCTGTGGGGGCTGATTGTGATTCACCAATGCTCAGGGCCGCGCTACTGGCAGGGGGTAGAGGTCGAATTGGTAGAAGACATTGCGGCGCAGCTGGCGCTCGCCATTCACCAGGCCGACCTGATTCAACGGCTGCAGAGTGAGCTGCAAGAGCGCCAGCGGACCGAGGTGCGCCTGACCCAGCTCAATGCCGAACTGCAGCGGGCTACGGGGCTGCTGGATCAGATGGCCCACATCGACCCGCTGACCCAAATTGCCAACCGTCGCCGCTTTAGCGAGCGCCTCGGGCAAGAGTGGGCTCGCCTCCGCCGCGATCGCCTGCCCCTCTCCCTACTGCTGTTTGATGTCGACTACTTCAAGTGCTATAACGACACCTACGGCCATCAGTCGGGCGATGACTGTCTTTACGCTATCGCTCAGGCTGCCCAGAGGGTGTTAGGTCGCCCCACCGATCTGCTGGCTCGCTACGGCGGCGAAGAGTTTGCCGTCATTTTGCCTAACACGATTCGGCAAGGGGCGATCGCGGTGGCTCGCCACATCCATCAGGCGATCGCGGCTCTAGCCATCTCCCACTCTGACTCAGCAGTGGGTTCCCAGATTACAATTAGTTTAGGCATCAGTACCCTCATTCCCTCGCAGAAACTATCATCCACGGTGCTCATTCAGCAGGCAGACCAGGCCCTCTACCGAGCCAAGCGGCAGGGACGCAATCGATCGGTGGTGTTCGACCCGACGATGCTTGACCCGAGGCCAAAGTCTGCCCTACCGCCCCTGATCTAGCCGTCAGGACGCGATGGGCTGTCTTAGGATTCGATCTGGGACGTTTGTCAGGGGATCAGCAGCAGTGGTCTGAACAGTTTGCGGCAGACAATCCCGCTATGCTGGCCCAGAGGGCGGCACGGCCGGCCCAAGCGACCAACTGATATACTGAACGTCCAACCGCTACAAAAAGCAAAGCGCAGCCTGCCCGCCCACGGAGATTATGCAGCCAACCGATCCGGATAAGTTTACCGCCAAAGCTTGGGACGCCATCGTTGAGGCCCAGGACGTGGCTCGCCGCTGCAAACATCAATATATGGAGGTCGAGCACGTGCTAATCGCGCTGCTCGATCAAGAAGAAGACGGGCTGGCCCACAAAATTCTCGCCAAGGCCAACCTCGACAGCGACCAGATTCTCGACGATCTAGAGACCTTTGCCCAGCGCCAGGCCCGCGTACGCCCCGGTGTCGACAACAACCTCTACCTGGGCCAGAGCCTCGATCGCATGCTCGACGGAGCTGAGGCGGCGCGCCAAACCCTCAAAGACAAGTTCATCTCAGTTGAACACCTGCTGCTGGGCTTTCAGGAAGACGAGCGCATCGGACGGCGGCTACTGCGGGGCTTTAACGTCGAAGGCCCTGAGCTGATGGCAGCAGTGCAGGCGGTGCGCGGCAGCCAAAAAGTCACCGACCAAAACCCCGAGCAGCAGTACGATGCCTTAGAGAAATATGGCATTGACCTCACCCAGCTCGCCCGCGACGGCAAGCTCGACCCCGTGATTGGCCGCGACGACGAGATCCGCCGCGTGATTCAGGTGCTGTCGCGACGCACCAAGAATAACCCTGTGGTGATTGGCGAACCGGGAGTGGGCAAGACGGCGATCGCCGAGGCCCTAGCCCAGCGCATCATCAACGGCGAGGTGCCCGAATCGCTCAAAGGCCGCACGCTAATTTCCCTCGACATCGGTGGTCTGATCGCCGGAGCCAAGTTTCGCGGCGAGTTTGAAGAACGGCTGCGGATGGTGCTCAAGGAAGTCACCGACTCTGCCGGACAGGTGGTGCTATTTATCGACGAGCTGCACACGGTGGTCGGAGCCGGAGCGGGCCAGGGCACCATGGATGCCAGCAACCTGCTCAAGCCCATGCTGGCGCGGGGCGAGCTGCGCTGCATTGGGGCCACCACCCTCGACGAATACCGCAAGCACATCGAAAAAGACGCCGCCCTAGAGCGTCGCTTTCAGCAGGTGTATGTGGGCCAGCCCAGCGCCGAAGATACCATCTCCATTCTGCGGGGCCTCAAAAAACGCTACGAGTCGTACCACGGCGTCGATATTGCCGACAGCGCTCTGGTGGCGGCGGCGGTGCTCTCTGACCGCTATATCGCCGATCGCTTTTTGCCCGATAAAGCCATCGACCTGGTGGACGAAGCCGCTGCCAAGCTCAAAATGGAAATCACCTCCAAACCCGAGGAACTGGAGGGCATCGAGCGCCGCCTGATGCAGATCGAAATGGAAAAGCTATCCCTAGAGGCCGAAAACGGCTCCATGACTAAGGCCTCGCGCCAGCGCCTCAGCCGCATTGAGCAAGAGATTGCCGAACTCCAGGCCAAGCAGCAGTCCTTCAGCGGTCAGTGGCAGAGCGAAAAGCAGGCCCTCGACGCCATTCACGCCCTCAAGGACGAAGAAGACCAGATTCGTCTGCAAATTGAGCAGGCCGAGCGCGCTTATGACCTCAACAAGGCCGCCAAACTCAAATACGACAGTCTGGAGAAGATCCAGCGCGATCGCGAAACCCTGGAGGCCCAGCTAGTCGAAGTGCAGGCCAAAGGCAATACCCTACTGCGTGAGCAGGTCACTGAGGCCGACATCGCCGAAATCGTCGCCAAGTGGACGGGCATACCCGTCAACCGGCTGATGGAGTCAGAGCGGCAAAAGCTGCTTCAACTTGAAGGCCACCTGCACGAACGGGTGATCGGTCAAGACGAAGCGGTGGAGGCCGTTGCCGCCGCCATTCGCCGCGCCCGCGCTGGCATGAACGACCAGGGCCGTCCCCTGGGTTCCTTCCTGTTTATGGGACCAACTGGGGTAGGTAAGACCGAACTGGCCCGCGCCTTGGCCGAATTTCTCTTCGACACCGAGGACGCCCTGATTCGCATCGACATGTCGGAGTACATGGAGAAAAACGCCGTGTCGCGGTTGGTGGGGGCACCTCCCGGTTATGTCGGTTACGAAGACGGCGGCCAGCTCTCCGAGGCGGTGCGTCGCCACCCCTACTCGGTAGTACTGCTCGACGAGGTCGAGAAAGCGCACCCCGACGTGTTCAACATTCTCTTGCAGGTGCTCGACGACGGTCGCATCACCGACTCCCAGGGCCACCGGGTCGATTTCCGCAACACCGTAGTAATCATGACCAGCAACCTGGGCAGCGACCACATTCTAGAGCTAGCGGGCGACGACGATCGCTACGACGAAATGCGCGTCCAGGTGCTCAAGGCACTGCAAAAGCAGTTTCGTCCCGAGTTCCTCAACCGAGTGGATGACCTCATCCTCTTCCACTCGCTGCGCAAGAGCGAGCTGCGCAAGATCGTGGCCCTGCAAATTCGTCGGGTGCAGCGTCGCCTAGCCGACCAAACCATCGGTTTGGAGATTGCCGATCCGGCGATCGACTTCATTGCCGAGAGCGGCTATGACCCAGTGTACGGTGCTCGCCCCCTCAAGCGAGCCATCCAGCGCCTGCTGGAGAACCCGATCGCCACCAAGATTCTAGAGACCACCTTTGCCCAAGGCGCAACCATCACGGTGGACTTGCAGGATGGCAAGCTGGAGTTTGACCACCGCGAACCTGCTCCTGCTGAGGTGCTAGCAGCGGCAGAGGACGAAGCTGTCAAGGTGGAGTCAGTGGTGGGAGGGTAACGTCCAAGACCTTTCCTTAATCAGGTTGTACACTTTTTTCTCAAAATCAGCCCTGGCCTTGGCGGGGCTGACGGTGCTGGTCGGAAAACCGTTAGCTACACAAAGGACTGTACCGAGAAGTGGCGGTGGGGCGATCGCTCCACCGCTTTAGCTTGCTATTGCGATAGATTCTTTGCTTCATCGACTATGGCGACTTCGCTTAAGACAAGAGTCACAGCTAGCGGCAGGAATTGGGGCAGCATACTGTCCCAAACAGTTGTGCAGCACTTATTTCAAAATTCTCTTGGGAATAGATGAAAAAAATTCTGTAACAAATTTGTCAATTTAATTTTCACATCAGGGCCTCTTAACGTAGCAAGGCCATAATTCTTCTCAACCCTGTAGTGCATGGTTCCGTCTTCGCTTAAATGCATTCTTTAGCAACAGGATCTTCCTATGCAGCTACGTTTTCTTGGTGCCGAATACGATTGTCAGTGGCCTAACATTGAAACCCGCGACGGTGAAGTGACGGGCAAATATCGGGGAGTCGTCTGGAGCGCTAAACACCACAGCGCCACAGTGGCGCCGACTACGCCTGTTACGCTCCGCTTTATGGGCCGCTCGTACCAAGGTCAGGTATAGCTGGTTAGACGACGGTTGGCTAATACGGTTTAGCTGTGGTTCTAAAAAAAGCCAGGACTCTTAGAGAATCCTGGCTTCAAAGTATTAACTAAACAGTAGCGACTATTCCACCCCTTCAATGCGGTCTTCCACTTCCTGATAGAGCTCTTGCAGCTTCTCCAGGTTTTCGTCGCTGGTTTCCCAGTAACCGCGTCCGTTCACTTCCAGCAGGGTCGAGACCATGCGGCGGAAGGAGTTAGGGTTGAGATCCATTAGGCGCTTGCACATCTCTGGGTCTTGGATGAAAGTGGTGTTGACATCTTCATAGACCCAGTTATCGACTGCCCCGGCAGTGGCCGACCAGCCCATAGTATTCACCAGGCGCTTCGACAGCTCGCGCACCCCTTCGTAGCCGTGGGAAAGCATCCCTTCGTACCACTTGGGATTGAGCATCTTGGTGCGGGCATCCAGTCTTACCGTTTCCGACAGGGTGCGCACCTGGGCGTTGGCGGTAGTGGTGTCGGCGATGTAGGCAGCCGGAGCCTTGCCGTCTTCGCGCAGGCTGGCCACCAACTTGGTGGGGTCAGAGTCGAAGTAGTGGGATACGTCGGTGAGGGAAATCTCCGACGAATCCAGGTTTTGGAAGGTGGCATCCGCCGTCTTCAGGGCCGACTCAAACAGGCCCCGATTGCTGTCCATGACGCCAGGGTTGTCGGAGTTGAAGGCAAAGGACTTGCGCTTCAGGTACATCTCCTGGAGTTCAGCTTCGTTCTCCCAAGTGCTGTTTTCCACCGCCAGGTTGATGTTGGAGGAATAAGAACCCGAGGCGTTAGAGAAGATGCGAGTAGCGGCTTCGCGGACCGAGAGACCCATTTCTGCCGCCTGCTCTAGGGCGTGCTTGCGGACAAAGTTCATCTCCAAAGGCTCGTCGGCTTCGGCGGCCATTTTCACAGCGCGATCGAGCAGGGCCATCTGGTTGATGAATAAATCCCGGAACACCCCAGAGCAGTTGACAACGATGTCGATGCGGGGGCGGCCCAGCTCTTCGAGGGAGAGCAGCTCCAGTTTATTCACCCGGCCCAAGGAGTCGGGCACAGGCTTGACGCCGACGAACCACATCATCTGGGCAAGGGATTCGCCGTAGGTTTTGATGTTGTCAGTGCCCCAGAGCACGGTGGCGATAGTCTCGGGATAGGCCCCGCCATTTTCCTGTCGCTGCCGCTCCAGCAATCTATCCACCACAATTTTGGCCGACTGTACAGCAGCAGTGGTTGGGATCGACTGGGGGTCGAGAGCGTGGATGTTTTTGCCAGTAGGCAGCACATCGGGGTTGCGAATTGGGTCGCCGCCGGGGCCAGGGAGCAGGTATTCGCCTTCGAGGGCTTGCAGCAGTGCGCCCAGTTCGTTGTCGGCGCAGACCTGCTCTAGGCAGAACTCCAGGTATTCCATCAGGGGTTTGATGGCATCGGTGTCGACGTTCTTGTAGCCTGCCTCGTGGAGGGCTTTGATCCAGGGTTCTTTGCGGCCAATATTGAGGAAATTGAGCCGCGACACCATAGAGACACGCCCTTCAGCATCGATTTGCTCGTGGACGAGGGCGGCGATCGCAGCCCGAACGCCCTGATTGATGTCGTAGAGCAGCTGCACGTCGGCGAGGTGGCCGCGATCGCTGTTCCCGTAGATATCATCAATATCCCGGCCAATGCTCTCAGCAATGATCCGCTGCAGGCTCTTGATGCCGTCTTCTTCGCGATCGAGGCTGCCAATGTTGACTAGGGTGGCGATCGCCTCCTCAGCTGTAGGCGGCTTGCCTACCACGTGCAGACCGCAGGGCAGCAGGCGCGACTCGATCTCCATCAGCTTGATGTAGATCTTGCCCACCAGGCCATCGCGCTCTTCGTTAGAGAGTTCGCCCGTGTCGCCCTCGGGTAGCACCACATCCTTGTCCAGGTTGCAGATGCGCGCGGTTTCAATGATGGCGTTGACGATCTGCACCGCCCGACCGCTCTCCTTGTTGCTCTGGTAGGAGCCGATCAGCTCGCTCAGTTCCTTGAGTCCTTTGTAGAGACCCGCATTCTCAGCGGGAGGGGTGAGGTAACTGATAGTTTCGGCGTAGCCCCGGCGCTTGGCGATCGTGGCCTCGGAGGGGTTGTTGGCCGCGTAGTAGTAGAGGTTGGGGATGCTGCCGATCAAGTTGTCGGGGTAGCAGGTGCCCGACATGCCCATCTGCTTGCCGGGCATAAACTCCAGCGAGCCGTGGGTGCCAAAGTGCAGCACCGCATCCGCGCCCCAGATTTTATTCAGGTAGGTGTAGTAGGCGGCAAAGCCGTGGTGGGGGCTAGCGGAGCGGGAGAACAGCAGCCGCATGGGGTCGCCCTCGTAGCCAAAGGTAGGCTGCACGCCGATGAACACATTGCCGAAGGCTTTGCCGTAAACCAGCATGTTCTCGCCATCGGTGTTGAGGTTGCCCGGCGGTGGCCCCCAGTTTTCTTCTAGGCGCTCGGCGTAGGGAGTCAGGGCCTGGTACTCGCGCACGGGCATGCGGTAGGCGATGTTCAGCTCGGGGCTGGCGTACTGGGCCTGGGCATCGTGGATGACTTCCTGGAGCAGGGCTTGGGGCGACTCGGGCAGATCCTGCACGTCGTAGCCGTTCTGCTTCATCGCCTCCAGCACTTTGTAGATAGAACCGAATACGTCCAGGTAGGCGGCGGTACCCACGTTACCTTTGTCGGGGGGGAAGCTGAAGACGGTGATGGCCAGCTTTTTGTCGAGCTTGGGCTTGCGGCGCAGGTTGGCCCACTTCATTGCCCGCTGGGTAATGGATTCAATCCGATCCTGGAGCGAAATTGCCCGTCCGGTCAGACCGTCGCGGCCCGAGAGCACAATCGGCTCGATCGCCCCATCCAGCTCAGGAATCGCCATTTGCAGCGCCACCTGAATGGGGTGCAAGCCCAGGTCGCTGTCTTCCCACTCCTCGGTGGTTTGAAAGACCAGGGGCAATGCCACCATGTAGGGGCGGTTGAGGCGCTTGAGGGTTTCGATCGCCTTGGGATGATCCTGCCGGGCCGGGCCGCCCACCAGGGCAAAGCCGGTGAGGGAAACCACGGCGTCGACAATGGTTTTGGTATTGTCTACCGGGTCAAAGAAGTAGGCATTCACGGGCTTAGAAAAATCTAGACCGCCCGCAAACACAGGGATCACCTTCGCGCCCAAGTACTCAAACTCCTGCACCATGGCCACATAGTGGGCCTCGTCCCCAGTCACTAGGTGGGTGCGCTGGAGCACCAGACCAATGGTGGGAGCAAGGGGATCCTTGAGATCCTCAGAAATGTCGCGGCGGGAGGCGTGCCAGTTGAGGTACTCCTTGATATCCTCAAACATGTGCGGCGCCATGGGGTGCCAGATGCCCATGTCGGGATAGGTGACGGGCTCCTGGTAGTCAAGGCTTTCGGGCTGGGGAGCACCCTCAATTTGGCTGTCGGTGATCACGTAGCGATCGGCCAGCATGAGAAAGAAGTTTTCCAGGTTCTCGGGGGAACCGCCCAGCCAATACTGGAAGCTGAGCATAAAGTTGCGGGCATCCTGGGCCTTCTCGACCGGCAGATACTTGAGCACCGTGGGCAGGGTGCGCAGCAGCTTCAGCATGGCGTCTTGGAACCCGGCCCCAGACTTCTCCTTCCGCTTCTTCATAAAGGAGGCGATCATGCTCTTCGACTGGCCGAGCTGGGCCATAGAGAAGCTGCCCATCTTGTTGAGGCGCATCACCTGGGGCATAGAAGGGAAGCACACAGCCACATCGAGGCCATCGCGGAGGGGGGCAACCGCTTCAACAACCTTGTCGGCTAGGTCTTCGATAAAGATCAGCGAGGCAATAAATACGTTAGCCTCGGCCACATCCTGCTTGAACGCCGCGTAGTTGTTGGCGTCGCGCAGTTCTTCAATCAGGTAGCCGTTGACTTCGAAGGCTACTTGAGAGTTGCTGGCGTTGATCGACCGGATGGCCGAAGACAAAGAGCTCTGGTATTGAGGCTCTAGAACCACATAGACCACCTTAACCAGATGCCGCCCGTTGAGGTCATCGGGGGCAATGTGGCGAACAGTGGGCTTGACGTGGGTGAACATGCAGTAAAACTCCTTTCGCGGCTAAGTCTAGAGATGAGAAGGCTGCGGGCGCAGAATCAGCAGCAGTGAGCAGGGCAGACTGCCGGCAGACTCTGGGGCTTGTGTAGGAAATATTTCGTAACGAAAGCAAAATCAATGATGTCTTTCATGTTTGTATCAGAAAACCTTGCCAGATAAGGATTCGAGCGTTTAGGTGACACAATTTGAAATAAACCAGTCTGGGCTTTGTTAACAAAATTTACAGTACGGCGGGATCACTCCTCTCAATTTCGTAACAAAATATTAATTAAATGCTGGACAAGGAAATACATCTTGCTCACTCAGCCCTTGACTCTACAGCGGGCTGGAATGTGTAGGCTTGAAACATCAAGGCATTTGGGAGACGAACTATGCGATTGAGACAGCCTTTAGCTACGATGCTAGCCCTGGCTACCCTAGTACCGCTAGCCTCCTGCGGCACTAGCAACATGGAAGCCATGCACGAAGGTCATGCTGCTGGAGACAGGGCTGAAGAGCAGATGGTGCACAGCGATCACGGGATGGATCTGGGCCCGGCCGATGCCACCTACGACCTTCGCTTTATCGACGGCATGACGCCTCACCACGAGGGCGCCGTGGTGATGGCCGAAGCGGCCTTAGAGAATTCTCAGCGGCCTGAAATTCGCCAGCTAGCAGAAAACATCATTGCGGCCCAGCAGGTGGAGATTGCTCAGATGAAGGAGTGGCGGGCCGAATGGTACCCTGATGCCCCTGCCGAGCCGGTAATGTATCACGCCGAAATGAAGCACGACATGGCGATGAGCGAGGAAATGATTAGCTCTATGCGCATGGATATGGATTTAGGCGGAGCCGATGACGAGTTCGACCTACGCTTTATCAACGCGATGATTCCTCACCATGAGGGAGCTGTAGCGATGGCGGAGGATTTGAAGGAGAAGAGTAGTCGGCCTGAGTTGCTTACCCTAGCCGACGAGATCATTACCTCTCAGCAGGCTGAAATCGACCAGATGACGCAGTGGCGACAGGCATGGTACGGGCAATAACTCGCAAGCGCGCCCCCGACTTGATTGGGGACGCGCTTGCGCAACGGTTTGGGGAACAAGGGCTTAACCCATCGACCTAACTACTCAAGCCACTGCTTAACGCGCGACAAACTCTTCCAGTCTGGCTTGCGCATAAGACCGTCGTTAATGCTGTCCATAACTTCCTGTTTCAGGTCGTCGGCGACGGTCATCACTTGGCCAGCGATTTCGACATGCTCGCGCACGCCGGGCTTGCCCGCGTCGAGCATGGCCACCGCCAGATTCACCCGACCTTGGGGATCCTGAGGGTTGAGCTTGACGGCCTTTTGGGCGGCTTTGAGGCCAGCGTTGGGCTTGTCGGTGAGCAGGTAGAGCCAGGCCAAGCAGGCCCAGGCGGCAGCACTCTTGGGGGCGCGATCGCACACCTCTTTAAATACGGGAATCAGCTCAGCGGGATCTTCGCCCTTTTTGTAGCGCTCGATGCCCTCATCGAACAGGGTTTCTACGGTTTGAGTCATGTCAATGAACTATCTAAAGCGATATCCAGCAAAGCACAGAATATAGCCCCGTAGGGTGCCCTTACGCCCCGAAGGACTTACCGCAGCCGCAGGTCTGGACGGCGTTGGGGTTGGTGAACTGAAAACCGCCGCCGATCAGCGCGTCGCTGTAGTCGAGCATGAGACCGTAGAGGTACAGCAGGCTCTTTTTGTCGCAGATCACGCGAAAGCCTTCATAGTCGTAGACTTCGTCGTGCTCGTTGATGTTGGCGGGATCTTCAAAATCCATGGTGTAGGACATGCCAGAGCAGCCGCCCTGGCGCACCCCCACTCGCAGGCAGAGTTCTTTATTGCCCTGGGACTGTTGGAGGGCCTTGACGTGCCGCAGGGCCGTTTCCGACATCAAAATGCCTCGGGTTTGTTCTGTGGCTTGAGCCATTGCAACCTTTCGATGTAAGTACAGCTTCTACCATCATAAACAGAGTCACCCCAACCGCAGCCAGAGCAGCCTAAATTGTTTTGAAATCTAACACTTTCGTCGTCTAGGCTTAGCTGATACCGCCAGGAATTTCTATAGTTTATAGCAGCCGCTCCGGGCGTCCCCTCCCCGGGAAGGATGCTAGATGAGGTGCAGTGGCTCAACTTAGGGGACTGCACTGAAGGGCACGCGGCTGAGTTGCTGTGGGCAGTTGATGATTAAACTTGGCTATGCTGACCAAAGCCGTGCTCAAGCCAGCGGTAGCTTAACCATCCGTTCCATCTGTCGTTATCGTTAGCCCATGACTCGATTGAACCGCATTACCATCGATCGCCTGAAGCGGTTGCCCCGTGTAGCCAGCGTATGGGAGGGCGATCGCCGTTCGGTGGGCGGTTTGATGGATGACGATGGCGGTCTGCGCCAGCGCCATACCGAAACTAGCGACTGCATTCTCTGGGTTGACAGCAGCCGCGGCGCGGTGCGGGGGCTGACCATTGTGCCTACCACCTGTGGCTATGAGCCGGTGGTGCGCACGCTGTTGCAGGCAATTGAGTCGCCCCAGGGCAACCTCGCCCCGGCAAGGCCCCACAAGATTGTGGTTAGCGATCGCGAAATTCAGTTTTACCTGCGGGGGGCGCTCCAGGGGCTCGATATTGCCATTGACTATGCCCCCGAACTGCCCCTGATCGACGAGCTGTTCAACGCCCTCCAGCAGTCGGCCGAGATGACCGAGGCCGAGCTGCCCCCTCGCTATGCCGAGGCCATGATCGACAAGGCCATGGAGATCTGGGAACTCGCCCCCTGGAATACCCTCAACGAGCAGCAGGTGCTCGCCGTTGAGCTAAACAACTGGGATCTCGACACCCTCTACGTGTCAATGCTGGGCATGGGCGGCGTAGAGTATGGCCTGCTGATGTACCGTTCCCTCGACTCGCTCAAGCAATTTCGCCAGCGGGTGCTGATGGGGCAGCAGTCGCCCAAGCAGATGCAGGAAGCCTTTTTAGAGCAAGACTGTCTGTTTCTCAACTTTGAGCTGTTTGACGACGAACCCTTTCCCGACATACCCCAGCCTGTGAGCTGGCTAGCCTCGGCCCCAGAGGCAGTGCAGCCCGACTTTGGCAGCATTCACCCCCTAGAAGGCATGCGCAGCCAGCTTGCCGACGAAGAAGGAGCCACGTTTCTAGTAGTGCTGGAGGCTCTTCAGCGCTTTATCACTCGCTACCGGGCTCAGCTTGAAAAGCCTCCCCTCAAGGCGCTCCAGAGTAGCTATAAAATTCCTAATCCCGAGAAAAATGGCGGTACGTCGCCATTGAAGGTGACGGTTAAAACCCTGCCCGAAGTGACCGCAGAGCTGGCTGCCGACGCCGATGATGCCCTTGGCGACGACGGCCCCGAGGGCCTGGTTAATTTTCCGGTGCTGCGGGACGACTATGTGCCCGAGGGGGCCATTATCATCCTCACCCAGTTTCAGCAGCAGGTGCTCAACGATCTGCGCCATGACGCGGCGATCGCCTTTCAGAACCTAGAGGGCAAATGGACCCACAATGGCACTGCTGACTCCCCCGATCTGCCGGTGGTGCTAATTCAGACCTCGCGGCCCAAGGCCAAGACCCTAATCCAGCAGCTGCAGCAGGCCCAGGGCGTACAGGCCGTGTGCTTCAACCCCGGCAGCGACCCCTTTAGCGGCGAGGCCTTTGAGCTGGGCATGCTGCAAACCGGCGATGGCGAGCTGCACCTGTTCGCCGAATACGAAACCAACGGCAGCACCGATCGCCACCTGCTGGAGCGCTGGGATACCTGGCAGAGGGAGTGTAACGGGACTTGTGCGGTTATTATTGCCAGCGGCATTACCGGCAGCAGCAAAGGCAAACCCAGCGTGAAAGATATTTTGGGTGTGTTTGAAGCCCGCTGCAAAACGCCAAAGGATTTGCACCTGCCGCCGCTGATGTTGCAGTACGCGTCGGAGTGGGAGTTGGACTAGGGAAGGTAAGGGGGTGGATGAGTAGAGGGTGGATGGGTAGGTGGAGATGTCAGACCCAGTAGTTGTCTAGGAAATTCTGGCGGAGAGGGCTTTGGCTGAGGCATCTATAGGTTGCACTAGTGCTTTTGTGGCCTTGGCCAGCGAGAATTTTGAGCAGTTGGTGGGTTTTTATAGCGAATTGCTTGATCAATCGGCTCGGCCTTACCAGCGCGATCGCTATGCCGAGTTTCAGCTGCCGGGGCTGAGGCTGGCGATCTTTAAGCCTAAAACTGATCAGGTAGCCCAGTTTGCCGCTCCTAGCAGTGGCGCAATGAGCCTGTGTTTAGAGGTGACGGATTTGAATGGGGCGATCGCCCGTCTCACCCACCTGGGCTATGCGTCCCCTGGCCTGGTGCTGACGGCCTCCCACGGTCGCGAGGTCTATGCCTATGACCCCGACGGCAATCGGCTGATTTTGCACCAAGGTCTTGCCGAGCAGGGCTGAATGCTTAGCCCAGAGAGATTTCTGCCCTAAGATTTCTGGGAAACGTGGCAGTATTGAAAGGGATATGCCCTTTGGGGCTACCTCCGCAACGCATGCCGGTAATCGTGGCCAGGTGGGCTAACCCATGAGACCCCAAGACCCCAACTTTCCTTCAGAAATTCCGCCCATTCCGCCCCCGCGCAACACCGATCAGACGGTGCAAGGGGATGGCGCTGGGCCAGCGTTTCCCAGTGACCCCAGTGCTGAGGATAGGGAGGTGCTACCCCTCGAAACTGTCGATGGTGACGTTGCTGGGTCAGATGGACAAGATTGGGTTGGGGAAGATGCTTCGGCAGAACCAGTGGTGGGCGATCGTGAAACGCGTCCGAAGGACAATCGTGCCTCCAGACTAGCTGCCGAAGCTGCCCCCTACGGCCCCGTCTCAAACAACGGTCGCGCAGCACCTGACTCAGCCCCTTGGACCGACAGCGACTTAGAAGATTTGGAAGATCCGCTGCCGGTGCCGGCCCCAGAGCCCCAGCTCACTGACATTGACCGGCGACAGATGCCTAACAGAGCCACTGGTTACAAAAATACCCGGCTGGTGGCTCCGGCAGAAGATGTCTGGGCCGATACCGGCATTCCCTACCAACCGAAGGAGCTGGGCGTGGTTGATCAACTGCTGCTGCTGCTGGCCGAGGGGGCAACCCTGTGGAAGAAAGGCCTGCGGTGGGTGCGATCGCAGCTACCCCTCGATCTTCAGCGAAAGCTCTCAGACAGCATGCTGACCGCCATCGCCCTAGGCCTGCTGATGCTGCTGTTGGCCCTCTGGAACCCCCTAGGTGCGAAACGAGGCGAACCGGTTATCGCCTCAGAACCCCTGCCTCAGATTACGGCGGCAGAACCTGGTGTTGACGACCTATTTGCAGCCCCCGTTCCCACCGCAGAGCAGCCTGTCCCTGCTCCCGCGCCCGTGGTTGAGCCCACGCCTGAGCAGAGTTTAATTACCGACATTCAAAACCGGGTTAGCAGCATTAGCCGCTCCTACGGGGCGGGGCTGATTCAATCGGTGGAGGTCAATCTACCGGAAAATACCCTGGGCGTGAATGTGGCCGAAGCCTGGTACGGTTTGCTGACGAGCCAGCAAAATGATGTGGCCCAAGACATCTATGCCCAGGCCCAGGGGCTCAAGTTTGGCACCCTGCAATTGCGCGACCCCGAGGGTGTGGTGGTGGCCCGCAACCCAGTGGTGGGGCCAAACATGGTGATTTTGCGCCGGCTGCGATCGGTAGATGCGGACTGGCGCACGCAGTAGTGGGGCACATAAATGCATGGTCAGCCCCCTCGACTCCGCTCAGAGGCAGAGTTGAAGCGGCAGAGTCTTGAGCGAAAATTGAGCAGGGGCGGCTCTTAGTAACATTTTTGGAGTGACGGCATGACCTGGCAACCTGTCGGGGGGTGGCTGCGACCTCGGACCTTAGCTCTAAGCGGGCTAAGTCTGGGCTTGACTGTGCTGAGCGGGCTGCCGGTGCAGGCGGCTGAAGCAATTTTCTTTAGCTACGGACCGGTAGAGCGAGCTGTGAGCACCAGTTCTCTCGAAACCCTGATTGAGTCAGGAGAACTCACTGATGACCTGGCCTTCTACATCAATTTGGTCGGGTTGAGTGAGGCCGAAGTGGCTCAACTACGTCAAAACCTCGATCGCCCGCTAGAGGTGGATGGGGTGCTGCTATCCCGTTTTCTCTACACCAGCGTGGGCGAGGAACTGCTTGACCAGGTGGGGGTAATCCTCAAAACCCGGGCTGGCGGCAACGGTAAGCTATCGCTGCGGGCGGCGCTGATTCAAGCGGCGACTTCACCGGAGGGGCTGTCGGCCATCAATGTGGTGCGATCGTTGCCCACCGACATGCAGATCAGTATTAACGACGCCCAGGCAGTAGCTAGCGCCGTCGAGCGCATCGTCAACGCCACCACCGACTCCATTGTTCAGCTAGAGCAGATCACGGTGAGCCAGGCCGCCCAGCAGCCCCCCATCGACTATGCCAACCTAGCCGATTTGACCGTTCCCGGCCCGGCGAGGGTGCAGATTCAGCGGTTTGAGTTGACCGATACCCAGCGCGATGGTCAAGGACCGGCCCCTGGGGGCCATCGCCAGCTCTATATGGATGTTGTGCGCCCCCGCCAGTGGCGTGGCCAGGCTCCGGTGGTGGTGTTTTCCCACGGGCTGACCTCTAGACCCGAGGCGCGGCACCAGTGGGCATCCCACCTGGCTTCCCATGGCATTGTGGTGGTGCTACCCCAGCACCCCGGCAGCGATGCCCAGCAGGTGGCTGACTTTCAGGCGGGCCTCAGCAGCGACGTATTTGAGGTGCAGGAGTTTATCGATCGCCCCCTCGACATTACTTTTGTGCTCAACGAGCTAGAGCGGCTCAACCCCACAGAGTTTGAAGGGCGGCTCAAGCTCGATCAGGTGGGGGTAGGGGGGCACTCGCTGGGGGGTTACACGGCTCTGGCGGTGGCCGGGGCAGAGATTAACTTTGACCATCTCCAAGAAGTTTGCGATCGCAACTTCATTTACCTAAATACGTCGCTGCTGTTGCAGTGTCAGGCACTAGAGCTGCCTCAGGAGACCTACCGCTTTCGCGACCCCAGGGTTAATTCAGTGCTGTTGGTCAACCCGGTCAACAGCAGTATCTTTGGTCCCGAGGGGCTAGCGGCAGTAAAAGTGCCGGTGATGGTGATTGCGGGCAGCCACGACCCCGCCACTCCCGCCGTGTTTGAGCAGTTTCGCACCTTCCTGTGGTACACCACCGAAAATCGTTCCCTGGCGCTGATCGAAGGGCAGGCTCACATTGACTTCTCAGCGTTAGATGCGGGTCTGTCGCACCTGCTGTCTACCCTACCGGGGCTCACCTTGGCCGAGCCGGAGGTGATCGATCGCTACATGAATGCCCTGGGCCTGGCCTTTGTCGGTCGCTATGTGGCTCGCCGACCTGAGTATGGGTTGTATCTGCGATCGGGCTATGACAGCTACCTCAGCCAGGGCGAACCCTTTCGCCTATTCATGGTGAATGCGGGTGCAGAAGTGGAGCAGCAGTTAATAAACCCCCTCGATGAGCTCCTCCAACCGCTAGAACTGCCTAGCGGTGAACTGGGGGAACCGGAAGAATCAGAAGAATAAAAGGCCAACAATTTGAGAGCCTTAACTGGCCTCCACAGTGACCCAAAGGCCATTGTCGTAGCGGTGTTGGCCTACCATCATTCCCTGACCTCCAACCCGACGACTTGCCAGAATGCGGGCTGGATGACCAGGGTTAGCAAGCTAAAAGACAAACTGCGGATCGCCCTCGTGCTGGTAAACCCAGTTAAAGGTGGTACCTTCACCCTCGATCAATATGGTTGTAGGCGAAAAAAAGCCCGGCTGAGATTTCAGCCGGGCATCAGGAGCAAACTTTTACAACTACTTGTGGCCAGCGAGGCGGAGGTTTTGAGGGCCTCAACGCCTCTATCAAAGCGGTGTTAAGCGAAGTGATTGTGGCCGCCCAGCAGTTGGGCAAGTCGCCTAGTTCTAAAAGGCTAGGGTTTACCAATCATGCTATGCCAGGAAATTAGATTTCCGCCACGGCGCGCTCGATCAACCGACGGGCCAGGGTTTGAGTACCGGTGTGCTCATAGTACTTCACCGACATATCGAGGAATGCGCCCAGGTAGTCGAGCTTGCCCTTAGAGCCTTCGATAAAGCCGCCCAGATTGTCGACCAGTTTGCTCTGGGTGATGTTGTGATCGGTCACAAAGCGATCCATCCAGCCCTTGGTCGACTCAAAACTCTCGGTCATAAACGACAGCTTGGCCTTATCGTTGCCGCCGGGAATTTCGTTTTTGATGCCCTTGAAAGTCTGGTTGCTTTCCAGGTCGCTGGCCCCCATGCCCTTGATAGCGTTGAGCGCCTTGGACGAAAAGTCAGCCCCGAGAGGAATGATGCCGTCAAAGCTGACCAGGGCAGCCATGCGCACCAGTGACTCGCTGCTGTAGTCGCCCAGAGCGGCGAGAAAGTCGCCCAGGCTGTCGCCGGGGATGCCGCTGATTTTACAGAAGGCTACTACCTCGGCCACCAGCTTCACCACCAGGTCGATGGTTTGGGCTTTTTCGGGCTTAGGAGAGAGGTTTTTGAGAAAGCCCAAGAAGGTGTCTTGGCCAATGCGGTTGGCTAGCGCCGCCGCCCCCAGCAGCCCGGAGGCCGAGTCTACGGTTTCGTAGAGCCAGAGGGCGGTCTGGTAGCCCTGCTTTTTGTCGTTGAAGAGAGCGATCGCCCGTTCGCCAATCGCCTGCACCATGGCCTCATCGGTTTCACCCGTGACGGTTTTGATGGTGTTGTCAAAGCCCACCAGGTTGTTCCACTGGCCGGGCACAAAGGTGTCGAGGGTCTTCAGTGCCCGCACGGTCAAGCCCCCGGTGGGAAGCTTATCGACAATTTCGTAGATTTTTTTGCTCACAACTTACTCCTTAGGTCTGCCCTAGTTTCTGGATCGCCGTCATCGCCGTTTGCATAGCTAACTCCCTAGGAGGCGGGCTGAAGACTGGGGGACACGCTCGGCAGCTTCACCCTGGGCAACTTAAATCCGTCCTTGGGCCGAGCCGGAGCGGCGGTGGAAGATTGGGGCAGCGCTGCGGAGGGCTTGGCGCCGGGGTTAATCGCCCCCTTGAGCTGGGCTAGACCTTGGAGGTCAAACTTCTCTAGCCAAGCTGCTCGGTCTTCTTTAGTAAAGGAGGGGTCGCGGGAGAGCACCTTAACCTGGTAGCGATCGTTCACCAGCACTCCAGTAGCGGTGCTGCCTTGCTCTACGGTCGGAAAGCCGCCGATAGATTGGGTGGCAGCGCTATATTTCTCCGCTGAGCCAGGCACGCTGGTGGTATCGCTAATCGTGAGCATGGCCACGGTCTTGCCATCCTGCTCAAGCTTGTACTCAGCAAAACCTTTCTTTTCCTGGTAGGGAGTGACGTTGTAGCCGCTCTGGTTATCTGGGAAAAAGGCGTTGAAGGTGCCGCCCTTTTCGGCTTTTTTATCGACGGCCGCAGGAGAACCAAAACCAGTAGTGTCGTCTTGCACCTGGTCGTATTTAGATGAAGCTGACGTGCAGGCGCTAACCAGCAGCACTAGGCACATCATCAGGGGCGCTAGCCGCCGCAACCAGCGGGTAAAACTCATAACTTTCTCCTTAAACAGGCAAGTGGCTAATGCCCTAGAACGCTCTAAGGCTACTTGGCGATTATCGTTGACCCTGGCACAGAAACATAAAGCTTGCGTAAGCAAAAGTCATTTCTTACCGAAAGGAACAGAGGTATTCGGTCTAGTCTGCAAAATTAAGCCGCTATTTGACCGTAACTACTTTGGACTGATAAGCATTATTTCTTCAGTGTGCTTCTGGTTGAATGCTCGCTTCAAGGCGGTCCCCAGTCTCGGCTGCCGCAGACTATACGCCTCACGTACCGCACCCCTCTTTCATCTTAGAGGCCCAGGGCCACCTTAAACTTGACTAGAGCAGCGGCTTCAGCGGTGCTGACCTTATTGCTGCCAGTGCCAAACAACCCTTCACCAGCCGCAGCGGCGACAGCGGCACCGCAGTCGTAGACAAACTGCTTGTACTCGGCGACTTCCTCAGCGGAGGCCTTGCCTTCGACTAAGGTCAGGGCGGCGCTAATGTCGGCGATCGCGCTGTCGATCATGGCTCCCGATTTGACATCCTCGGGCTTGATATCAGGCTTGTCGAGCTTGACCTGATTACTCTTCATGGTTTCTTCTGAGAAAGCCGCTTGAATGATGGAGTTGGCGGGATATTTTTGGGCAGCCCCAGCAATTTGTTTTGACATCGCCGCCGCTTCAATGGCCGTAGAGACAATGCCCATATCAACCATGGCCACCGAAAGCCCGGTCATCATTGGGGCCTTGACCAGGGTTTGTAGCTCTGCGGTTGTGTAACTGCTCATGGTTTACCTCGTGGAGGACGGTCTTGGCATAGATACTAAACTACTCAGTCTCCTTTGAGGGTTAAGCAAAAATGATGAGAAACCCATAGGAGCCAAGTTTGCTTCCAGGGCTAGATATTTGAGCGGTTTGGGTAACAATCGCAGATTAAAGCTACCCCAACCTTAGCTCGTTGCATCAGCTTAAGTGCAAAGTCTAGGTGGGGCGATCGCCCTATGTATCCAAAAAAAGTAGGATGGTACGCTCAAGGTCAAAACAAGTGGAAAGAGCTAGAAATCTTGAGTCGATAATGTGCCTTAAGGCTGCTCTTTGTGTACTCGGATCGCAGCTATTTTAGGCGAGTTAGGGGATAGCTTTTCTGCCACTGCCCTGGCGAGCGAGTGAGAAGGCTTTTCCACAAGCAAGTAAAAAACACAGCATAAAAGCAGAGTAAATATAATCTGTACTAGCCAATGCATTACGGGTGAAAATATGGGCAACGACCAATATACGTAAAGAGCAGGACCAAGTAAATGAACAAGGTAAATTGAGTAACTACCTTTACCCGCCTTTTCAAGCAAAGGAATGGGAGCATTAACTCGGTAGTATAAAATCTCTTTTTCTAGCCAAAAGAAAGCAAAAACAGCAAACAGAGTTAAAGTCCAAGGATATTTAATCGGTGAGTGAAACCTTAAGGCGCTGCAAACAAAACTTAAAAACCAAGCGGCAAACCGCCAATTCGAGATATTGATTTTGAGACTTGCAGTAGAAGTGAAAAATCTATCCGTTTTTTCCGCCAGACAGCAGCCCAACAACCAGCATGGCAGTCCCAAAGCCCAGTTAAAATAGGGTCCGTATGAGGGGTAATTACCTGCCGACGGATCGCGCAAGACAACTAAAATAGCTACAATATAGGATGCGAAAAGAATCTTTTTCCACCCAAACCTTCTCCTTAAAAACAAGAGACCGGGATAAATTAGGTAGTAAATTTCTTCCGCTAACAAACTCCACAATATAGAGTCTTGCAACAAAGTTAACTTCACCCCAAGCGGTATTGCGATCAGAATTGCTGCAACAATAGGCACCCAGATTCTTAAATGTCGTCGAGCAAAGTAAGGAATTAGAAGCGGCTTCTTATTACCCCGAAAGGGGTAGTGAATACAAAATCCAGAAATAACAAAAAATACGATGACTGCGGCAGGGGCAGAAAATAAGTTGTTATAGATTCCAGCAAATATCTTGCCTAAAACATTGCTCTCATTTACTTCTATCGGGAAAACTCCAATATGGCCAAAAACAACCCACATTGCCAGGAAAAATCGAATTGTGTCTAGCCCAAGCACTCTTTTTCTAGCTGAGTCGCTGTATGTAGCATTTAGATCTGGCATATCTATTGCCATAGGGTTTTTCCGCCATTTTTGATGAGATTATATCCAAGTCGCTAATTTTATAGCACCATGTGCAGAGAAAGAGGCGGTTGTTAGGGTTCTTGCGCTCGGTTCCCTCTCAGTCTTTTAAGGCCAAGGTTCACTTGCCGCAATCCCAGCAATGGACAAAGATGTTGCGACACTTCAAACTAGACATTAGCGGCACATCTCCATCTTCCGTCTGTCTACAGGACTGGATCCGTAACGCAGTCATCACAAAACGACTAGTTTGGCTCACGCATCGTACTCATTGCAGAAAATTGCCCTGACTCAGGGCAGGCTTAAAATAGCAGCGTTAAGATTAAAGCGCTACAGCCTGCTTTCAAATTTTTGTGGCTGTTGATATCGCGATGGTTCTGCGGAGAGGGTCTTACAACTCCTCCTGCTGATGAAGCTGCGCCACGACTATCGCACTGACCCTTGAGGAGGATCTATGCCCGCAGTCACTCAGTCTCCCTACACCCAGGAGCAGATCAAGGTCTGGCTCCGGGGGCTGCTTACCCTGGCCTGGGCCGACGGCAACTTTGACGACGACGAAAAGGCGCTAATCGCCACCATTACCGAAGACGAACTAGCCCCCGAGCTCGATTTTGAGCATTTTGAACCCGTTACCCCTGCCGAAGTGGCCCGTGTGCTCGGCTCTGACCCCAAAGTGGCGGAAAACTTTTTGCGCATGGCGGTCATGGTAGCCCTATCCGACGGGGTGTACTCCGTAGAAGAGGACTTGCAGCTCCAAGCGCTGTGTCAAGCTCTGAACCTGCAAGATACCGTGCTCACCTCGGTGCGATCGACCATATACAGCCTCAAACCGGAGAATGCCGAGATTGCTGCTGAACTGCGCCCTCCAGTAGTAGGTAAGATTGACCCACTTAAACCCGCTCGCGAATGGCTCGATCAGCTTGAGGTGCACGACCCGCGCCTGGCCCGGTTTGTCTGCAAACTGATTCCCTCCCAGTGCCCCTTTGAGCGCGATGTGGTGCTGTTTAACAAAAAGCTGGTGCACATTCCACCCATGTGCAAAATTAACCCGCTGTACGAGCAGCTGGTGGGGCTACGCTTTCGCGCCTTGTCTTACCTGGCTGATGACTGCGGCGAAGACGTGACGCCGCTGCTGTAGACGGTTGCCCTATTGGTCTGCTGCCCCCTGAGCCAAGCCGAAGGGGCGTCAGACGGTTGACACTACAACCTAGAGACTCTCGGGTTCTTTGCCGGAGACTACGGGGGCGATCGCACTGAGCTTGAGTTCAGGGTGGTCAGACTGAATCTGCTGACAGTTCCACTCGTTGCGGAACAGGAGAACCGGGCGATCCCAGCTGTCTTTAACGGTGACAGTGTTAAACAGTCGGCCTACTTTTTCCAAAGCCTCCCAGCCGCCGTCCACCCAGCGAGCCACGGCATAGGGCAGCGGCTCAATGCGGGTTTCGACGTTGTACTCGTTTTGCAGACGGTACTGCACCACCTCTAGCTGAAGCTGACCCACCGCCGCCAAAATGGGGTCGCGCTTTGACTCGTCAGCGGAGAACATGATTTGCACCGCCCCTTCTTCGCGCAGCTCTGATACGCCCTTTTGGAACTGCTTGTACTTAGAGGGGTTGGGGTTCTTGAGGTAGGCAAAGATCTCTGGCGAAAAGCAGGGGATGCCGTCGTACTCCAGCCGCTTGCCTTGGTAAATGGTGTCGCCGATCGCAAACACCCCAGGGTTATTCAGACCAATCACGTCGCCCGGATAGGCTTCTTCCAGCGATTCTCTGCCCTGACCAAACAGCTTTTGGGGGTGCGACAGGCGCACCGACTTGCCGCTGCGAGCGTGGCTCACCACCATATCTTTCTCAAACTTGCCGGAGCACACCCGCACGAAGGCGATGCGATCGCGGTGTTTAGGGTCCATGTTGGCTTGAAGCTTAAACACAAAGCCTGAGAAGTCTTCGTTAGTGGGGGAAATTTCGCCCAGGGTGCTGCTGTGGGCCGAGGGCTTGAGGGCGTAGTCGAGAAAGGCGTCGAGAAACAGCTGCACACCAAAGTTGGTCATGGCGCTACCAAAGAACACCGGGGTCTGCTGCCCGGCGTGGACAGCATCGAGATCCAGCTCTGGCCCAACTTCTTCTATCACCTCCAGCTCTTCTTTGAACTGGTAGTAGAGGTCCTGGTCGAGCAAATCTTCGATGCGGGGGTCGCCAATATCTAGCACCGTGTTTTTGGCCGCTTTTTTACCGTGGATGCTGCGCTCAAACAAGTGAATCTGCTGGTGACGACGGTCAAATACGCCCTTAAAGCGATCGCCCATGCCGATGGGCCAGTTGACTGCGTAGGTTTGCAAACCCAGTCGTTGCTCAATCTCATCCAGCAGTTCTAGGGGTTCGCGGGCGGGGCGATCCATCTTGTTGAAGAAGGTGAAGATGGGCAGCGATCGCATGCGGCACACTTCAAATAGCTTCAGGGTTTGCGGCTCTAGACCCTTAGCAGCGTCTTCGAGCATCACCGCGTTGTCGGCGGCAGCCAGCGTCCTGTAGGTGTCTTCGCTAAAGTCTTGGTGACCCGGCGTATCGAGCAGGTTGATGGTGTAGCCGCCGTAGGCAAACTGCAACACCGTGGAGGTGATCGAAATCCCCCGCTGCTGCTCCAGCTCCATCCAGTCGGAGGTGGCGCTGCGCTGGGCTCGCTTGGCCTTCACCGCCCCAGCTTCTTGAATAGCGCCTCCGTAGAGCAGCAGCTTTTCGGTCAGCGTTGTTTTACCGGCGTCGGGGTGAGAAATAATGGCAAAATTGCGCCGTTGCTCTACCGCTGCGGCAATATCGGCGGAGGTGGCGGCGGTAGAAACGGCGGCGTCAGTCATGAACTAGCGTACTCGTGCGTGTGAATGGATACGTCTTTTAATTGTACGGGCTGACCTGGGTTTTGATGGGCGAGGTGCTGAGCGGACGGCCTAAAGCAGAGCGAACAGGCTAAGTACTAGGGGCAGCAGTTTGGTGCAGGCCTCGGCTAGCTTTGAGGCATCGGTAAGGGTCTCGGTCATGCCTTTGAGGGTGGTAGTGGCGCGTTTGACGATACCTTTGGTTTTGTCATCGGGGTTGGGTTCAGTGCCTGCGGTGGCAATGCGAGCCACGGCTTGCAGGGCTTCGGCTTTTTCCTCGTTGCTGAGTTCGCCGTCGGTTTCTACGGCGGTTTTGAGCTGGGTGAGAATGTCGCGCAGGTCGGGCTGGTCGGGAGCAGCGGGCGCAGGAATTTGATTGAGCTGGTTGGTGACCTGGCCGCTGATTTGCCCCAAGTTAAGGGTGCTGCCCGATAGGTTGACGTCGCCCCCGGCGTAGAAGCTGCCGTCGCCTGTGTTAATGGGGTTGTTCATATTGTTAATTTGTACGCTGGATAAAAATCGACTGAAGCCCAGGGAAATATCTTTAATGTCGTCGGCTCGGCGCTTTTCGGCTTCGAGTTGGGCAGCGGCGGTGGCGGCAGTGAGGCGGGCTTCATACACTTCGTCCCAAGTGCGCTCGATATCGGCTTTGTTGGTGGCTTCGGGCACTTGAATGGTAACTAGGACATCGTCGCCCTTGCGCTCAAAGCCCTGAATGGAGTCGGCGGTAATGTCGGGGTGCGTTTCGATAATGCTCTGAAATGCTGCCTTAAACGAGTCAGGGTTGACCCCGTTGCGAATGAGCAACTGCACGGTGTCGAGCATGTCTTTGAAGAATTTTTCAAAGTCGCCGGGCTGAAAGTCTTTGTCAGGATTATGGGGTCGCCGCTCTCGGTCGCCCCGCCCGTCAGGCTGCTTTCGCAGAAACACATACTGGCAGTCGATGTCTTTGAGAATGGTGGTGCTGTCGATGTTCCAGGCTTCGAGGCAGGCCCCGGTGAGTTGGGCAGCGGTGAGGTCAGTGCCGACGCAGTTGGCCTCGGTCAGCGTGGCCTCGTGAAGTTCGGCGTGGTGCAGGATGGCCCCGCTCAGGTTCGCACCCTTAAGAATGGCACGGTGGAGCTTGGCCCCGGCCAGGTTGGCCCCGCGCAGATCGGCGTTGCTCAGGTCTTGGTCGATGCCGTTGAGGGTGGTGAGCAGCAACCGCACGCGTGGGTCTTGCAGGATGGCGATGCCTAGGCGGGCGCGATCGAGCTGTTGAGCCTGGTGCCAGCGAACGTGGGTGAGGGTGGTGGGCCGCTGGCACCAATCGGCAAAGTTAGCGCTTTTGAGGATGGCATGGGCCAAGGTGCCCCCGGTGAGATCTGCGCCGCTAAAGGTGGTACCCCCCAGGGCCGTAAAGGCTAATCCAATAATGCGAAGATTCTCAAATTTTGGATCTCCTCTATGGCTTTTTCGACTGATATAGAGTGAAAGTAGTAAGTTTGCGAAAGCGAAAGCGAATGCAAAAACGACAGCAAAAGAAACAGCGACAGCGAAAGCGACAGCGCCAGCAATAGCGCCAGTAACAGCGAAAGCGAAAGCAAAAACAACAGCGCCAGCGCCAGCAACAGCGCCAGCAACAGCAATAGCGCCAGTAACAGCGAAAGCGCCAGCGAAAGCGAAAGCGACGGCAACAGCGAAAGCGCCAGCGAAAGCAACGGCAACAGCGAAAGCACTAGCGAAAGCAACGGCGACAGCGAAAGCGCTAGCAAAAGCGACAGCGACAGCGAGAGCGACGCTTCCTAATGCTTTTAACGTGAAGCCTTGGCGGGCAATCGTTAAGAAAACGACGATGACTAGAACTGAACTGACTAGTCCTGCAATCAGGAATTCCTGAGAACCTTCAGTCAGCAGGTATCCAATCCAAGCTCCGGCAAAGCCTTGCAGAAATCCTGTAATGACGGAGATAAGAACGATTAAGAGCAACTGACCGACAACCCACCGCCGTTGCAACCCGGCCCTAGCGTGGCTAAAGTTTACTTCTTCCAGCGTCGCTTCCACAAACCGGGCGCTGCGAATATCTGCCCCGCTAAAGTCAGCTCTCGACAGATCTACCCTATGAAAATTGCACCCGCGCAGCACCGCACCGCGAAAGTCGCGTTCTCCGGCGGCGTAGAGGCGGGTGACTTCAGTGGCGCTCAGGCGTTTGCCCTGGTACCGGCCTGGCTTAGTCAATGAGTAGATCTCGTGTGGGTTGCTCTCAATTTAAGCGCAACCCACCCTAAAAGGCACTACCCACGCAGTTACGCTGCCTAACGACAGAGAAAACCCCGGTTTTTAAGGGCAGGGCCAGGGCTTGAGGCACGGCGCAGCAGAAACCTGGTTTCTAGCAGAGGCGATAGCATAGCCACCAATCACCAGATAGCGCACCTCATTATCGTTTAACGACTGTACAAACTCTTTGAAATCTTGGTTCAGCACCGTATTTCCAGAGGTGGTATTGCTGCCGGATAGACTCTAGAGCTTTTAGTCTGTCTGTATGGGGTTGGCTACGCCAATAGGTAGCATCTTGCTTTGGGGCATGGAGGCTAGCTCTTGTAACCACCATCTGCATAGCGCGAGGCTTTGGAACAACCACAACTGGTATTTTCTCCCTAGCTAAACCTATTGTAAATCACCTGGATAGCCTAGAGTGTCTAGGCTCCCGTTCAGAAACCATCGCACAGATTGATGCGGCGACCGGCAAAAAATTCGCTACCCTAAACGGTCGTGTAGCGTAGGCAGCAACAAGGATGGCAGCAATGGAGATGGTGGGCAAAATTGCGGTAGGTTTAGCTCTCGGAGCAGCCCTAGTCAGCAGCGGGTTGGAGCCAGCTCTGGCGAAAATGCCAACGCCGACGACAGCAGAATTTAGCTTAGATAGCCGCCTGAAACAGACGCGATCGCAGTCCTACCGCTACGCCATGCTGGCGGGCTACTCTGCCGCCGAACTGGGAGACTACCACACAGCACTGATCAACTTTCGCCGGGCGTTGACATTTCGGCCGGGCGATCGCTACGCCAACGCCGGCATTCGCAATATGCAAACCTATATCGCCCAAGAGCGAGCCGAGGCCGCCAAACAGGCCGAAATCGTCCAGCGCCAGGCAACTTTAGCCAGGGCTGTGGAAGCTAGCGACTGGGCCTGTGCCGCCGCCTCGGTCGATCGCTTAGTGGTGCTGATACCGCCTACCTCCACCGATCGCGCCCGACTGATTGCCTACCGGGGCGAGCTTGCCGGGTTCATTCAGGCCAGGGCCAACCTAGAGCAATGGTCTACAGTTTGCCCCGGCGGTCAGGTTTAGTCGGTCAACGCTCCCTGAGGGATGAACATCGACGCGGCATAATAACTATTGGGTTCACACCCAACTGTCTTTGCCCCATTGTCTTTTGCAAATGAACTACCTGGTTGCCGTTTTAGACAATCGCATCAAAGCCGAAGAAGCCTACAGCGCCCTTGAAGAAGCCAGTCTGCCCACAGATAACTTCGACATCTTGGGCAAAGGCTTCAAGAGCGCCGACGAATACGGGCTTGTCGACCCCGCCGACCAGGCCTGGAATCAAATTCGACTGATGGCGGTGTGGCTGGTGCCCTTTGGTTTCGCTGCTGGGTTCATGTTCAACATCATTACCGGGCTAGATACCTTTGCCTTCACGGGGCGGTTGGGCAACCAGATCATCGGTGGGTTGCTCGGGGCGATCGGGGGATCGATGGGAGCCTACTTTATTGGCGGCGGCATGGGCATTCTCGGCAGTGGCGATGCCCTCTCGTACCGCAACCGACTCGACGACGGCAAATTTTTGGTGGTAGTGCGCGGCTCCGAAGCGGTGGTTCGCCAGGCCACCCCCATTCTGCGCAAGTTTCGTCCTGAGAACATCCAGGGCTATACAGGAAGATAGGGCCATGCCGTTTCCCCAAACCACCGATGTCATTGTGATCGGCAGCGGCATTGGTGGCCTGTGCTGTGGCGCGCTGCTGGCCCGCTACGGCTATAGCGTCACCGTCTGCGAAAGCCACACCATCGCGGGCGGAGCAGCCCACGGCTTTGAGCGCCAGGGGTTCATCTTTGATTCGGGGCCATCCCTCTACTCAGGAATGTCGTACCGGGCTTCTACCAACCCCCTGCGCCACGTGCTCGATGCGGTGGGCGAAGGGGATAGCATTACCTGGGCCAACTACAACACCTGGGGCGTGCGCCTGCCCGAGGGCGACTTTGACACCACTGTGGGCAACGACCAGTTCGCCGACGTGCTGCGGGAGCTGCGGGGCGAGACCGCTGTGCAAGAGTGGCGTTACTTGCAAAAAGCGATGGTGCCCCTGGGCAAAGCGGCCACCGCCCTCCCCCCCGCCGCTCTGAGGTTAGATCTGGGTGCGGTGCAAACCGTGGCCCCCTACACCTGGGAACTGCTGCGCAATGCTCCAGCGTTCACCCAGTCCAGCAAACCCTTCAGCAACGTGCTCGATCGCACCACCCGCGATCCCTTCATTCGCAACTGGATGAATATGCTGTGCTTTTTGCTGTCGGGCCTACCCGCCGAGGGCACCAGCACCGCCGAAATGGCCTTTATGTTTGCCGAGTGGTATCGTCCGGGCGTAACGCTGGACTATCCCATGGGCGGTAGCGCTGCTCTGATCGAGGCCCTGGTGCGCGGCCTAGAGAAGTATGGCGGCACTCTGCGGCTGGGCGCTCACGTCAACGAAATTTTGGTGGAGCAGGGACGCGCGATCGGAGTCATCCTGAAATCGGGCGAAACCCTCAAAGCCAGCACCGTGGTCTCCAACGCCTCCATCTGGGACACGCTGAAGCTGGTGCCCGATGGAGCCTTGCCAAAGACGTTTGTAGAAGAGCGCCAGGCCACCCCTGAGTGCCCCAGCTTTCTACACCTGCACCTGGGCATCGACGGTGAGAGACTTCCCTCTGACCTGGCCTGCCACTACATCACGGTCGACGACTGGGAACGGGGCATTGACGCTCCGCAGAATCTCATCGTCATGTCGATTCCCACGGTGCTCGATCCGTCGCTGGCCCCGCCAGGCAAGCACACCATCCATGTCTACACCCCCGCCAATGAGCCCTACGAACTTTGGCAGGGATGCGATCGCCGCAGCCCCGAATATGCCCAGCTCAAGGCAGAACGGGCAAAACCCCTCTGGCAAGCCCTAGAGCGCATCATCCCCGATGTGCGCCGCCGCGTGGAGGTGGAATTGGTCGGCACTCCCCTCACCCACGAACGCTTTTTGCGCTGCCATCGGGGCAGCTACGGCCCCGCCATATCGGTTCAAGACGGCCTCTTTCCAGGGCCAAAGACCCCGCTTGAGGGGCTGCTCTGCGTGGGCGGTTCTACCTTCCCCGGCATTGGCCTACCGGCGGTAGCCGCCTGTGGATTAATGACCGCCAACACCCTGGCCTCGGTCAGCCAGCACCGCCAAATGCTGCGCGATGTATTGGGCTAGTAGCGCCTCTGCCTACCCCTAAGCAGCCTCACCCTCCACACCTACGTTGGCTCACGCCAGAAGGTCAGATTTTCGCCAATCGGCTGTAGCGTGGTGCCAGGATAGTAGAACTGGAGAATGCGAGGATAGGCCCAGCCCAGGCTGCCCAGGCGGTACGACCCAGTTTGACTTAGGCCGACGCCATGACCCCAGCCGCCCCCCACAAAGCGGTAGCCCGTGATCTGTCCCGAAGCAGGGGCAGCAGGAGTTCCACTCGCTGCCGGAGCCTGATACATCGGCTCGACATAGAACAGCAGGCTGCGGGGGGCTGTGAGCACCCGCACAATTTCATCCTTCTTGAGCTGCACCACGCCCAGGTCGGTTTCGATGTCGATCGCCTGCACCCGACCCGAGTCAGCCCGTTCTGAAACGCGCACCGATCGCACCTGGGTCAGCCCTGCCATCGGGTGCTGGCGGCGGCCCAGGTAGGTCCTTAAGTCCTGGGTGATTTCGGCCAGGGGGCTCTCGTTGCGCCAGCGAAACAGCTCCCAGGTGTCTTCGTTAAAGCCCTTGTCGATAGCCATAAAGGCGCGAATTGCCTCCTCGGAGCTGAGGGGGTACTGGTTGATATCCCAGAGGCCGTTGACGGTATCGACCACCGGGCGTAGGTAGGGGCGATCGGGGCCATCCCACACGTCGCTAAAGGCGGCGGTAATGCCCCCAGTGGTGGAGGAATACAGGGCATCCACTAGCTCGTTTTGGTAGGTGAGCACCTGACCCTGAGTGGCCTGAATGGCCTGGTCGGCCACGGGCGCGGTGCCGGTCAGCCCTCGGTAGACCTGACACTGGGTGTCGGCGCAGAGCTCATAGTCGTCGATGGCGAAGCGTCGCAGATTGCGTAGGGCATAGGTGCGAGCCAGCACCGCCTGGGCCTGAATGGCGGGCACTGGCGCACTGGCACCAATCTCGTGGGGCACCACGCCGCGCAGGTAGGTTTCGATCGGCACGTTGTTGACCAGGGTGTAGGTGCCGTAGGTGTTGGGCTGCACCCGCAGGGTGCCGCCATAGACGCGGGTGACGGGTGGCTCGCCGGGCTGGGTCACCCGCACTCGCCCGCCGCTGGCGCGAATGTCGAGGGTGTCGCGGCCATAGCGATAGCCGTTGGCTTCAAAGTAGGTGCGGGGAATTTGACCCACCACTTCGCTGTCGAGAAAGACTTCGGTAAAGCCTTGGGCTTGCAGGTTTTTGACCAGCAGGCGACGCACTAGGGGGCTGTTGTAGGTTTCACGGTTAGCCCACACTTCCCAACTGCCGGGCTGAGCGATCTCGGGCTCAATGCCGCGATCGCGCCACTGCTGGGCACTGTATTCGGCAGTCTCAAAGCTGCGGTGGTTGCTGAGCACCACGCGCTCGCCCAAGGTGGCTTCGGGCAATTGCTCTGGAGTGAGGCCGATCACAACTCGCGTCGCGGTCACCGTTTGGGGCTGGCCCTGGGTGTCAAAGCTGAGGGTGAGCTGCTCGCCGGGCAGGGCTTCGAGGGTGATGCGGTCTTGTAGGTCTTCGCCAAAGCGCTGCACAATGCCCACCTGAATCACCGGGTTTTGGGCGGCGGGGGTGGGTGCTGCGATCGCGGTGATGAGGGCGATCGCCATGCCGCCCAATGCTCCCAACCATCGCGATCGCCGATGGCATAAGGGTTGAAGCTGAAGTCGGGGCAGGGAGAGCGTAGCCATAGTGCTCTAACAAAGTAGTGTGCTACCCAGCCTGCCGTTTGTGCAGTTGGGTCAGAGAAATTCTAGCGGCTTCAGACCCTGAGGGTGGGAATCTTTCCTAGGTCTATTCTCAATGGGCAATTCCTATGCAATGCTGTCGTGCTAAAACGGCTGGTGCCGCTTATTGCTTCACTGTTGTTACGTTCAATCGACGGCACATCTTCAAGACACAGTGGGTTGGGAATAAGATTCTTCTGACATTGTTGTGTTTTCTGCGTCAATCCAATCTACAGGAGAGACTGCGACACCCTCACCTTGAAATTCATATAGTCTTAAATAAGAGAAAATTCCTGCTTTAGAAAAGCTAGCAACTCTTCAGCATGAGGCTCAGAAACGTCAAATGCATGTAGATCTTTGCCATGGACTGTGTAAACGTAGGCATTGGAACATTCAAAGCAAAGTGTGGTTGTGAACAAAAGTTCCGTCTCGTCGTAGAATGCTAATTCCCACGGTGGCATATGGCACCGAGCTGGTTCTCCTGGAGAGAGTTTTTGAAATAATTGAATAACGTGTTGTGCCTCTTCGCCATCAAGCAACTTACGGTCTTGGACATAGTTCCAAAAGGATTCTGGCCAACCGTTCTCCGAAATGATATCCCGGTTATGCAGCTTCAGCAGTTCAACTCGGACTGCTTTATCAATCGGGACTTCGTAAGCTGGAGCCTTCCAAAAATTTGCACTCATAACACCGCTACAAAAACCTAAGTTAGTAGGTTGGGTTAAGCTAGAAAACCCAACAGCCACCACTAACCTAGCACTATGCAATACTATGGTGGGTTGGGAGTGAAATTCTTCTGGTATTGTTGGGTTTCCTATGTCAACCTAACCTAAAGGAAATCTGCAATCGTACAACCTTGATGCTTGCACAAAGAATTAATATTCACCTTAAAAGGACAAACTTCCATAGAGAGTTTGTCCTTTTAAGAAAATCTTGAGTTTTATGACACAACTGACAGTTTTTTCGACTTACAGATGAGATAGGACGTAATTCCCACTCCCTTGATGTTCATGCAGGCCTCCTCCAGGGCATTTTCCGGCTGAGGCTTTTCCTCCAGAGTAAAATAGAGCCTCGCACTTATGACACCAGCGCCAGTCTTTTTGACCTACAGATGGATTTTGAGATAAGGCGTAGTTTCCACTTCCCTGATGTTCATGCTGGCCTCCTCCAGGGCATTTTCCGGCTGAGGCTTTTCCTCCAGAGTAAAATAGAGCCTCGCACTTATGGCACCAGCGCCAGTCTTTTTGGCCTACAGACGCATCTTGAGACAAGGTGTAGTTTCCACTTCCTTGATGTTCATGCTGTCCCCCTCCAGGGCATTTTCCAGCTAAGGCTTTCCCCCCAGAGTAAAATAGAGCCTCGCACTTACGGCACCAGCGCCAGTCTTTTTGTAATTGAGTCGTACCTTGCGGAGATGTGGGTTTTGACGTAGCTGTGGCAACTGCTGGAGAAGCAGAAGGAGGTGACTGCGGAGCATTTCGGATATCTGACCCCAGTATGACTTCGGAATTAGAATAGTAACCAACCTCTATATCTTCTGTGAATTCTAGAGAGTTAGAAATGCCGCCTGCAGCCATGACTGCTTCAATAGGTAAAGCATGGAAGTGATGATTTCTGTGCTTTGGATTGTAGTTTAAGGCTGTATACCCAGTTAGGTAGGCTCTATACCTTATTCTAACCTTCATCTTACCTTCACTAGCCGAAATCGTTGCTATCTCTTCTTCGCCAGGTTCAAGCGTCACCATCAAACCAGAAGTTGAGCCAACCGTGTACTTTTGCGAATGTTCCCCACCAACACCCCAAGACTGCATATATGACAACGTAGTTTCTCCCTCAACCCCAGCGTCAGGAACTCCTACTTTGTAACTGAAACTCTGCTCAATAGTGAGCTCGCCACCCGTACTCCACGTGGAAGTTGCCGAGGTTTCTACTGTGCTTGTTATTGAACAATCGAATTCACCTGAGTTCCTAGCACTGCGGTTTCTGAATGTTTGGGTTTTAACTATTTTTGGATTCGATTCTATCGAAAGAATCTGTGCGCTTTGAACCTCCAGAATCATTTGAACTTGAGGCCAATCATATCTTCTGTATAGATCATCCCATGGAGTTGGGCTGCAAAGAAAAGCATCATTTGGGCTTTTCCCAAAATAAGCATTTACTGCATTTTTAAGCTGCCGGTCTTCGAGCTTGAAAGTTTTCCTTTCCTTATCTGTAATAACATGCTGCACACTTCCGGAAGCAGTTACACTAGAGCTCGACTCATCTGGACCAGCAACGATACTAACACTAATACCCATTGAAATTCCTCAATGACAACGCAAGGGTTAAAGAGGCCTCAATCCTACAGCGATATTTTGCAATATAGTGCTGAGCAAATGTATCGATATCAGGAGGGTCTCATCCTTACAGCTAAGGATAGTAAATCAGAGCTTTGTTCTTTTGCAAGTCAAAAAACTAAGCTTAATGTTAAGTCAATAGCCATAGGATTTAGATTAATTATATTGTGATGATCTTTACAGTATTAAAGCGTAAAGATGTAAAGGTACTATGACCAGTAACTCATGTTTTGATTCGCGGTAACCGAGAAGTGAAAAGCCCATGAAACGGCTGAGTTATTTTTCAGAAAGTGCCTTACATACAGTTGACGGGGAGCTTTTGTATCAGTACACTCGTCTAAGCCGTTCGGCGGAGCGGCGACCACACAGAACTCGAAAACTTTAGCGCTGCCTGGAGGTGTTAGCGGCACCAACAGACAGCTGACCCCGCAAATCTCCTAAGGCAGATTGCGAGGCTAGGCTCATGGTACCCTAGCCCCCTCAGTTTGCACTTCATGCTGCGGGTGGCTGGGGTTTTCGCGTTCTGTCTTCCTCAACCACATATGGAGACAGAACCCATGTTTGAATATCTCGAACCCGATGCCAGCGGCGCATCTAATCTGCCGCCGTCTTCACCCAGCACCGCCCAAATTCGTCCAGAGCGGGTGCGCCACATGCTCTACGGCAGCCTAGCCGCTATAGATCGCACCATCAAAATCTTCCACGCCCTCGGCTACACCGACCCCAACGACTGGAGCGACCCCATCCCCGTGCCGCCCACCAGCGGCACTATCAGCACAAGCTTTCCAACGGGAACAGTCTGGATGGCGATCGCCACCAAAACCGTGCTGATTGAGTAAAGCCCTCGCCCGCCCCCGACGGCCTACCCATTGCTGTCGGGGGCTGCGATCGCCAAATCAAGCCCACTGCGATCGCAACTTGGCATACTCAGCAGCCCGTTTAACAAATTAAGGCCGCTGCAAAGCAAAGTGGCACAGCTGTTTAGCGAAGTGGCATAGCTGTTTAGCATACACAGACAGCTGCAAAGCGAAGTGGCACAGCTGTTTGACATACACAGGCCGCTGTTAAGCAAACTGGCACAGCTGTTTAGCTTACAGCGACCGCTGCAAAGTGAAGTGGCACAGCTGTGTAATGCTTTCAAAGGTCAAATTGCCAATTGCACGCCGCATTATGTCAATTTGACCCAGCGATATCGATGCGCGCTAACCGTCCTTACGCTTTTGCAGTCGGGTGAGAGAAATTCTCGCCGACTCAGCCACCTGAAACTGGGAGTCTTTTTCGAGGTAGCGCAGGGCTGGCTCAGTTTTGGGCGTGGGCAGATAGCCCAGGGCTTCGGCTAAACGCTGGCGCACCAGCCAGTCTTCAGACTGGGCAAACTTGAGGATTTCGTCGACCGCTTCTAGGTCGCCAATCTCGCCGACAGCTGCGATCGCCGCCTGCTGCATCACAACCTCGTCACTTTGCAACGCCTGCATCAGCACATCGTGAGCGCGAGGATCTTTGAGGTTGCCGAGAGAAACCGCCGCACTGAAGCGCACCAGCCAGTCGGTGTCTTCATAAAAGGCCCGCACCAAAGTCTCAAACGCTCGGGGATCTTCCAAATATCCCAGCGCCCCAGCCGCGTCAGCACGAATGCCGTAGTCGGGGTCAGAGGTGAGCAGATTAATCAAAATGTCGTAGGACTCTTCGTCGGGCTTGATGCCCAAGGCAAACACCGCCATCGAACGGATTTGCAGGTTCTTGTCGTGGAGCGCCTGCCGAATCAGCGGTGCCGCCTGAGCCGCAGGCACATCCCGCAGCGAGGCCAGAGCCAGCATGCGGTCTTTCGAGTCTTCGCTTTTAAGCTGGGCAGAAATCTGCTCTAAATCCATGGGGAAGGTTCGGGGTGAACGGTCTTCTTCAGTATAAGGAGATGAGAAAGATGGGGCAGGTGAGGAAGGTCAGGAGGATGGAGAAGGTGAGGAGGGTGGGGAAGTAAGCTAAAGTCTTCCTCATCTCCCCTTCTCCCTCATCCCCTCATTTCTCTCATCCCCGCTTCCGCAATCGCCCAAAGTGCTCTTCCCCTTGCCGCGAGGGTATAGAGTTCGTCACTGGCTCCAGAGTCAATATTTCAAAGTGGGGTTCAAACAACTGGCGCACTTCAGCGGCAGTAGTGCCAAAAGGAGGGCCACCAGAGCGCTGGTGGGTGAAAAAGACGGCCAGCAGTTCGCCATCGGGAACCAGCAACTCGGCCACCAAAGCTACGTAGTCAGGACGCAGAGCGGGATCGATCGCACAAAAGCAGGTGTGTTCGATCGCATAGTCAAACTGGCCTGCCAGGTCTGGGGTCAGCTCAAAGATGTCCTTTTGCAGCAGGTTTAGGGAGAGATGCTGCGCCTGGGCTTGCTCTCTCAGCGACTGAATCGGCGAAGGGGCAAAGTCTACGGCAGTGACCTCAAACCCCTGCTGGGCAAAGAAGATAGCATCGTGGCCGCGTCCGGCACCAAGGGCGATCGCTCGACCCGGCTGTGGTGCATCCGCCCCATTCAGCAGCGTTTGAAAGGCGGGGGCGGGATGGCCCAGATCCCAGCGAGGGGTGCCTTCTTGGTAGCGCTGTTCCCAATCGTCGGGTCCAAGGGATGGTAGGGAAGAGGACGGAGGTTGTGCGGTCACGGGGGGACTCCGGTGTATGCTCGGCAGTGGTGTTGCAAAATTTTAGGGTAGCGCGTATGCGGCGGCGACAGCTATTGGGCGGGCTGGGGGTAGCAGCGGCAGGGGTAGCGCTTGGGCAGCGAGCGGTGCAGGCCCAAGGACGTCCTGCTCTGCTGCCACCGCGCTTGCGAGCGGGAGATACGGTGGGCATTGTCAGCCCAGCGGGGGCCACCTTTGAGCGCGATCGCCTCGATCTGGTGATCGACGCTGTCAAAGCCCTCGGTTTCGTGCCCCGCGTGGCTCCCCACGCCCTGGCGCGCTACGGCTATCTAGCGGGCACCGACGCCGAGCGGGCCGCCGATGTAAATGCCATGTTCGCCGACCCGGCAGTAAAAGCACTGCTGCCCATTCGCGGTGACTGGGGCAGCGCCCGCATTCTGCCCTACCTCGACTACGACCTGATTCGTGCCAACCCCAAAGTTGTCATCGGGTTTAGCGACATCTCGGCTCTGCTGCTGGGCCTCTACGCCCAAACGGGGCTGGTCACATTCCACGGCCCCCACGGCCTGACCGCCTGGCGAGACGATCAGGTAGAACCGCTGCGCCGCATTGTCATGAATGGCGAAACGCTTACCTACAGCAACCCGCTGCTGGGTGGCGATCAAGACCGCTTGATGCGCGACCAGGGCCGTATTCAGACCATTACCTCGGGCCGCGCCACCGGGCCACTGCTAGGGGGCAATCTCTCGGTCATTTCCGGCATTGTGGGATCGCCCTATATGCCCGACACCACTGGGGCAATCTTGTTTTTAGAGGACGTGGGTGAAGCGCCCTACAGCATCGATCGCATGCTGACCCAGCTCAAGCTGGCCGGAGTGCTCGACGGTCTGGCCGGGTTTGTGTTTGGCCAATGCACCGCCTGCGGTCCCGGCGAAGGCTATGGCTCGCTCACCCTAAGTGACATTCTGCAAGACCACATCAAACCTCTGGGCATTCCCGCTTATGCGGGCGCGTGGATTGGCCATGTAGAGCCGCTGTGGACGTTGCCCATTGGCGGCTCAGTGACGATGGATGCCACCCTCGGCAGTCTGCAAATGCAGACTCCAGCCGTAAGCTAGCGGTTTAAGACCCCTGCGGCGGAATCAGCCGCACCAGGTCGTTGGGAGCAAACCCGTTAACATCGGCGGTTGGAGCTATCTGCCACCCCGGCGGCACCGCATCGAGCATGGTCGACGGCGGCTCAAACAAAAACAGCCTGGGCTGGTCTTGAGCAACAGCTTGCAGGGTGGTTACAGGGGGCAAGGTTCTCTCAGGCAGCAGCCACAGAGCGGTCTCAGGGTTGAGGTAGTGGCTGAGGGAAATTGCTTCTCCCAGTGCAATGCCGCTCTCGCCAAAGATAACCACCGAAGCGTTCTGCTCGTTGAGATAATTGGCGATCGCCAGGTTGGGGTAGCTGAGGGATTTGTTCCACCAGGTGAAGGCGCGGTTGTTGGCGAACCCAGAGGCGATGCCCAGCGTGAGCAGCAGAGCCAAAAGAGCCGCCCCCACTGCCCTAGAGCGCTGCGATGCGGCAGCAAGACCAGCATTGAGCAGGGGAGCGATCGCCAGCGGCACCAGCAGCAGCGACGGAAAAAAGTAGCGGGTATTGGTGGAAATTTGCCCGGTGCGCACGATGTCACCGCAAATCAGCACCAGGGGCGGCAGCAGCAGTCCGCAGCCCAAAAACACCGCCGTTGAGCGAGGATAGTGCCGCCCAATCTGAACTAGGCTGACGGTCACCAGTCCCAGCACCAGAGCCGGACCAACCACCGTAAAAAGATGGTCAATGGGCAGATTAAAATCAACCACGGTGGCGCTGTAGTGCAGCCCCCACAGCTTCGCCAAATAGTCTAAAGACTGAGGGTCATCTGTCCAGGCGGTGACCTCTTTCAACCGATCCCACCGCCGCACAATTGTCCAAATCCAAGGGGTGAACAGCCCAATACCCAAACCTTGGGCCAGCACAAACCCCATCCAGGGCCGTCGCTGTCGCTGGGTCAATGCCATAAAGACCAGGTGGCTCAGCCCCAGTAATCCAGTCATCAGCGATCCGTACCAGCTCAGCCCCAAAGCCAGACCATAGGCCAGCCAGGCCAAGGGTTGGTTGAGTCGCACCGCCCGCGCCAAGGCACCATGGGCCAGCAGCAACCCCACTGCCCATAGGCTGTACTCGCGGGCCTCCTGGCTGTATATGATTTGCACAGGCGAGACCGCCATCAGAGCTGTGGCCAGCCAGGCCACTGGCGGGTGCAGCGGAAACAGCTGCCGCCCCAACCAAAACATGGCCGCCAGAGCGATCGCCCCAAAAATCGCTGCGATCGCTCGATAGCCCCCCACCGATGCCCCAAAAATCCGTCCCCAACCGTGGGCGGCGAGGTAATACAGCGGCGGATGCTCCGGGTGATTGGCCAGGGCATCCCAGCAGGCTGATAGAGAGGGGGATGGCGGCATCTGCTGATAGCGCAACAGATCGGCGGGGGCCAGATCGGGGCGATCTAAAACAGCATCTTCCACAGCTGGGCCAATGTAGCCTGCCACCCGCAGGCTGGTATAGACTTCATCGTGCCAGTAGACCTTGCGGTCTAAGTTAGAGAAACGTAGTACTAGGCCCACTGCTATGGCGGCGATCGCCACCCCCTTGACCCCAACCCAGCCCTTTGCCAAGCCTTTTCTCCTTAAGTTTGGCCCTAGTCATCTTGGCTACAGCCGTGCTTGAGCTCTAACCTACCCCAGACGGAGGCTAAAACTCGCCAGTTGCCCTAGCCTGCATCTGCTAAGGCAGAGCATACTCCCCAGCCCAAAGGGAAAGCTAAAGCCATTGACTGGCTCCTCCCAGTAGCGATCTAAAACTGGTAGCCTACATCGTTAAAGTTAGTGATCAGTGCCACGTTGGCGTGCTCTAGGCTAGTGACCAGCCAGGGCACCTCTTTGCAGGTGCGGCGCTCATGCAGATTAAACAGCACCGAAAAGCAGCGCTCTAGCCAGGGCTTGGCGGCCGAGCAAAACAGCACAAGCCGCAGCAGCAGTCCCATGGTTAAGGTGTGCCCCACGTCATCAACTAGGTGGCGAAAGTTGCGAAATACGGGCCGGTGGGGGCTATCGACCACCAAAAAGTTGAGCAGACGACGACAGGTCTCAACCAAAATAAAGCTGTTCAACGGCTGGTTATCGAACTCCGCCAGGGTTTCGCGCAGGTACTGGCGCAGGTTGCGGGTGAAGTGGTTGCCGCTGTACTTGGGCTCTGCCACTGCGATCGGGCCAATTAGGTAATCGACAAACTCATCCTTAAAGTCGCGGAACGATCGCACAGTTTTGCTATAGGTAGCAAACCAGCGAGCTTGGTCACGGTGGGTACGGCCATCAATTTTGCCGGTGTAAAAGCTCAATGCCTGCTCTAGACCATCAGCATCAAGCAAGGTGGGGTTGACCGCCTGTATAGCCCGACCGGAAGTTTGGTGCTGGGCATGGTATCTCGCCAAGCGAATGCCCAGGTCGGTCTCAGCTCGACGGCGCAGGTCGTTGATGTTTTGCTTTTGCTCTTGGCCACTGTCTTTGGTCAGCAGACTGTTGTCGTAGAGAAAGGGGTAGTGGCGAATGCGGTGGGCCAGAGGCTGATCTTCAATCACCGCCGCCGCAGAGACATCGGCCTCCCGAGCGGGGGCCATAATCTGCTGAAGCCGTACCAAAGACGCATACTGCTCAGTTTGAGGAAATTCTTTAACTAAGCCGTAGACCTTTCGAGCCTTGGGGTTAGTGCTGTTGGCGGGGGGCAGATCCTCAAATAGCCGCACCAGTTCTGGAATTGCCCAATGGTCACGAGGCTGGGTGTACCAGAGATTGATCAGGGTGTAGCAGCAGCGGTTGAGCACATACTTAAACTCGCGGTCAGCGGTCTCTTGCTCAGACAGACTCAGAAGGGCGCTAGCCACCGAGCTGTCGGGGTAGTTGGCCACATCTAAAAACAGGCTGCGGAACCGCGCAATCAGCTCATGGGGGGCCTCCTGCTTGCGCCAGTACTGCCAGTGCTGGTAAAGCAAGTCCTCTAGGTTAGCTGGGGGCCGACTAGAGTAATTTGACCACGAATCTAAGGAATCCCAAGGACTCATGCTGCTGACCTGATTAGAAGAGCGGTAGATGACGAAGGCACCCGATCAAAACCGATGTTGGTGGGGATTAGCTGCACTTCCAGGAACAGGAACGGCTTAGCTACAGCAGGTTTGCCGGTAGGCTAAGTAGCGAGTTTTACTTAGACCAGCCCAGAGTACGGGCATAGTTTAGACAATAATACCCAGGACAGGGACAGTTTTCTCCGTTAAGTAGGATGCATTTTTTAAAGTTTTCTTGAGGATTTGCCCCTCACAGACTCTTGAAGAGTCTTTATTGGGCCACAATCTGCCTCACTACGGTTTGGGCCGAGTAGCTCACCCCCGCCGTCCCCTCACCCGGATGGGTACTGTCACCCACAAGCCAAAGCCCGGCCAGTGGCGTACGGTTAGCAAACCCAAAGGGACCGAATGTGTTTATTCGCATCCCCAACCCACCAACACTGCCCTGGTCGCGAGCAGTGAAGTGGGCAAATGTCCGGGGAGTAGCCGCCTCGACGTGAATCAGATGCTCGGCCCGTAGGTCAAAATAGCTAGACAGCCGCCGCAGAGCACCATCAGTATAGGCCTGCTTCATAGCCTCATAATCGCCCTGCCACCAAGGCGCAAGGTCAGTGAACGATGAGGCCACAATGGTGGCTCGCCCCTCAGGAGCGCGCCCATCTCCAGGGCGGCTAACCGACACAAACAGGGTGTTGTTTTCGGCAATGGGGCCGTCGTAGCTGTAGAGAAACTGCAGGTGGGGTGGACAACCTTGGGGAATTGCCGATGCCTCTACCCCAAGGTATAGGACAAAAGCACCGTTGCCCTCGGGCAGCGCCTCAACCCGCCGCTGATAGCTTTGGGGAGCGCGATCGCCCAACAGCTGCACCAAATTTTGCACCGTTACATTGGCTACCACGTGGTCAGCGGGTTCTACCCAGGTTTTGCCCATGCTCTGGTCTTCAACGGTTACTCCGCCCACTCGGCCCTGCACCCCATGGATCTGTCGCACTCCATGATTAAGCTGAAGCAGGCCACCATCGCGCACCAGCGCTTTTTCTAAACTGTCGCTCAGCACCTGCATGCTGCCCTTTAAGTGCCACAGACCCTGGGGCGCTTGAGACATACTCAGGGCAGTAGCGGCATAGAGCACCGCCGTCTCATCGGCACTCACCTGGGAGTAGAGTTTGAGCTGAAGGTCGAGGAAGGTCTTGAGGCGGCGATCGCCCGCCAACCCCAGCTGCCTCAGTACCTGACCCACTGTGCTAAAGGTGTAGGGCACCGTCACCAGGGTATCGGGGCGCAGGGCTTGGGTCAGCTGCCACAGATCCCAAGGGCTGCGGGGGGGCAACACCGGCTGTCGCGCCTGAAACCGCCAGCTGGGCTGAAACAGAGTCTGCATCAGCTGCCAGAAGGGCTCACTGCCCGGAAACTGCCGCTGGCGCTCGGCCTGCCAGGCTGCGGGGTCGCGCCATACCTGAATAGGCTCGGTTTCGCCGGGCAAAAACACGGCACAGGCTGGGTCACAGGGGGTCGTCTCCGGCAGCGGCAGGTCGAGCTCGCTGAAGATTTGGTGGTGAATGCCTCCCGGCTCTAGCCCCGCCACCTGAGTTGCCCCTACGTCAAAGGTAAAGCCTCGCCGCTTAAAGGTTGAGGCACAACCCCCGGCCACACGGGCCTGGTCAAATACCCGCACCGCATAACCTCGGCGAGCCAGCAGGGCAGCTGCGGTTAGTCCACCAATGCCAGCGCCAACCACAACTACCCTACGGCCAGACAATGAAGAGACATGGCCCATAGCGTTACATTTCTTTATGATATTTTAAGCTTAACTCAACCTGGGGGTGAGATTGGCCGATTTTTTGGGTGAGGGTGGAGTTCACTGGCTGCGAGGTGTCAGGTTGAGTCGAGCGGGCTCACCCATCCTCAAATGCCTCGCTTCGACCATAGCCACTGGGTTAAGGCCTAGATTGCAAACTAACGCTTTACTCGTACTCGCGGCGGCCTGCGGCAAATTGCAGCACCATGGGCAGACCACCATCCTGGTGATACTTGTCGGCCCAGGCACGCAGCATGGCATCAAGTTCTTCTAAAGCGGCCTTGCGATCTTGGGGGGCAACATCAAACACCTCTACCCCCCGCAGCACGCCCTCATCTTCTCGCACCCAGGCTTGCAGTAGGCTAAAGAATCTGGCCACGTCGTCGATCATGGCAAAGACTCGCTCCTGCTCCCCCTTGGGTGAATAGGACTCGCTAGCCAGGGCATACAGCGGAATATCCACCAGGGGAGAGTCAATTTGAATCACGGTACCGGAGTGCAGCAGCCGAAACTTGATGTGCAACATCAAAGCATCGCTGAAGGGCATGCGCTGGCTGGAGGGCAGTTCCTCCTGCGACATATGATGGAGCAGCTCCATCAGCTCGGCGAACTCAACCTGGTCTAAGATGCGCGCTCGAGGGGCGCTCGAGGGCAGGCTTTCTTCGATGGTCTTGCGCTCGCCGGGGGTCAGCCCCTGCAATCGCACCCGTGCCGCACCAGGGGGACAGGGAAAGTGCTCTTGCCAGAGAAAAGGCAGGGCAATGAGATAGTAGGGCTCCTTTGAATTGAGTACCTTGAGGCTCTGCCCCTCCGCCAGGGCGACCTGAATCTCTTGCACTATGGCTTTGACCCGTTTGGGTTCAACGTGGTACAAAAACCCCGTCTTGCGAATATTGTTGCCCTGTTCGACGAAGGTGCTGTAGATCGCCAGTTTAGCGGCGGTGGTGGCGGCGTCTAAAAAGGCTCCGTAGCGGTGCCCGCCCATTTTCATCGTGCTGAGGGCAAGGTTTAGCAAAATCCAGTCTGCGGGGCTACTGTCTACGGCTCGCAGCAAATCATCTTTCAAATCAGGCGGAACTTGGGACGGGTGGGTCACAGGATAAAAATTACTCAGACTAGGTAAATTACAGAATTTTTAGCCTCAGTAACTTACCGATAACACCAAGGTGACGATGATGGCTACTTAGGTCAAAACAACCGCGCTTGAGCTGCTTAAAATCGCCTTGCTCAATGATTTAGAAACCCGCCATAAGCACTGGGCAGGTAAGCATTGAGTAAAAAGCATCAAGCACCATTTGCCCGCCCGCCTTTGCAGAGCTAACCTGATTTGGTCTAAGCACACAGTGTGCTCCAAAGCCTCAGCCTTTAGCTGTAGAGCGCTGCTATGCCCTAACATAGCCCAAGCTCACAGCTCTTGCGGCTTTCTAAATTGGCGGGTTTAATCAGAATTCAAAGTATAGGTTTAGTTGAAGAAAATGCTTCATATTAGGGAGCAAAATGCTCAGAAGTTAATCGTCTCCAGTCAGGAAATTGGAGTCAGTCTCCATTCAGCCTGATTTGGGCATGAATTTATCCGTATGTATACCTAGGCGATCGCTGAAGCCTAAAGCCTGGGAAATAACCCCCAGCTCTAGGCGGCTCAATGCTGGGTGTGGCTATTCCACCAAAATGGTTACAGGTCGCAAAATCGGCCCTGCAAACAAGACTACGATCCAGTATCGGCGGGCTGGGCAGCACCGCAATAGCCGTTGACCTCAGTAATTAACTGCGATTCGGTTTGGGAGAGGGTCTCGATGGAAGATACCGCTGTCATGGTTTGCTGCTGAGATTCTTCGATTTTGGCGGGTAGCTCGGCCTCTGTCTCGACCTGCACCACGAGATCCATGGCTTCTCGGGCATCGGTGAGGGCGGTGCTGAAGCCCTGCACAACCCCTACATAGTCGTCCCTAAACTTGCTGAGGTCTTCGTCCCGTAAAGTAGTGGACTGGAGATCACCGACCAGCCCGTCTAGGTTGGTGACTACTTTATCGACGGCAGTGGTGTACTGGCTGGCGGCTAGCTTGATGTCGTCTAGATTTTTGACCTGGGCGGCGCTCTCGCTAAAGGTTTGGATCTCGGCTTCAAACTCCTGCATAAAGCCTTGGGTTTGGTTGACCACTTCAGCGAGCTGGTTGCACTGGGCGACCTTAGATGACCCACAGCCGAACAGCAGCAGCGGCAACAAAAGCACTGCCCGGCCCATGCCCCGTCGCCATTTACCCATGACCATATCTGCTACCTGTGTCATCGCTGCCGCCGTTGTTTATTGCTACGGCTTCAAGTTTTACCCTGTCTTGGGTAGGTTTACAACCTAATTTATTGAGTTTTGATGGTGAGGTGAGGTGGAATATAGAGGTAGCTAAGGAAGGGGTTTGCGGCTCTCATTCAGCCTGGTTGGAGCAGCGGTGATGGCGATCGCGATTCTCCCCGGAAAGGCTGTGCTACTGCCTGTTCGACCACCGCGATTCTCCTCCGGAGAGGCTGCGCCACCGCCTCCAGTTGTGGCCCTGCTCCGCAAAGACTGGAAAACTGCTGATAGGATCGGGTATTGAAGGGTATTGCTAGATACCAGGACCGTGGTTCTGGGATAGCTATGGGTCTGGACTCCATCGCTGCAAGGGAACGCTTTTCCTGATTGGGCCAAGGGCTTCTGCGATATCTTGGATACTCTGACCGTCTCAGTCTATAAGGATGCGATCGCACCATGCTCAGCCCCGCTGAATTTTTAACTGCCACCCAGTGGGCTGGCATTGGCACTCTAGCCCTGGCAGCGCTGACGGCGCTGGCCTTTGGGCTGAAGTGGGGCCTACGTTTTCGCCTGGTGGGGGCAACGGGGTTTGCTGCCGTGCTCACCGTTGGTCTGCTGGGTCTGAGCTTTGAGCCCTTCAGCCGCACTGCCGTGCCCGGTGCCATTCCTTACACAACGGTTTACGACTCCGGGGCTAGCCAAATTGTGATTACGGTGCCGCCGGCCATCACCCCTGAGACGCTAGACGCTACCCTGCACCAGGCCGCCAGCAATCTGTTTAAGCCCTACCGCCTAGGTCTGCCAGGGCAGGTCGCCACCATTCGCGCCCGCACGGTTGTCCATAACCCTGGTGGCATCTCTCGACTGCTCTACTTAGGCCAAATTCAGCCCACTCCCAAGGGCTCAGAGGAACCGTTCCAGGTACAGATCAACCGCGATTCCTGGTCCCAGCTCCCTACCCCAAGCTAAGCCCATCTACACCTAATAAACCTACTTATCCACCCTCTCTCGGCCTATGACCACCGCTCAACTACCCACCCTTGCCATCGCTCCGGCCCAGGTTGTTCGGGGAGACGGCATTTTGACGGCCCAGGAAGCAGCGATTTCTAGAGGGATCGCTGCGCAAATCGCCCGACTGGGGCAGCGTCCTCTGATTGTCGGCGGCAGCCACAGCCTGAAGCTAGCTGCTCCTCTAGTTGAGGTCCTAAGCGAAGCGGGTCTAGCGACTCAAACAGTAACCTACGGTCACGACTGTAGTGAAGCGACCCTGGCCCACCTACACTCTGCTGCCACCGATCACCAAGCCGATGTGGTGATTGGCATAGGCGGTGGCAAAGCGCTCGATGCCGCTAAGCTGCTGGCCCACCATCTCAATCAACCAGTTGTGACGGTGCCCACCTCGGGCGCTACCTGTGCCGCCTGGACCGCTCTGTCGAATGTGTACTCCGACCAGGGGGCCTTCCGCTACGACGTGTCCCTAAACACCTGCCCCAATCTGCTAATTCTGGACTATGCCCTAATTCGCACCGCCCCTCGACGTACTTTAGTAGCGGGCATTGGCGATGGCTTGGCTAAGTGGTATGAGGCTGCGATCAGCAGTGGCACGAGCCAGCAGACCCTGATGGTGGCAGCGGTGCAGCAGGCGCGGGTACTGCGCGACATTCTGCTGCAAAAAACCCCGGCGGCCCTGCACCAGTGGGGTGGCCTTGACTGGCAGGAGGTCGTAGATGCTACGGTGCTGCTGGCTGGGGTTGTAGGGGGTATTGGCGGCGCCCAGTGCCGTACCGTGGCGGCCCACGCCGTACACAACGGCCTGACTCAGCTACCCGCCAGCCACGGCATTCTCCACGGCGAGAAGGTAGCCTACGGCATTTTAGTGCAGCTGCGCCTAGAAGAGATGGGGGGCAACGCTTCCCTGGCTCGGGCCGCGCGGCAGCAGCTGTTGCCCTTTTATCAAGCGGCAGGATTGCCCCAAACCCTAGCTGATCTGGGCTTGGGAGACATCACCCTAAGCCAGCTTCAGCAGGTGGCCGAGTTTGCCTGCCGCGAGGGATCTGACATTCACCACCTGCCGTTTACCGTCACCCCCGAAGCGGTAATGGCGGCTATGGTGTCGCCCCTGTGTCCTGAACTGCGCGAAAAGACCCGCGCCTCTGCCCCTGCCCGTTCGTCCTCTAGTGTTGCCCCGGAGGTGCAGCCATGACCCTCGACTGGATGCCCACCGCCCACCGCCTTAGCGCCCTGCCCCCCTACGTGTTTGCCCGCCTGGATGAACTCAAGGCCCGCGCCCGCGAGCAGGGACTTGACCTGATTGACCTGGGCATGGGCAACCCCGATGGCCCCACCCCGGCCCCCGTAGTGGAGGCCGCCCGCGCGGCGATCGGCGACGCCGCCACCCACGGCTACCCGCCCTTTGAAGGCACCGCCAGCTTCCGCACCGCCATCACCGACTGGTATGGTCGCCGCTACGGCGTGGCCCTCGACCCCACCGCCGAGGCCCTGCCCCTGCTGGGCTCTAAAGAGGGCATTACCCACCTAGCCATGGCGTTTATTAACCCCGGCGATCTGGTACTAGTGCCGACTCCGGCCTACCCGGCCCACTTTCGCGGCCCGGCGATCGCCGGAGCCGAAATCTACAACCTGCACCTCACCGCCGCCAACAATTGGCTAATCGACTTCGACGCCATTCCGGTGGAGGTGGCCCAGCGGGCTAAGGCGCTGTTCTTTAACTACCCCAACAACCCCACCGCTGCCACGGCCCCTCGCGAGTTCTTTGAGGCTGCGGTGGAGTTTGCCCACCGCTACCAGATTTTGCTGGTGCATGACCTCTGCTATGCTGAGCTGGCCTTTGATGGCTACCAGCCCACCAGCCTACTGGAGATTCCCGGCGGCAAGGAGGTTGGGGTTGAGTTTCACACCCTGTCGAAGACCTACAACATGGCCGGCTGGCGGGTAGGCTTTGTGGTGGGCAACTCCCACATTATTCAGGGCCTCCGCACCCTCAAAACCAACCTCGACTACGGCATTTTTGCGGCTCTGCAGCGGGCGGCGGAAACGGCCCTGTCGCTACCCGACCACTATCTAGAAGAAGTGCAGCAGCGCTATTCATCGCGGCGCGACTTTTTGATCGACGAGTTTGCCTCCCTGGGCTGGACGGTGGACAAACCCCAGGCCACGATGTACTTGTGGGTGCCCTGCCCCCCCGACAGCACCTCCACAGACTTTGCCCTCTCAGTGCTGCAGGAAACTGGGGTGGTGGTCACCCCCGGCAACGCTTTTGGTCCCGGCGGAGAGGGCTACATTCGCGTCAGCCTGATTGCCGAGTGCGATCGCCTCGCCGTCGCCATGGATCGCATTCGCCAGGCCGGCTTCCGCTTCGCCCCCGAAACAGCGACGGTGTAGGCCTCGAAAAGCCGGGGTGCTAGTCGCCTCTACCCCGGCCTCTAGCCCTAGGCTGTATAGTTAGACAAACCTCCACCCTCCCTAGCGCCATGTTTAACCTCGGCTGGACTGAAGTCGTTCTCGTCATCGGAGTGGCCGTACTGATTTTCGGCCCCAAGAAAATCCCTGAACTGGGCAGCGCCCTCGGCAAAACCCTGCGCGGCTTTAAAGAAGAGATGAGTCAGACCCCCGACGACGCGGCTATAGACACCTACGAAGACGCTGAAGACGCTGACGTATATCGCTAGTTTGCCTTGCTTAACCCCTTAGCGTTACCTCCATGCGGCAATTTTTGAAGTACACCCTGGCCAGCCTGACCGGGTCAATTTTGTTCTGTTTGCTGCTGGGCTTTTTGCTCACCTTGGGGGCGGTGGGGCTGGTAGGAGTGATCGTGGCGGGTTTGGGCAAAGAAGGCGATGCCCCTACCGTCGAGAAAGACACGGTGCTGGTCTACGACCTCTCTACAGTGATTCCTGACTCGCCCGAGGCGATCGACCCCAGCGCCTTGGTGTTTGGCACCCAGGTCCCCAGCGAGCTGACCCTGCGCCAGGCGGTGCTGGCCCTCGAAGAAGCTGCCACCGACGATCGCATCACCGCCCTTTACCTTAAGGGCAGCACTGCTCTGGGCGCCGGTCTAGCCAGCCAAACCGAAATGCAGCCGGCGATCGAGGCCTTTCAGGCCGCGGGCAAACCAGTTTTGGCCTACGACATCTCCTGGAGCGAGCGGGAGTATGCGGTGGCTGCCCTGGCCGACACGATCTATCTCAACCCCTTTGGGGAGATCGAAATGAACGGGCTCTACGCCGAAACCATGTACCAGGCCGATGCCCTGGAGAAACTGGGAGTAGGGGTGCAGGTAACCCGCGTGGGCCGTTACAAGTCGGCGGTCGAGCCGCTGATTCGCGACACTATGAGTCCCGAGGAGCGAGAGCAAACCCAGCGCCTACTGGGGGATGTGTGGCAAAACCTACTGACCACCGCTGCCGCCCCCCGCGATCTGACGGCCCAGCAGCTGCAAAATATTGCTAACACTAAGGGTTTTTTGTTTGGGGCCGAGGCTGAAACGCAGCAGCTTGCCGATGCGATCGCCTACGAAGACGAAGTGATCACCGCCCTGCGGGAGCTGACCGGCGAAAAGGATGAGGAGGTAGAAGACAGCGACCTCGACTTTCGTCAGATCAGCCTAGCGGGCTATGCAGCCACTGTTGACGACCCCCTCACCAGCCGCCGCTCTGACAACCAGGTGGCTCTGGTCTACGCCGAAGGCCCCATCATTGACGGCGGCGACGGCGACTTTAGCCAGACCGGCATTATCGAGGGCAATACCCTAGCTCGGCAGCTGCGCCAGCTGCGCCAGGACGACGAGGTCAAAGCCGTAGTGCTACGGGTCAACAGCCCCGGCGGCAGCGCCACCGCCTCGGAGGTAATTCTGCGCGAAGTTCAGCTGTTGCGCGAAGCGGGTAAGCCCGTGGTGGTGTCAATGGGCAATGTGGCGGCCTCCGGCGGCTACTGGATTGCCTCCCAGGCCGATGCCATTTTGGCCCAGCCCACAACGATCACCGGCTCCATCGGGGTGTACGGCATCTTTCTCAACCTCGAAGAGCTGGGTACCAAGGTGGGGGTCAACTGGGACGGAGTTAAAACCTCTGAGCTGGCCGATATTTTCTCCAGCACCCGACCTAAAACGGCAGCCGAACTGGCGATTTTGCAGCGCTCTGTTGATGCCATCTACGACAGCTTTCTCGACCGGGTGGCAGAAGGCCGCGACCTGACGCGACCAGCGGTGGCCGAGCTGGCCCAAGGGCGGGTGTGGTCAGGCCAGGCAGCACTCGATCTAGGCTTGGTAGACGAACTGGGGGGAGTGAATGCGGCGATCGCTACCGCCGTCGAGCTGGCCGAGCTGGGCGACGATTGGCGGCTGCAAGAGTATCCTGAACCCAGCGAGTTGCAGCAGTTCTTGCGCGGCTTTTTCAGCACTGAAGTTGCCCAGGCCCAGACCCATGACCCGCTGACGGCTCAGGTGCTCCAGTTCGTTGACGATGCTCAAATTCTGCGCGCCCTCAACGATCCTCGTGGCGTCTATATGCTGATGCCTTATCAGTTTGTGGTGAAGTAGAGCGGTAGAGAGATGAGGAAGGTGAGGGGATGGCGGGATGAGGAAGATGAGGGAAAAGAAAACTCAGTTTGCCAACTGCCCCATCTTCCCCACCTGCCTCATCTTCCCTATCTCCCTTACCCCCTAATCTTCTTCCGCCGCTTCACCCCAGGCAGACCATGCACCCGCATTAGATCGGCCAATGTCGAGCAGTAGGGCTCCATGCCAAAGCTGGCAGGGCTGACGGCACCAGCGTAGACAAAGTGGCGGTAGTGCAAACAAAAATAGTCCCAGGGGGCCATCTGTACCCGAAATAGCTTAATCAGCACATCGGTCAGCCACATCGAGAGGGGAATGCGAAACCAGATGTGCTGGCCAAAGTAGTCGCAGATTTGCTCGACGGCCTGGTTCACCGTCAGGGGTGGGTTACCCAACACGTACTCGCGGTAGCCTTGGGTGGAGGGATGCTCGACGAGATAGCTGACCACCGTGGCAATGTCTTGGGCATGGGCAAAGTGAAACCCAGCATCAGCCCGAAAAAAGCGCGCCAAACCTATCCAGCGGGTGACATCCTGAAGCCCGGCTGAAATAAAGGAGTAGGGCTTTTCTTTGTCGCCGCCAAACACCAGGGTGGGAAATACCGTCGTAATTTTGTCGTAGACCGGCAGCTCGCTCAGACGGTGGTGACACTCGTACTTAGTGCGAATGTAGTCAGTGCCGATTTCCCCAGCTTCGGGCAGGGGTTCGCTGCGTTGGCTCAAAATGCTGGCAGTGGAAAAATAGATTACCTGTTGGCAGCGATCGCGATCGAGGCGGGCCAGTAGCCCCAGGTTGGCCTCAACGTTGATGGCTTCTACATAGGCTGGGTCGCCGCCCCAAGCCGCAGCAGTCAAAATGGCGATGTCGATCGTGGGCAGCAGGTCGGCAAAAGGCTCAATATTTTCGAGGCCACCTTGGAGAATGTGCACCCTGGGGTTGCCCTGCACCGGCAGCTGTAGCTTCTCGGGGTGGCGCAGCAGCAAAAATAGCTCGTAGCGATCGCTCTCCAGCAGCAGCTCCAAAATATAGTGGCCAATGCAACCGCTGGCCCCCGTCATAAACACACGTAGGCAATCGGGGCTTGGGCCGGTAGAGGAAAGAGTGTCCAAATCGCTCAACTTCAACAGCTATAGTCAGACAGTTTAGACGGTTTTGGCAGAGCTAAGCGTTTGTTGGCGGTTGAAGGGCTCACCAAAGCATAATTTCTGTCTTTGGGTTTCTCTTCGCAGCGGCCCGCAGCCGACTTAAAGGTCAGATAAAACTCGGCAAAGATTCCCGGTTTTCTCCGAGAAATTGCGTAGACGGTATGGCAATTTCTATCCTGATTTTCGTTGCTATGGTTGACCTTATCTGTTACAAGTCTGGCCGTCACCCATCCTCTAGCTCTGTTCAGAGGGAGCGAGGGTTTACCCTGATTGAGCTAATGGTTGTGGCTGTGATCCTGGGTGTATTGGCAACTGTAGCCCTTCCTAGCTTTCTCAATCAAGCGGCTCGCTCTAAACAGGCCAGAGCACTGAAATATGTCGGCATGGTCAACCGAGCCCAGCAGGCATTTTTTGTAGAACATTCTCGCTTTGCCACCTCTACCGACGAGCTGGGTTTTGCTAGGGAGAATGCTCCCCCCGACTACACCTATATGATGACTGCCGGAGGTAGCGGCTTAGAAATTACCAGCACCCAAGCCATGCCTACCAACCCGGCGTTGCGAGGCTATGCCGGGGTCGTCTTTGCCACTGTTGATCCCAGCGGCTTGGCCCGACTGGGCACGGCCATCTGCCAGGGCAGTACCGCAGGCGTTCCAGCTCCAACGCCGATCACGGTGGCAGGGCAGGTGCAGATTGCCAACTGCCCGCTGCGCTGAGGGACGGCGGGCAGAATATGAGGTAGGCGGTGTCAGGCATAAAGCCTGAGGTGGGAGGCAGAACCTTCCCTATTAACCTCAGCGTCGTCCCTAAATCTGCCACGGCCGACCCAATGCGATCGCAGATGTAACAAACACTACGAACTACCGTGGCTGAGGGCCAGGGGCAGCGTTACAGTAAAGGTTACTCTTCTACTGCACTCACCGTGGGATTTGCCCAGCCACCCTCAACCGCCCCGCCCACCGCCACTGATATTCAAGGCCTGTTCGATCGCATTGCCCCGGTATACGACAGCCTAAACGAACGCCTCAGCTTTGGGCTGCACCGAGTGTGGAAGCGCATGGCCGTGCGTTGGAGCGGGGCCGCTCCGGGGCAGAAGGTGTTGGATGTCTGCTGCGGCAGCGGCGATCTGGCGCTGTTGCTGGCCCACCAAGTGAAAGCCACGGGTACGGTGTACGGTCTTGACTTCTCGGCAGAGCTGCTGGCGGTGGCTGAGGGGCGATCGCGCCGTGCTCACCTGCCCGCTCCGCTGCACTGGGTGCAGGGCGACGCCCTGGCCCTACCCTTTGAGGCCAACACCTTTGATGCCGCCACTATGGGCTACGGCCTGCGCAACCTTACCGACATTCCCCAGGGGCTAGCCGAGCTGCGACGGGTGCTCAAGCCAGGTGCCAGCGCCGCCATCCTCGACTTTCATCGCCCCCAGGGTTGGATAGCCGAGCAGTTTCAGCGCTGGTACCTAGAGGCGATGGTGGTGCCCACCGCTGAGCAAATGGGGCTGACTGACGAATACGCCTACATTGGCCCCAGCGTCGATCGCTTCCCGACCGGGCCAGAACAGGTGAAGTTAGCCCGCCAAGCCGGGTTTGAGCGGGCCGTTCACTACCCCATTGCCGGGGGGCTGATGGGGGTGCTGGTGGTGAGTCGCCATGACCGGGTCTGAGCTGTGGCTACTGCTGGCGCCGCCCATCGTGGGCGGCATCATTGGCTATTTCACCAATGACATCGCCATTAAAATGCTGTTTCGCCCCTATCGCCCCATCTACCTGGGCAAACGACAGCTGCCCTTTACCCCAGGGCTGATCCCCAGCAACCAGGAGCGGCTGGCCAAGCGCATCTCTGACACCATTATGGGGTCACTGCTCACCCCTGAGGAGTTGCAAAAGCTGGCCCGGCGGCTGCTGCAAACCGATCGCACCCAGGCGGCCATCAAGTGGTTGTTGCAGCTTGCCCTCGATCAGGTGCAGAGCCGCGCTCAAGAGCGCACCGCCAAAATTGCCGGGGCGATTTTGCAAGACCTGTTCGGCAAATCGCTGCCCCGCCTGATTCGCGTTTGGGCGCGGCGCGAGGACTTTTTAGAACCCCAGCTCAACCAGCTGTTTGACCAGGTGCTGCTCGACTTTAAGCTCACGGCCGACCAAGCTGACCAGATCGCTACCTGGCTGCTCAGCGGCGTGTTTCCCCCCGATAAGCTGCGCCAGCTGGCCGTCGACTTTCTCACCGATCGCAACATTCAGGTAATCGACACCATCTTTCGGGAGCGCACCAGCGGCACCTACTGGGTGGTAGCCAACCTATTTGGCGTGCGCAACGCCCTGAGCCGCCTGAGAGCCTTTTGCCTCGACGAGCGGGAGGTAAGCAACGCGCGCATTGCCGAGCTGGAGGTGGCGCTTCAGCTCAAAAAGCGTTTGAAAGAGTCACTGCAGCGGGTGTCGCTGCAAAATCTGCCCGTGTCAACGGTGCGCCAAGTGCGTAGCAACCTGCGCGAGTCATTGCAGGGTTACATTCGCACCTTGGGACCAGAGTTTGTCAGAAATCTGGGCAACTCGGTCAACTGGGAAACCCTAGCCACCCAGTTGCTCAACCGCCTGCAAAATTCTGAGGTGATCACCCAGTCGTTAGACCCAGTAAGTGAAGAGCTAGCGCTGATTTTAGAACGCTACCTAGAGCGCGATCTAGAGTCGCTGGTGGCGCAGATTATTCCAATTTTGAACATTGATCAGGTGATTATCGACCGGGTGCGGGGCACCTCGGCCCAGGAGCTGGAGCTGGCGATTCAGGGCATTGTGCGTAGCGAGCTGCAGGCGATCGTCAACCTAGGCGGCATTCTAGGGTTTGCGATTGGCATACTGCAATCCGGATTTTTCTTTTTTCAGCGTTCCGGTGGTATTTAGCGGCTACGGCTTGATCTGTAGATAGAGAAACCATGAAGCATTCGCCATCCCCAAAACCTGGCTGGACCAGCGGCTAGGGCATTGACCCTTCGGGCAACGGCGACCTTTAGGCGGGTGGAAGCTTGATTACTTGTGTTTGCAAAGTGTTGGCAAATGCTTTATCTACCTTCGGACGGATTCTTGCTGCTAATCTTATAACGAGAATAAATAGGCTTCTGAAGAAACTACAGTCATTCTTTTAGGCTTGCTTGAGCGCTAAACGTTCAGCTAGTCAGCTTCTCTTTATAAAATACTCTTTTTCAAGCCAACACATAAACCACTACTTACGAGTAATTAGGACGGGCAGCTAGAGGAAACCGAGAGCTGAAATTGCCTCGATCGCTTTCACGCCCCAGTCGATTAGAGGCTGAAGATTCTGGTTGCCCTTGGCTCATTTGGGTATGGATAGGAGAGAGCTGTAAATGGTTCAGCATCAGCAGGCGGCTGATCAGTTGTTTGGGGGCGGTGGTGAGATGGGGGCGTTGATGCGCTCCTACGACTGGTCAAAAACACCGTTTGGCGCGGTTGAGCAGTGGCCGCAGAGCCTGCGATCGACCCTGAGCATTTGCCTGAACTCTCGCTTCCCCATGGCGATCTACTGGGGGCCAGACTGCTGGTTGCTCTACAACGACGCTTGGCGACCGATTGTGGGAGATAAGCACCCCTGGTCGCTGGGTCGCCCGGCCGATGAAGTCTGGCCCGAAATTTGGGACGATATCAGCCCGGATTTTGCCAGGGTGTTTGCTACGGGCGAGGGCGTCTTTTACAGCGACACGCTGTTAGTGATGCGTCGGTTTGGCTACGACGAAGAATGCTTTTTTGACTACACGTTCAACCCGATTCAAGGAGAGGGCGGCAAAATTGACGGCATTCTCAACGTGGTCAGTGAGACAACCTATCGGGTGTTGAACGATCGCCGGGCCCAACTGCTGCGCGAGCTGGCCTCCCGCACCGGCAGTGCCAAGACTGTTGACGATGCCTGTGCCCTGATGGCAGAGGCGCTTAAATCTGGTTCGGCCGACGTTCCGCTGGCGCTGCTCTATATCGTCAACGCCGACGGCAAAACGGCCCACCTTAGCGGGGGGAGTGAGGTTGCCTTGGGGTTGCCCAAGACGCCTGACCAGGTTGACCTAACCGTTGAGGATGAGGTGGGGGGCTGGCCGATCGCCTCGGTTGCCCAGACCGGCCAGTCTCGCACCATTGATGATCTGGTTAGCCACTTTGGCCACCTGCCTGGCAGCCCTTGGCCAGAGCCGCCTCAGGAGGCCATGGTCTTGCCCATCCTGGTGCCGGGGCAGGCCAAAGCTGTGGGGGTGTTAGTGGCGGTAGCCAACCCCCGCCGCCGGGTAGACGCGGTCTATCGCGATTTTTTTGAGCAAATTGCCGGGCAGATTGCGGCGGCGATCGCCAACGCCCGTTCCCACGAGGAAGATCGGCGGCGGGCGGACAAACTGGCCGAACTCGATCGCGCCAAGACGGTCTTTTTCTCGAATGTGAGCCATGAGTTTCGTACGCCGCTGACCCTGATGCTGGGGCCGGTAGAAGAAGCCCTGCAAGAGACCCAAGATGCCGACCAGCGCCAGCGGTTGGAGCTGGTCTATCGAAACGCGCTGCGCCTGCAAAAGCTGGTCAATACCCTGCTCGATTTCTCCCGCATTGAGGCGGGGCGCATTGAAGCCAGCTATGAGCCCACCGACTTGGCCCTGATGACAACGGACCTGGCGGGGGTGTTTCGGTCGGCAGTGGAGCAGGCTGGGCTGCGGTTGACCGTAGACTGCCCGCCCCTGGCAGCCCCCGCCTACGTCGACCGCGACATGTGGGAAAAAATCGTGCTGAACCTGCTCTCTAACGCCTTGAAGTTCACCTTTGAGGGCGAGATTGCGGTAGTTTTGCACGGTAACGCAGACCAGATTCAGCTCGAGGTGCGAGACACGGGGACAGGCATTCCACCTGAGGAGCTGCCCCATATCTTTGAGCGCTTTCACCGCGTGCAGGGGGCTAGAGGCCGCACCCACGAGGGCTCAGGCATCGGGCTGTCGCTGGTGCAAGAGCTGGTGGGCTTGCACGGTGGCACCATCGAAGTCACCAGCCAGGTTGACCAGGGCACCTGCTTTACCATCACCATGCCAGCCGGGTCTGACCATTTGCCCAGCGATAGCATCAATGGCCCCCACACCCGCCTTTCCACCGCCACCGGAGCCACCCCCTACCTAGAAGAAGCCCTGCGCTGGCACCCCACCGAGCCTAGGGAACCCGCCCCGCCCGCCCCCTCATCCACCACCACCGCCCGCATTCTCCTCGCCGACGACAACGCCGACATGCTCGACTACGTCGAGCGGCTGCTGAGCCCGCAGTACACCGTCGAGACAGCCAGGGATGGCCGAGCTGCGATCGCCGCCATCCGTCGGCAGCGCCCCGACCTAGTGCTGACGGATGTGATGATGCCCGAGATCGACGGTTTTGAGCTGCTGCGGCAGCTGCGGAGCGATGTCCAGACCCAGGAGCTGCCGATTATTTTGCTATCGGCCCGTGCGGGGGAAGAGTCTCGCATTGAGGGCCTGGCGGCGGGGGCCGATGACTATTTGACTAAGCCATTTTCGGCCCGGGAGCTGTTGGCCAAAGTTGAGGCAGCCCTCAAGCTGGCACAGCTGCGGCAGATGGCCAAGACTAGCCTGCAACGGAGCGAAGAGCGATCGCGGCTCGCCATTCGGGTGGCGCAGCTGGGCACCTGGCGCTACGACCTCAGTACCCAGCTGGTCGAGCTAGACGAACGCATGCAGGAAATTTGGGGTGAGTCAGCGACGCTGCTGCCGCTGGCTCAGGTCATAGAGCGGGTGCATCCCGGCGATCGCGAACGGGTGGCCAGTGCCGTCGGTGCCGCCCTCGAACCGTCGTCGTCAGGGGCCTACGAAATCGACTACCGCATTGTGTGGAATGACGGCACCGAGCGGTGGATTATGGCCAGTGGCCAGGCCCTCTTTGGGGGTGAGGGTCTGGCGCGGCAAGTCGTCGAGCTGATCGGCACTGCCCTCGACATTACCGAACGCAAGCAGACTGAATTGCTGCTGGCGGAGCAAAAGCATTTGCTAGAGCTGGTTGCCTCGGGGTACCCCCTAGAAAATTGCCTAACCGCCATCTGCCTCGCCGTATCGCAGCTAAATCCCCTGATTCGGGCCGGTGTGCTGCTGAGCGATGCCCAACAGCAGCAGTTTATTGGGGCGATCGCCCCAGACTTTCCGCTGTCCTTTAGGGCAGCTGTTGAAGGCTTGCCCATCAACGACCTCCACATTGGCACCTGTGCGAAGGCGGTTGACTGCGGGGAGCCGGTTACCTGTATCGACGTAGTGACCGACGATCGCTGGTCGGCGGCCTGGCGCGACCTGTGTCTAGCCCACGGCATTCGCGCCTGCCACTCTACCCCGCTGCTAGACCTGGAGGGGCGGCCCGTGGGGTCACTCATGCTCTGTTTTGATCAGGCTCGACAGCCCACCCCTTGGGAATACCAGCTGGCCGACTTCGGCACCCAGGTGGCCCGCATTGCCGTTGAGCGCGATCGCGCTACCCTGGCCCTGCGCAACAGCGAGTACCGCTATCGAACGCTGTTTGAGTCAATGGATCAGGGCTTTTGTGCCTGTGAAATGCTGTTTGATGACCACGGCAAACCGATAGACTATCGCTTTTTGGAGGTCAACCCAGCCTTTGAGAGGCTGACGGAGCTGCCAGGGATGCTCGGCAAAACGGCACTCGAACTGATTCCTGACCTGGATGCCTTTTGGATTGAGACCTACGGCCGCGTCGTATCGATGGGGGAATCCTATCAATTTGAGCGTCAATCGGTGATTTCGGGCCGTTGGTTCAATATCGACGCCTTCGCTATTGGTGACCCGCAAAGCAACAGGTTTGCCATTCTGTTGACCGACATCAGCGATCGCAAAAAAGCAGAGCTAGAGCGAGAGCGATTTCTAGCGGTGGGCGCAGATTTACAGGTGCTCACCGGCTCTAACGGCTACTTTCAGTGGGTCAGCCCCGCCTTTGAGCGCATTCTCGGCTGGACCACCCAGGAAATGCTGTCTCGCCCCTGGGTAGAGTTCGTCCATCCCGACGACGTGACGATATCAGTGGGGGAAGCGAACCAGGGGTTTGCGGGCAGCGAAACTATGGCCTTTGAAAACCGATATCGCCATAAAGACGGCTCCTACCGCTGGTTTCTCTGGAATGCTCAGTTTTACTCAGACCGGCAGATGCTATATGGCGCGGCCATTGACATCACCGATCGCAAGCGCACGGAAGCCAACTTACGGGAGAGTGAGAAACGCTTTCGCAGCATGGCCGACAACGCGCCGGTCATGGTTTGGGTGACAGACTCGACCGGCTACTGCACCTACCTCAGCCAAAGCTGGTATGACTTCACGGGCCAGACCGAGGCCACCGGTTTGGGCTCAGGGTGGTTGGATGCCGTCCATCCCGACGATCAAGAGACTTGTAGTCAAATATTTCTAGCGGCTAACGAGCGTCAGGAGGCGTTTCGTTTTGAGTATCGCCTGCTCAGCAAAGACGGGTTTTATCACTGGGCGATCGATGCGGCTAGCCCTTGGTTTGGGGCAGACGGCGAGTTCAAGGGCTACATTGGCTCGGTGCTGGATATCAGCGATCGCAAGCGCATTGAAGAAAGCCTGCGGCAGCGCGAAACTGAACTGCGGCTAGTCACCAACTCCGTTCCGGCGCTGATTGCCTTTGTCGACGCCGACCAGCGCTATCGCTTTAACAACCAGGGCTACGAAGACTGGTTTAGTCAGTCTGCCAAAGACCTTTACGGCAAGCACATTCGCGAGGTGGTGGGGGACGCCGCCTACGAAGACGTCCGCCCCTATGTGGAGCAGGTCTTGACCGGGCAGCAGGTGACCTTTGAACGGTCGATCCGCTTTAAGGACGGCAACCTCCGCTACCTGAGCGCCACCTACGTGCCCCGGATCAATGATCAAGGCGTAGTAGAAGGGTTCGTAGCGCTGATCAACGATCTCAGCGATCGCCGCCAGGCCGAAGAAGCCCTCATCCAGAGCGAAGAGCGCTACCGCTTCCTGGTCGAGTCCATTCCTCAACTGGTGTGGACAGCTGACGCCGAGGGGGTTCTGCTCGACGCCAACCAGCGCTGGTGTGATTTCACCGGGCTCACCCCAGAGCAGGTCAAGACAACGGGTTGGCAGGCCGTAGTGCACCCTGACGATATTTCTGTGCTTGGCCAAAACTGGGCGATCGCCCAGCAGCAGGGCAGCAACTACCAGGCCGAAGGCCGCATGCGCCGGGCCGATGGCGTCTATCGCTGGCACCTGCACCAGGCGGTGCCGCTCAAGACTAAACGGGGGCGAATTCTCAAGTGGTTTGGCACCGCCACCGATATTGAAGACCAAAAACAGCTAGAGCAGCAGCGCAGTCAGCTGCTTCAGCAGGAGCAGGCCGCGCGCGCCGCCGCCGAAGCCGCTAGCCGTACCAAGGATGAGTTTTTGGCGGTGGTCTCCCACGAGCTCAGGTCGCCCCTCAACCCCATTCTCGGCTGGGCAACCCTGCTCAAAAATGGCACTCTAGACGCAACTAAAACCCAACAGGCGCTCTCGGTGATTGAGCGTAACGCCAAGCTGCAAACCGAGCTGATCGATGACCTGCTCGATGTGTCTCGCATGCTGCGGGGCAAGCTCCAGATCTCGGCCACCCCAGTCAATTTAGCCACCACCATCCGGGCCGCTATCGAAACCGTGCGCCTGGCAGCAGACGCCAAATCCATTCGCATTGAAGCCCATCTAGAAACTGACGTTGGCCTGGTCTCGGGCGATGCCACCCGGCTACAACAGGTGGTGTGGAATTTGCTGTCCAATGCCGTTAAGTTTACCCCCGCCGGCGGGCAGATTGATGTGCACCTGGTCCGGGGAGACGCCAACCAGGCCCAAATCATCGTCAAGGACACCGGCAAGGGCATTGTGCCTGAGTTTTTACCGCTGATTTTTGACTACTTTCGCCAGGCCGACAGCGCTACGACCCGCCAGTTTGGCGGGCTGGGTTTGGGGCTGGCGATCGTGCGCCACCTAGTCGAGCTGCACGGCGGCACCATCCAGGCGGCCAGCCTGGGCGAAAATATGGGAGCGACGTTCACCGTCAGTCTACCGACCTTAGCCCACCAGGCTCTAGCCCAGCCAGGTCTTCCCCTCCAGCAGCCCTCCCTGAGCCTGCCGGGCACCCAAATTCTCGTGGTTGATGACGATGACGATACGCGCACCTTCATCACCTTTCTGCTAGAACAGGCCGGGGCCCATGTAGTCGCCGCTGCCTCAGCCCAGGCAGGCTTAGCCGCCCTCAAACAGGCTCAGCCCCAGGTTTTAGTCAGCGACATCGGTATGCCAGATATGGATGGCTACATGCTGATGCAGCAGATTAGAGCGTTGCCGGCCGAGCAGGGCGGCCAGGTGCCGGCGATCGCCCTGACCGCCTACGTCAGAGAGACTGACCAAGAGCAATCCCTCGCTGCCGGGTTTCAGCGGCACATTTCTAAACCGGTGGAACCCGCTGCCCTCCTGCGGGCGATTGCCGAATTGCTCCAGTCCTAATCCTTCCTTCTCTGCCGCTAAATCGCGTCTTCCACTCGTTTCACGGCAACAATCACCGTCGTCAGCCACAGCAACCCAACGATCGCACCCATGATCACATCGCTGGGCCAGTGGGCTCCCAATACCAGGCGTGAGCTGACAATCATGCCAATCCAACCCGTTACGCCCAAGATAATCAGCAGCCTTTCCACCCAGCTGCGAGAGGCCTGGCACCACAGATAGGCCAGCAGCCCATAGACCGTAATCACCACCACCGCGTGCCCCGACGGAAACGAATGCAGCCCTGGAGCCGCGATGCCACCAACGATCAAATCGGGCCGATCTCGGTTCCAATAACCCCAGCCAATCCACACCAGGGCAAATTGCAGCCCGTAGGCGGCCATCATGGTGGCGACTAGCAGAGGGCGCGATCGCGCCACCATCACTCCTATAAATCCCCCCACGATGGGCAGCATACCGATCAAGTTACCCGGCGATTCCCACGTGATCGCTTTCGAAAAACTCAGCGGCAAACCCTCAGCTAGCACCGGCAACAGCCGCACATCCCAATCCTGTAGGCCTTGGTCAACATGCCCCTTAGCCCACACAGTAAGCGTTAAAGTGACCAACGCACACAGCCCCAGACCGATTGCCAGCGTGCCTGCCCATCGCCGCCACACCACTTGGGGCACTTTGCGGCAGTCTTGCCAAAACTGATACCAACCCTGTCTGAAAGTCTGAGCCGTTACCCAACGTGCCATGCCGCGTTAACTACCCATCGCCACAACAGAAGAGGTGTATAGTAGCACCTCTATTCGTCGGCAATGTATGTAAATGCAGCGAGTCGCTAAGGGGAAATGCGGCGGTAGCGAGCCTGCACCTCAAGATGAATGCCGTAGGCAACCAGGCCAAGGGCAACAATCCCCATCAGCCAGGCTCCGTGGGGCTGCTTCTGAATGGCCTGCAAAGCACCTTCAGTAGTGCCAGCTTGGCTGGCATCGGCCGCACGGGCCGCTTGAATAAAGAAGTAGCCGATAATCACAGCGACAACTCCCTTGGCAGCATAGCCAAATCGGCCAATACGAGTGATCCACTTCTCAGTATTAGCGCTCATTTCAGACAGCTTAAGCTTGCGGCGAAACTCGGTGGAATAAGCCCGATAAAACGAATAAAACCCGTAGGCTACACTGGCTACACCAACAGCGGCTACCAACCACCGACCAAAGGGTTGCGAGAGCAATGTGGCCGTTTGCTGTTCACTGCCAGAACCGCCGCCCGAAGAACGGCCAAAGACTAGCTTTAGAGCAGAGAAAGCCAAGCCGCTGTAGATTAGCCCGCTAGCCGCATAGCCGAGGCGTCTGCCAATGGCTGCTGCCCCGCTGTCCTGGTGTTCTGGATCTTTAATCGCTTGCACAAACTGCCAGAGAACGTATCCCAAGAGCCCTATGGCTACTATGAACAGCATCAGCTTGCCAAAGGGTTGAGATGCGATCGCCTGAAAAGCGCCCTCGGTGCCGGTTATTCTTCCACCCCAATCAAAGGCAGCCATGACAGCTAGTAACCCGACAATCATATAGACAATGCCTTTAGCCGCATAGCCAAATCGCGCTAGGCGTTCAATCCACTTTTCAGGCTGCTGTCCTTGCGGGGTTAATTCTTGAAAATTCATTGACACTACCTATACGGTTAGCTTTCTAGTTACAAACAAAACTACCGAGGAAAATATTTCTCTACAATTTCACCAAGACCTTTGTCTCAGCTCAGACGTACTCTACTGAAGGTAATAAATTTATACCCGTTAAAACAGCCTGAACCATCCTTCCCGCGCTAGAGTTCTCAACGGCCATACCTCTATCTTTTGGCGTTACCAAAATGAATTGACTTATTTGCGTTAGGGTTATTTTCTTAACTACAAGAAGACTCGAACTCATTAATCCACCAAAAGCTAGCAATTAGTTGCTTTCCCTAGACTAAGAAAAAAGTTTAGGCTGAGTAACATTACGATCAAAGCTTAGGGAGCTTCAAGAACTCTACCTTGTGCACAGAAGCGACCATCGAATAAGGATATTCGCCTGAGAAATATAAAAACACAAAAAAATACCTTGCTTTTGAAAAAGCAAGGCTTAACCGCAGCATAAAAATCTTAGGGATATGTTAGGGGTATAAATGCAGCCTATCGCTTCACGATAATCCAGACGGCATGAATAATACCGGGAATATACCCCAAAAGCGTAAGCAAAATGTTGATCCAAAACTGAGTGCCGATCCCTTCCTGAAGAAAAACTCCAAGGGGCGGCAGAAAAATGGCTGCTATAAGCCTCAAGATATCCATAGAGTTTCTTAGCCTAATCCTTATCTGTCTTCAATTAAAGAGCGTTTGGATGCGCATGGCATCTGTCTTTAGTCACTACCTCTATCTATAGAAAGACATAGTTAGGTCAATATGATTCTTGAGGAAGATGACCCTTTACCCTCGGCAACCATAAATTTTAGATAGGAAGCCAGATTTCAGACTTAGTATCGAGTTTGAATCTGTTGAGAACAAAGTCACATTATTTACACACAAACAAAGTTCTTGGTAAAGAACACTTTGCCAGGTATTAAATTTGCCGGCTAGGCAGAATACTCGTTCGTGCGTTACTAGTAGAAAATAAGCAGTAGCTTTCGATAGTCAACGTACTTCTTGCTCGAATGCTCTTATGTCGGATACATCCGAATAAAAAATTGTGCAATTTATGAAAATTCAAGCATTTTCAACTAAATTTTACTGATTTTGTATTGCAGGATCTTAAGTGATTTTTAGCCAGTGGTTAAGCTTAGTACTTTTAGGAGTCTGTCTTTATATTTTTTGGCAGATTCGCAACGTACTGTTGCTAGCATTGACAGCAATCACCTTTGCCGTAGTGCTCAACCGCGCAGTCAGACTCCTGCAAAAACGAATTCCCGATCGCAGAATAGCCGTTCTTATTTTAACCAGCGCTGTTCTATTAGTCATGGGAGGGTTTGGGATAATTATTGTTCCTCCCTTTGTTGACCAGCTCCAAGATTTGATAGGTCTTGCCGGTCAAGTTGTTGATCGATCGCAGTCTTGGATTATAGCTTTAGGCAATATTTTGCCGGGGTTTGCCATTGAAGATCTCCAAAGCCTCGAAGCTATCCTGGGTCAGCTTCAGGCATTAGATCTAAACATCATATTTGGCCGTTTCTTTTTATGGTTTTCCAACACCCTAACCGTTGTTTTCAACCTGCTGTTGGTGTCGGTTGTCATCATCATGGTGCTGCTGAATCCAATGGCCTACCGAAGACTCTTTCTCAGGGTCTTTCCATCGTCTAGAAAACAACAGATAGGTCGAGTGCTGGACGGCTGCGAAGAGGCGATCGCGGGCTGGTTCATTGGCATCCTTTTCAACATGACAATCATCGCTATGTTGAGCATGATTGGCCTCTGGATTCTGGGTATTCCCCTAGCCTTCGCCAACGGGTTACTGGCAGGGCTGCTTGCATTTATCCCTAACCTTGGCCCCTTTATCAGTGTGATTCCGCCTGCTGCGATCGCCCTGCTCGAAGCTCCCTGGAAAGCGATCGCAGTAGTCGTCCTCTATATCGTGATTCAGCAGATTGAGAGTAATATTTTGACTCCGCTGGTCATGAAGAAGCAGGTCTCCCTGCTGCCAGCAATAACCCTACTGTCTCAAGTTGCTTTTGCCGCATTCTTCGGCTTTTTAGGTCTGCTGTTAGCCCTGCCGCTAACGCTAATTATTCAACAGTGGCTGGACGAGTTTTGGATAAAAGGCTTTCTAGACCAGCATTAGTTCAATAGACTTTGATAAGTCAACATTTGCAGGGACGTTGCAAACATGCCTTATCAAAACTAATGTATGGGCGATACTGGTTTCGAACCAGTGACCTCTTCCGTGTGAAGGAAGCGCGCTACCACTGTGCTAATCGCCCTTGGGTTTTTTAAGATAGCACATCTTTTAGGGCGGTTTAGCAAAAATTTTAGGTCAAGCTATATCGGGAGGGACTGGGCTGCCCTGTTGTGCTTGCTGAAGCTGCGCTTGAATTAGGGCCTGCATGTCTTGACGGCGAATCTCGACACCTTGACTTACCTGTCCAGGCGTTTCAAAGAAAATTAGGCTATCGATGGGCTGCATAGCCAGCAGCTGAAACAGGATGTGCACCACGGGCACCGGCAGAGCCATGACCTGAGGATCTTTGATGGTGGCTTGGCTAGTTGCGGCGTCTTGCAGGGTAGGGTAGGCGTAGACAATGTTCTTTTGACTGTTGGGCTGGGTACGGTTACTGAGGGTGGTCATCATCCAGCCCTGCTCTAGGGTTTGCAGCACGTAGTATTGCTCATGCTTAAGCTGCCCGGCGATTGCCTTGAGGGTGGGCGCAATGGTGGTAATGGCGTTGCCGGTTACGCCATCGTTGGGGGCACTGTGCTGGAGGGAGACAATTTGGGCATCAAGATCCATAGCGGGTTCTGAGGGATAGTTGGGGGCTAGCGTTGGGGGTGACGGCTTGGGCCAGGAAATTTAAAGACGGCGACGGTTGAAGACCGTTCCAGGGAACCATCGAGCTCGATCTAGCATCACTCTACCGCAGGGGGCTACCGGCGAGGTGCCTCGCCCCGCATCCATAAAATTACGGACAGATGTTAAGGTGTTGGGTAGCTTGCAATTCTTGGGCAATCAATCTACTTAGATTCAGACTTTTCTACCTTCTGCGTCTAGATTGGTCTCGTAGCTGACCGTCATAGCTCACCCCAAGGTCGCAGCGGGCGCATCCACCACGTTCCTAAAAACCTGAATATCGCTCCACGGGTCTGTGTAGCTTTTTGAGGATAGCCAGATTGAGTCAGGGTATCTGTGCGTTGAGTGTGGATTCGCTTAGCCAGCTTTTCTACCAAGATTTAAAGAACGGTACTGGTGCCCCAGAGGCGGGGTGCCAGGCAATGGCTCAGCGATTGGCCAATGAAGTCCAGCGCATCTGTAACGAGAGCGATCGCATTCAGTCATCGGGCGATGTTGAGGCCTGGGCCAAATCGCTGGGCAAACACCGTCTAGATCAGTGTTTCAAATATTACAACCTGGGGTCGCGCCAGGGCCGCGTTGAGCTGCACAGCACTCTTAGCGCTATCGTGTACCGTTACATTACGCCGCCCCAGGTGCAGACCAGCTACCCAGCCCGGCTGGCGCTGATCGAAGATTTTTTGCAGGGGTTCTACGTCGAAGCGCTCAACGCCTTTCGGCGGGAGAATCAGCTGGGCGATCGCTATCAGCCCCGCACTCTGCTTGAGCTAGCTGAGTTCATGGCCTTTTCTGAGCGCTACGGCAAGCGGCGCATTCCGCTGCCCGGCCGGCGCAGCCAGCAGCTGATCATCCTACGCGCCCAGACCTTCTCTAAACAACAGCCCCCCGAAGTCGCCATCGACATCGAGCAGGCCACCGACTACGGCGGCGACGGCGACGACGTTCGCCCCGCCGCCTCCCACCAGCGGGTGCGCGAAGAGATGATTGCCCAGGCCGACGATCTGCCCGAAAATTCCCTGCGGGGGCGGGTAGTCGAAGAGCTGCTGGCCTATCTTAAAGAGCGCAACCAGGATGAGTGTGCCGACTACTTTACCCTCAGGCTGCTCGACCTGCCCACCCACGAAATTGAGGCTCTCCTAGGGCTGACCCCCCGCCAGCGCGATTACCTTCAGCAGCGGTTCAAGTACCACCTGCTGCGCTTTGCCCTGTCCCATCACTGGGAATTGGTGCATGAATGGTTAGAGGCCGGCCTAGAAACTAACCTGGGCCTAACCGCCCAGCAGTGGCAACAGCTGCAAGACAGCCTCAATGCTAAGCAAGCCAGACTGCTCTCCCTCAAACAGCAGGGCATACCCGATGGCGAAGCCGCTAAAATCTTGGGCATAACCGCTACCCAATTTCAAAAACAGTGGACTAAGCTCCTAGAGCAAGCCTGGGAGATTCGTAACGTTTAATATCCGTCAAACATCCATCCGGACAGACCGTAGCAGGCCATGAATAGAGACTCAGATATCCCCGAAGACCTCTTGCTAAAGCTCCTGCTAGAGCCACTTTCGGCGGATGACTCACCATCAGGAACACGCTTTTCCCCGGCTACTGACGCTGACACGGCGGAGCTAGAGAGGGCAGGACTACCTACCCCTCCGGTCTACCCTGATCCTGAGACATCTACCCCAGCGCCAGCGGCTTCAGAGGATGACGTGCTCGACCTCAACTACACCCCTGTCTTTGACTCTGGAGACCTATCCACTGTGCAACCCCATTTTGAAGCCCTTTTGAAGCGCCGCCTGCGGCAAGAGATTGCCCATCGCCCGCCTCTGTTTCCCTGGGAAAAAGGTCTGCAAGACTATCCCGACGCCCTGCGCCCTAGCGCCGCCTCTATTTGGTTAGACCACCTGAGAAATCTTTCGGTTCCCGGCGATGTGCCTGAAGATGTGCTGGCTGACTTGCTCAACCAGTGCCAGCAGGTAGCCCAAGACATTCGCCAAACCGGTCGGCGACTGGTAGCGGCGGTCGAAGGCCTGTTTCCCGACCAACCCCAAACCCTGGAATACATTGCTGGGCTAGTGGCTCGACCGGCCTACCGGTCAGCTCAAACCGAGGCTTTGACCCAGGTAGACTACAACACGGCCTCGACGCAGCAGCAGGTGGCGCTAGCTATGCTGGCTGCCCAAGGCATCTTTGAAGCCCTATCGCTCACCGTAGGAGAAGCCAACCCCACCCAAACCCAGACCTGGCTCACGGCCTCTGGGCTGTTGACGGTGCAGGCGACCTACGCGGCTGTTGGACAGCTGGAGGTCAAGGCGGTGCTACCGGCGGACGGTAGCCTGGTGCTGACCAGCCTGGGTGAAACCGTTGGCTCCGAACGCTCTACCCCCGGTGAGCTGGTGCTGCGCTTGACCACCCAGCCCGGTGCTGTGCATCGTCTGGATGTCAGCCTAGGGGAAGCCCAGGTGGCCCCCCTGAGCTTTCAGGTGATGATTGCTGAGCGCTAGAGTGACTCTGGGCAGGGGCTAGCCCAGCGGTTAGCATGGAGGCGACCCTCCTCCGGTTTGTCTATGGTCGCGTCCCGCTGGCTGGCCTCTTCTCCCTTAACTCGGCCCATCCCTCACGATGAAATTGAAGACTCGCGGCTGCTGCGGGTGCTGGTGCAGGGGCTAGTTACCGTAGGCATTGGCTCAGTGGTGGTAGCCGCCGCTGGGGTGACTGCGGCTTCCTGGTGGAACCTGCTGGCTATACCCCTAAGCGCGGTGGGGGCAACCTTTAGCTGGCAGCGGCGACGCGATCGCAACATCGCGGTGAAATTTTTTATTGCCATCGGCATGCTGGTGGCTCTGGCGGCGTTTTTTTCTCGGCTGCTCGAAGCGCCCGGCGACACCCGCATTGTGCTAGCGGAACTGTTGGTTCAGCTGCAGGTGCTGCACAGCTTTGACCTACCCCGCCGCAAAGACCTGGGCTACTCGATGATGATTGGCCTGATCTTGCTGGGGGTGGCTGCCACCATCAGCCAGACCTTGGCCTTTGCACCGCTGCTGCTGCTGTTTTTAGCACTGGCAGTGCCGGTGCTGAGGCTCGACTACCAGTCAAGGCTGGGGCTGGGACCAATCGCCTGGGGCGAGATCAAGTTGCGACCTACCCTAGGGCGGTTTTTGGGCCTAATGGGGCTGATTGTGGGCCTGGGGCTGCTGATTTTTGTCTTTTTGCCCCGGCTGCCGGGCTACCAGATTCAGAATTTTCCGGTGAGTTCGGTGATCGACACGCCGGGGGATTTTTCGGGGGAGGATATTCTCAACTCGGCCTACCGCAATGAGGGCGAAGACGGTGAGGGTGAAGGCTTTGGCGACGGCGCTGGCACCATTCGGGGTCAGGGTAAGTCTACTGGCCCTGGGGTGGTGGATACCGTTTCCTACTACGGCTTCAACCAGCGAATGAATCAAAACCTGCGGGGCACCATGACTCCCCAGGTGGTGATGCGAGTCAGGTCGCAGGCACCGGGCTTTTGGCGAGTGCTGGCCTTTGACACCTACACCGGCCAGGGCTGGGATATCTCCCGCAATGACGATACCCAGACGCTGAAGCGATCGCGGTTTTCGGCCCAAACCTTTTTGCCCATGGACCCGACCTTGGCCCGCGATCGGGAGGTAGTGCAGACTTACACCCTCGTCAGCGAGTTGCCCAACCTAATTCCGGCGATGTATCAGCCTAAACAACTCTACTTCCCAACTCGAGAGGTGGCCATCGACGCTGAAGGCAGTCTCAGGTCGCCCGTGATCTTGCAGGAAGGCATGACCTATACGGTGGTGTCGCGGGTGCCCTTTCGCGATCGCACCCTGCTGGGGCAGGCGGGTACCCGCTATCCCCCCGGCATTCGTTCCTACTACCTCCAGGTGCCCGAGGAAATTCTGGAGCCTGTGAGAGCCAAAACCGAGGAGCTGCTCGCCACCTCCCCGGTGCCCCTAGCCAATGCCTACGAAAAATCCCTCTACTTGGCCCAGGCTCTCAAGCAGCGCTACACCATTCAGCCCGAGCTGCCATTCTTCGGTGCCGAGCAAGACCTCGTTGAAAGTTTCTTGTTTCGGACTCAGGGCGGCTACCCCGACCACTTCTCCACCGTGCTGACCATCATGCTGCGCTCCATCGACATCCCAGCGCGACTGGTGGCGGGGTTTGGGGAGGGCGAGTTTAACCCCTTCACCGGGTTCCACGTGGTGCGCAATACCGATGCCTATGCCCTCACCGAAGTTTATTTTCCCCAGTACGGTTGGTTTGGCTTCGACCCTATCCCGGGCCATGAGCTGATTCCGCCTAGCCTTAGAGAGTACGAAACCTTCAGCACAGTGCGGCGAGTTTGGGCTTGGCTGGCTGGCTGGCTGCCCTCTCCCTTAGTGGGCTTTGTCGATGGCTTGGTCAGCTTGCTTAGCGATGGGATCGCGTATCTATTACGCACCTTCAATGTGCTGCTAAATCTAGGCTGGGTAGGCATTTTGCTGGGCATTGCGATCGCCACCGCCTTTGGATTCATCGCTTGGCTAGCCTTCTTAGGGTTGCGTCGAGGCTGGCGCTACCGACAACTGCGCCAGCTCGCCCCCACTGAGCGGCTATATCAACAAATGCTGACCTGGTTTGCCCACCAGGGCCTCGGCAAAACCCCTGCCGAAACCCCCATCGAGTATGGCCAGCGCCTCTACCAGCAAACTCGGCCTCAGCCCGCCCAGGCCGCTAACGAAATCACCCACGCCTACGTCCGCTGGCGCTACGGCGGTGAACCCCAAAATCTCGCCTACCTGAGCGAAAAATTGCAGACTATCCGCAAAAAGGATAGCCCCCGCCAGCGACTCATTCGTCGCTAAGCCAGCCCCGATTGGTTCAGGATGATCACCGATTTCCCCAAGGTTTCCGTTATGCTCGATCCATTAGTTGGAGCCGGTGAGTCAGGGCCATTAGTGAGGCGGCGACTAGCATAATTAACTGCTGTATCGTTCTTACTTCCCACCCTCCCACCCCCCACTCTTTACTCCCCACCCCCTATCCCCACCGTGAGCCTAAAAACCCTCGTCGAAAATTCCCTCAAGTCGCTCAATATTGCGACCAACGGCAGCACCACCTTCTCGCCGGCCCAGTTCGATGCCGACGTGATGACCACCTACGGGCGTTTCCCCATCGCGCTTACCAAGGGCCGAGGCAGTTTTGTGTGGGATGACCAGGGTCGTCGCTACCTCGATTTTGTGGCCGGTATCGCTACCTGCACCCTGGGCCATGCCCACCCAGCTATGGTCGAGGCCGTGACTCGGCAGATTCAAACGCTGCACCATGTGTCAAACCTCTACTACATTCCTGAGCAGGGGGAGCTGGCCCACTGGTTAGTGGAGCATTCGTGCTGCGATCGCGTCTTTTTCTGCAACTCCGGCGCTGAGGCCAACGAGGGGGCGATCAAGCTGGCCCGCAAGTACGCCCACACCCAGCGGAGCATCCAAAATCCGCTGATTATTACCGCCCAGGCCAGCTTCCACGGGCGCACCCTGGCCACCATCACCGCCACGGGCCAGCCCAAGTACCAAAAGAACTTTGACCCGCTCATGCCAGGGTTTGCCTACGTCCCCTATAACGACATCGCAGCCCTAGAAGCGCTAGTCGCTGAGCTGGACGCTGAAACGCCCCAGGTCGCCGCCATCATGCTGGAGGCTCTCCAAGGTGAAGGGGGCGTCTGCCCTGGGGATATCGCCTATTTCCAACGCGTCCGTCAGCTCTGCGACGAGAAAGGCATTCTGCTGATTCTCGACGAAGTGCAGGTGGGCGTCGGTCGCACTGGCACCCTTTGGGGATTTGAGAATCTGGGCATTGAGCCCGATATCTTTACCTCAGCCAAAGGACTGGGTGGTGGCATTCCCATCGGCGCGCTGCTTTGTAAGGCGTCCTGCGCAGTATTTGAGCCAGGCGACCATGCCAGCACCTTTGGCGGCAACCCCTTCGCCTGCAAGGTGGGCCTCACCGTGTGCGAGACTCTGGAATCTGAGAACCTGCTGGGCAATGTGAAACTGCGCGGTGAGCAGCTGCGGTTTGGCTTGCAACGCTTGGTGCAGCAGTACCCAGCCTTACTAGAACAGGTGCGCGGCTGGGGGCTGATCAACGGCCTGGTGCTTCAGCCCGACTCCGCCATTAAGTCAGTAGATATTGTCAAGGCCGCCATGGATGAAGGCTTACTGCTGGTGCCCGCTGGGCCGCAGGTAGTGCGCTTTGTGCCACCGCTGAACGTCAGTGCTGACGAGGTGCAGCAGGCGCTAATGGCCGTAGAAAAAGCTGTGGCCATGCTGGTTAAGCGGGAGCATGCTTAGTAACGCTTAAGTTAATTGTTAGGTCGTTAGGACGCTCTGCTCATCCCACCCTAACTCCGAAACAGCCGTTGGCTTTCCCCTCTAAGGACGCTTTGTGTTGGCAATGCCTGCCCACCAAGACAAACAGCTCCGTTAGCCAACGGCTATTTTTTAAGCAACCCCGATCGCGGGTGAAGATACTCAAGCTCAAAAGCCTCCTCTTCGAGGAGGCTTTTGCTAATTCTGGTTCTATTCTTCTAGGTTGGTGTCTGGGTCAAGGGGTATGCCAATCGGGTCAGTATTGGGTAAGGTGCCTTGCATACCCTCACCTGGGATATCAGGATTGTTCTGCAAGTTAACCTGTCCCTGCTCGGAGGATTGATCCACTGTAGACGGCCCGCTGACTGTGGCAACGTCTGCTGTTTTGGCGTCTCCACTGGTAGAGGCGGTTGAGAAATTGGTGGCAATCGGAGACTCAACCGGATCGCCCTCGGGTTGGGCTTCGCCAGCGGCAGCATGGGCGTCAAGCATAGCGCTGCCGGAGGCATTAGTAGGTGCCATCAGCTGGGCGTGCTCTGACGCAATGACGGCCTGGTCAGGATTGGTCTGCTGATTGGATAGTGTGGGTTCAGACATGGGTTTATACCGGGTTATGAACAATTAATAGCTTTGGGAAATGGCTGCGGTCAGCAGCCAGACTGTGATGCCCAGACCTGCGACAATCATGGTCGCAAGTGCGGGGTGCTTGAACGCTTTCATATATAGGCTGCCTGAACGGATCCACTCCTCATAGGTGCCTCGCTCATGCAGGCCATACCTAGGCCGATAAAGGGCGTTGTCCTCACGCTCGCGGGAGGAGCGATTAGCGTGATGAGAGAGGTAGGTCCAAAATTCCATCAGCTTGTCCATAAGGCGCTCCGGGTTAGGACTGGGCAGTCAACCAAGTCATCGCTTCACGGGAAATATCAGCAGGAACTGTGTGCCCGCCATTAAATTCTCGATAGCGGGTGTCGTAGTGCGCCTGCTGCAATTGCGGAACGATTCTACGGCTGCAACTGTCGATCGGTAGCACCGGGTCTTGGGTACCGTGGGAGATGAAGATATGGGGTTCTCCTCGCTGGGCTGCGGGAGCCATAAAACCAGGGGAAAAAGCGACTACATGGGTAGATAAATCCCCGTTGGTAATGCCCACCGAAAGTGCATAGGAAGCCCCATCGGAAAAACCTGCGATCGCAACTCGGCTCGGATCTATTGCGTAGCGGCTAAAGGTCTGGGCCAGCGCCCGATCCATTACAGCAATATCGGGGCCATAGTCGCCAAGAATGACATCCCAGGTGCGCCCCCGTGACTCCACAGCCAGCAGTAGCAGCCCGTAGGCATCGGCCAGCCCTGCCAAAATTCTGAGTGCCCCTTCCGCATCGCCGCCTGCACCGTGGAGCATCAGCACCAAAGGCACTGGGTTATCGGGCTGGTAGCCTGTGGGCACATAGATGAACCCATCTCGCTGGCTTTCCAAGGCTAGGGAATGTAAGCCTCTAGCCGCGCCTGCTTCAGCTGGCGGACTAGGGCGAGAAAGAAGAAGACCTGTTTCCTGTTGTGTGCTGTTCACAAGCTGTGTGCTTCCTGAGATATGGTCGGCTGTGCAGGCCGCTAGCGCAGCAACAGCACTCACCAATCCCCTCTTAAGAAGTCTTCGCCGCGTCAGAGTTAAGGGACTGTGCATCACTTCTCTTGGGCATGTCTTCTAGACAACCAGAAGATGATGTTGAGAGGATAAAAACAGTTTAAAAAGAGGCCCGTAGTGACGGCCTCTTACTAACAGCCTTTTAAGGCTAGAAACTTCTCTACCGAATGGAATATCTAAGTATTAGGCCATGTTTTTTTGAATAGCTTACCTATTGCTAGAAAGTGAAAAACTAGCACCTTTTAAGTCATTTTACTCACTGCACCAATAGGTTTATTCATTACTTTCAAATCTAGTGCTACTGCCACGACAGTAAGCAACCACAATCAGCTACAAAAAGAGGCCAAGGTTTAATACCCTGGCCTCTTTTTATGGCTTACCTTCCAAACAAGGGCTAATCCACTCGCTCTAGCAATCGTAGTAGAGAGCCAGTTCGTAGGGGTGGGGCCGCAGGCGCATGGGGTTCACTTCGTTGTCGAGCTTGTACTCGATCCAGTTGCTGATGAAGTCTTCGGTGAAGACGCCAGTGCTGGTCAAGAAGCTGTGGTCAGCTTCGAGAGCCTTGAGGGCATCCAGCAGCGAGCCGGGGGTAGACGGAATCTTCGCCAGCTCCTCGGGGCTGAGGTCGTAGATATCCACATCCAGCGGGTCGCCGGGGTCGATCTGGTTTTTGATGCCGTCGATACCGGCGCAGAGCATGGCTGCAAACGCCAGGTATGGGTTCGAGGTGGCGTCCGGGCAGCGGAACTCAAGGCGCTTGGCCTTGGGGTTGTCGCCCGAGAGGGGAATGCGCACGGAGGCCGAGCGGTTGCCCTGGGAGTAGGCCAGGTTCACTGGCGCTTCAAAGCCGGGCACCAGACGCTTGTAGGAGTTGGTGGTGGGGTTGGTCAGCGCCAGCAGAGCGGGGGCGTGCTTGAGAATGCCTCCGATATACCACAGAGCCATTTGGCTCAGGCCGGCATAGCGATCGCCCGCAAACAGAGGCTCACCGTTGTTCCAGATTGACTGGTGGGTGTGCATGCCAGAGCCGTTGTCGTTAAACAGAGGCTTGGGCATGAAGGTAACGGTCTTGCCCCACTTCTTGGCGACGTTCTTAATGCAGTATTTGTAGATCATCAACCAGTCAGCGGCTTCGATCAGCCGACCAAAGCGAATGCCCAGCTCGCACTGACCACCGGTGGCCACTTCGTGGTGGTGCTTCTCGATTGGCACGCCCAGCTTGGCCATGGTCAGCAGCATTTCGCTGCGCATGTCTTGGGAGGTGTCGGTGGGGGCAACGGGGAAGTAGCCCTCTTTGTAGCGGGGCTTGTAGCCCAGGTTGCCGCCTACTTCTTCGCGGCCAGTATTCCAGCGGCCCTCGACGCTATCGACGTAGTAGTAGGCCGAGTGCTCGTTTTGGTCGAAGCGCACGTCATCAAAGATGAAGAACTCAGCTTCGGGGCCAAAGAAGGCGGTGTCGCCCAGACCGGTGGACTTGAGGTATTCGATCGCCTTGGTTGCGATCGCTCGAGGGCAGCGAGCATAAAGCTCCCCGGTGCGGGGCTCCTTGATGGTGCAGATCATGCTCAGGGTCGGCTCCGCCATGAAGGGGTCGATCCAGGCGGTGTTGGGATCGGGCACCATCATCATGTCTGACTCGTTGATGGCCTTCCAACCCCGAATGCTGGAGCCGTCAAAAGCTACCCCATCGGTAAAACTGCTCTCGTCAATCTGGCTCTTGTGTAGAGTGAGGTGCTGCCAGATACCCGGCATGTCAATAAATTTCAGATCAATTAACTCAATGCCGTCATCCTCAATCCATTTCAGGATGTCTGCTGGGGTTGCCATGAACTACTCCTTAGCCTCTTTAGCGTTCAAACGTGGGGAAACCGATTTAACTCGTCGTAGATGATGCCCTGGCTCCGTCCCAATTTCCCTGCCAAATCGGCAAGGCTGCAACAGGCAAGCCCTATACAACACCGGTTTGTTGGCACGGGCACTCTGACCCTGCTGGTTCCACAGGTATCAACTCATCAGAATCATCCTAGGGAGAGGGGTTAGCCCGTTTTGTATCACCTAATACTTTTTGTCAGGGAAAGCCAACAAAAGCGCTAGGTCAGTCCATGATGTTTTGTAACAATTCGCTCATAAAGCCCCGCCTCTGACGGGCCTGGGCAACCCAGGGGTTAGGCCCCCGTGGTAAACTTCTTCGAAGATTAAACCTGGCAATTTATCAGGGTTTTGGCCCTTAGGGTTAGAGCCTTTAGCCAGAGACGGGCAGCCTGCGCCTGCCACCATTTATAAAATGCTGTTTGCCAAGTGAGAGTTGGGAGAAACCACCTATGCGGGACGCTGTCACCACGCTAATCAAGAATTACGACAACACTGGACGCTATCTCGATAGCAGCGCCCTCGACTCTATTAAGTCCTACTTTGACAGCGGTCTCGATCGCATCAAGGCGGCGGCAATCATCAGCGCTAACGCCGCTGGCATTGTCAAAGAAGCGGGCGTTACCCTGTTTGCCCAAGTCCCTGAGCTGATTCGCCCCGGCGGCAATGCCTACACCACCCGCCGCTACGCCGCCTGCCTGCGCGATATGGACTACTACCTGCGCTACAGCAGCTATGCCCTGGTAGCTGGTAACCCCGATGTGCTCGACGAGCGAGTGCTGACCGGGTTGCGCGAAACCTACAACTCCCTGGGCGTGCCCATTGCCCCTACGGTGATCGGCATTCAGCTGATGAAGGACCTCGTGAAGGCCAAGGTGCAAGAAGCGGGCGTAGCCGATCCCTCTGTGGTCGACTATCCCTTCGACTACATCACCCGTTCGATCAGCGAGACCAGCATCTAAGCGAAATCGGAGGAATGGTGTAGCGAACGGCTGCTTCGTGACGACCCCTCCCCTAGCTCTGGGTATAGACTTTGGCACCTCTGGGGTGCGTGCCGCTGTGGTCAATCCACAGCGGCATTTGTGTTGGCAATATCGCCAGGGCTACCCCGACTTGCCGGCTCCAGAGTGCTGGCGGCAGGGGCTCTTTGCCTTGCTGGAGGCGCTGCCGGGGGCGATCGCCCCCCAGATTGGCCGAGTGGCGATCGATGGCACCTCGGCCACCGTGCTGCTGTGCGATCAGGCAGGAGAATCGATTATTACCCCACTGCTCTACAACCATCCCTGTAGAGAATCCCTGGCAACCGTCAAAGTCCTGGCCTCTGCTCAAAGCCCCGCTGCCAGCGCCACATCGAGCCTGGCCAAGCTGGTGTGGTGGCACCAAACGTTGCCCGCCTCAACCTGGAATCAAGCGACCTATCTGCTGCACCAGACCGACTGGCTCAGCGCCCAGCTCCACGGCCAGTGGGGGCTGAGCGACTACCACAACAGCCTCAAGTTGGGCTACGACGTGGGCAATCTCGACTATCCCGACTGGATGCAGGGGCAGCCGTGGAGTCGGGTACTGCCTCGGGTGCTGGCACCGGGAGAATTAGTGGGGTGCGTGACGGAAACCGTGGCCCAGCGGTTTGACCTATCGCCCCAGTGTCAGGTAGTGGCAGGCACCACCGACAGCATTGCGGCCTTTTTGGCCAGCGGCGCGATCGCCCCAGGAGATGGGGTCACATCCCTAGGGTCAACCTTGGCCATCAAGCTGCTCAGCAACCAGCGAGTCGATGTGGGCGACTACGGCATCTACAGCCACCGGCTAGGAAGCCACTGGCTAGTAGGCGGTGCGTCCAACAGCGGCGGTGCCGTGCTTGAAAAATTCTTTGACCGAGAGGCTTTAGCCAGCCTGAGTCAGTGCATCGATCCAGCCGTGCCTACGGAGCTAGACTATTACCCCCTGGCTGCACCAGGGGAGCGCTTTCCCATCAATGACCCCACCCTGGCTCCGCGGCTCTCGCCGCGCCCTGAGGATGACACCGCGTTTTTGCACGGCCTGCTAATGGGCATTGCCCGCATCGAGCAGCGCGGGTATGAGTTGCTCACTCAGCACGGGGCATCGCCCCTGCGGCAAATTTTCACGGCTGGGGGCGGTGCAGCCAATGAGACCTGGCGTCAGCTGCGGGCCAACCTGCTGCCGGTGCCCATCAAAAACGCCGCCTCGGTGGAGGCGGCGGTCGGTAGTGCCTATTTGGCGCTGGGGTGGCTAAAGGATACGATTGAGTGATCCTTAAAGCGGGTGAAGGGGCGCGATCGCTCTACCTCGCCCCCAACTGCTCGGCTACGAATTAAGCTTATTGTCCCGGCGATATTGCAAGTAAGCCGCAACGAAAAGCCCGGCCAGGGTGACAGGAATAAACCCTAGAACAATGCCACTTAGCAAAGGCTCAACCACAGCAATACTCCTTATCTCAACAAAAATCTATGGTCTAACCATAACACTAATCAGGGTCTGAACTAAGGCCTTCAGCCGCTAACCCCGTGCCGGTCTGTCAGTTTAAGCACCCCGATCGAACTAGCGCTCTGGCGCGATCGCAAACGCAAGTTAGTGGCTTCGTTACCAATGTTGGAAAGAGGCCATTTTAACGGGAAGGTGTTTGGGGTCAAGCCCGGCCCTGGCGGTATTGTAGACAAGCTCCAACTAGAGCTTGCGCGACCTCTGGGCAGCCACCCCAGTGCAGGTGCAGGTATGAGGCATGAATACGATGCGATCCCCAGCCCTCGGTGGCATGGCGCTGGGTTGCTCCGTAGCGCTTGAGTTGATACAGCGGCGAGGGAGATGGCGTTTCTGCCTCGGAGCGGTGAAACTCGTGCCCCCAAATGGTTTGACCGGTCTGTAAAAGTAAACTGTCTTGTTCCGCTAAGGCGTGACGGTAGCCTAGAGTGAGTCGTCCGGTCATGCGCACGCTGGTGGGTAGCACTCCGACCATAGGCCAGGCATTGTCGTTTAGATCGACTAGGGTAGTGGCCAAATACATCAATCCGCCACATTCAGCGTAGACGGGTAAACCTTGATGAATAAGGGCGTTGAGCGTTAAGCGCAACTCCTGGTTGGCGGCTAGCTCGGCAGCAAACATTTCGGGAAAGCCGCCGCCGAAGTACAACCCATCGGCATCGGCAGGAGGCTGGGCGTCCCGCAGCGGACTCCAGGGAATAATCTCGGCCCCCAGGGCAGTGAGAATGTCGAGGTTGTCGGGGTAGTAGAAGCTGAAGGCGGGGTCTTGGGCGATCGCGATGCGAGGGGTGGGGGAGTGGGAGGGTGGGGGAGTGGGAGGGTGGGAGAGTGGGAGGGGATAGGGAGGGTGCGAGAGTGGGGGAGTCGGGTCGGCAAGCAGAAGGGGGGTGAGGGCGGGCCAGTCGAAGGAGGTGTGGCCGAGGTGGGCGAGGCGGGTGAGGATGTCGGGAAGTTGGGGGAGTTCGGCGGTGGGCACGAGGCCCAAGTGGCGATCGGGGAGGGCGATCGCAGTTTGCCGTCGCAATACGCCAAGAATCGACAGATTGATGCCGGCTATGGCATCGGTGAGGAGTTCGAGGTGGCGATCGCTGCCTACCCGGTTCAGCACCACCCCGGCAAGTTTCACCCGAGGATCCAGCGTACGGTAGCCGTGAATAATCGCCAGCACCGATCGCGACAGACGACTGCAATCGACCACTAGCAGCACGGGCAGGTTCAGCAGACGAGCGATATGGGCGGTGCTAGCGACATCCGAGAGCCCAGACGCGCCGTCGAAGAGGCCCATGACCCCTTCCACTAAGGCAAAGTCAGCTCCCTGGCAGCGGTGGGCAAAGCATTGCTGCACGTAGGTTTCTGAAGTCAAAATGGGGTCGAGGTTGTAGCAGGGTCGCCCCGTGGCCTGCTGGTGGAACATCGGGTCAATGTAGTCTGGCCCCACCTTAAACGACTGCACGCGGGGCGATTTTTGCGCCAGGGCCGCCAATAGCGCCAGGGTGACGGTGGTCTTACCCACACCGCTGCGCTCGCCCGCGATCACTAGGCCGCCGGGGCTAGCCGCTGTACTCAAGACCCTGCCCTCATGGTTAGCTTCCTACTGTTAAATCTGTGCAAACCATCTTATCGAGGGACGGGTACCGACGGTGGCGGTTGGGTAATCTGGGAATATCTACGGCACGGGATAGCCCAACGCAATGACGACTCCTTCGCTCCTGGAGCAGGCCAAGGATGGGGATGCAGCAGCGATCGCTGCCCTGCTTACCCACGCCCTCAAGCCCAGGGGCATTACCGTACGGGGCGACCGCCACAGCTACTGTTTGCAGCTGTGGTTTAGCGGCAGCCCTACCCCACCCCAATCGACAACGGTGGCCTACGTCCGCCGCACAATGGCAAAATTACAGCCCTCCGTCATTGGTATTGTGCAACTCCATGGCACACAAACAGGCGAGGCTCAGCCTGTTTGGACTGAGGAAATTGCCCTGCTATCGCTGTTCTCAAAAGCTCCCTTGTCTGACGAGTCACAGGCCTGTGAGACGCTAACTTCCACAACTGATGGGGGCAGAGCTGCTACCCCGGCACCCCCAGCGCCAGTAGCAGTAGTTCGCGCCTACGAGGAACTGGGGCTATCCCTCGGAGCCCCACTCCCTCAGATAGAGGCTGTGTATTTTAAGCGCCGAGCGGAGCTGCTTCGCCGAGGCGATCGCGCCGCCCTAGAGCCCCTCAAGTGGGCCTTCACCACTCTCAAAAATCACCTCGAACAGAGCGCTGTCCTCCCGGGTCAAGCTTCCGATAACCACCCCAGCCAGGACTCAGCTACGACGAGCGCCACGGCTAAGTCAGGAATGAAGTTGGTGTCGCGATCGCAGCCTTGGCCAGCCCAGATCCACTTAGACCACCTTGCCCGAGCCGACGATACTGACATTTTGTCATTTCAAAATCGCTACAGTAACGGGCTGATTTTCCCCGGCCTGATGCTGCTAGGGATGCTGATGAATGCCATGCCCATCGTGAATGCGCTGCTGTTCGGCATCAAGATTTGGCTGCATGAGTTTGGTCACGCCACCGTCGCTTGGCTGTCGGGGCGGCAGGCGTTGCCCCTACCCATCGGCTGGACGAGCTACAATCCTCAGCGATCGCTTTTGGTTTACCTCGCCATTCTGGTGCTGCTGGGTCTGCTATTTTGGGCTGGACGCCGCGAGGGTCAGCGCTGGCCCATAGTGCTGGCTGCAACGCTAGCTGTGATTCAGTTTTATATGACTTGGCTACTGCCCGCCGATCGTTTTGAGATGCTGATGGCCTTTGGCGGCGTGGGGGGCGAAATTTATCTGTCCGCCCTGCTGATGGTGGGATTCTACTTCCCCCTGCCCAACTACTTTCGGTGGGATTTTTATCGCTTTCCGGTGGTGCTGGGGGCAGCCTTTTGCTTTTGGGGTCAGGTGTGGCTGTGGCAGCAAGTTCCTAAGGGCAAAGCCTCAATTCCCTTTGGCAGCCTGTGGGGCGAAGCCGAGCACGGCGACATGAACCAGCTGATCGACATTCACGGCTGGATGCCGGGCGACATCATCAGCACCTACGGCACCCTAACCCACCTCTGCCTACTAGGAATCATTGGGGTCTACGGGTACAAGCTATTTCGGCAGCACCGTGAGATTTTTATTGCTCTTGGGCGGCAGTGGTTACCCTAGCGATGCCACTCGGTGACGCCGCCCGGCTTGTCGATCAAAGTAATGCCCTCGGCTTGAAGTAGGTCGCGGATGCGATCGCCCTCGGCAAAGTCTTTCGCGGCTCTGGCCTCGCGCCGCTGGGTCAGCAGCGCCTCAACCTCGGCATCCGACAGTCCGCCCTCAGTGGATGCTTCGACCCCAGGCTGAGCTTCTAACCCCAGCACCTGAGCTAGGCACACCAGGGTTTGCCACTGCTGGCGGAGAACATCGCTAGCGGTGTCGGCTTCGCCCGTGTGGGTGATCAGATTTCCCGCGCGGCGCAGGTCTTTGGCCAGGTCAAACAGCACCGCCAGTCCCCCAGCGGTGTTGAAGTCATCGTCCATCGCGGCTTGGAAGGTTTGTACCGGATCACTCTCCCGGTCAATGCGCATGGCTGCTGGGTCACCAAAGGCGGAGTCTTCAACATCGACCCAGCCAAGCTTGGCCCCATACTGGTAGCCAAACAGCAGCCCGTCCAGGAGCGTGCCCCAACTGGTTTGGGCGGCGGCGATCGCCTCATCGGTAAAATCTACCGGTTTGCGGTAGCTGCCCTGGAGCAAAAACAGCCGCACCGCCATGGGGTCAGGGGCGTTGGGCGCATCCAGTAAATCTCGAATGGTAGTGAAGTTGCCGAGGGATTTCGACATTTTCTCGCCGCCCACGTTCACCATGCCGTTGTGCATCCAGTAGCGCGACAGTGGATGGCCAGTAGCCGCCTCCGACTGAGCGATCTCGTTCTCGTGGTGGGGAAACACCAGATCGCTGCCGCCCACATGGATGTCGATGGTGTCGCCGAGGCGATCGCGAATCATTGCCGAGCACTCAATGTGCCAGCCCGGTCGTCCGGGCCCCCAAGGCGACTCCCAAAAAGGTTCACCTTCTTTGGCGCTTTTCCACAGGGCAAAATCGAAGGGGTCTTGCTTGATCGAGTCTTCGGCGGCGACCCGACCGCTGGCTCCGGCCTGCATATCGTCGAGATTGCGGCCCGAGAGCTTGCCATAGCCCTCAAATTTGCGCACTGAATAATACACATCGCCGTTGGCGGGGTAGGCGTAGCCCTTCTGCTCTAGCTCACCAATCAGCCGCTGAATGCCGTCGAGGGTTTGGGTGGCGTAGGTGTATTCGTCGGCCTCCACCACGTTGAGGCGGGCAATATCCTCCAGGTATGCCTGGGTATAGCGCTCCGCCACCGTCTGCATAGAAGACTCTTCTGACTTAGCGCGGTTGAGAATTTTGTCGTCAATGTCAGTAAAGTTTTGCACATAGTGGACGGCGTAGCCCCGCCACAGCAGGTAGCGTCGCACCGTATCCCAAGCCACGTAGCAGCGGGCATGGCCCAGGTGCGAATGGTCATACACCGTGACGCCGCAGCAGTACATCTTCACCCGGCCCTGCTCCAGGGTTTCAAAGGGTTCCTTCTTACGAGTCAGGGTGTTGTAGAGAACAATGCTCATGGCAGGGCGGGGCAACGGCGCAGAATGCCCAGTATATAAGTTATAAAAGGCGCTAACAGAACGATTCAACACTGAAACCGCCCTGGGCGCAACGCAGCGCTCAGGTATTGCAGATAGCCAAACAAGCCCACAAGACTAAAATCCAAAATTGCTCCCGTTCACCGCAGCACCTCCGCCAGGGTTTTAACGACGGTGTTGCTCTTCCAGTAGCCGCTGTGAGCATCGCCACCCCACAGCAGAGGCAGCCGTCCCCAGGTAATGGGCAAGCCGCGATGCTCAGTAATCACATCTCGCAGATGCACGTAGAGCTGAGCATTGCCCATCAGCCGAGGCATTAGCCCCTGTAGGGGGTAGGCAATCGGGTCACCGGGGTGCAGGTAGTTATACCAGGGCAGCGCTTTCTTGCCGCGCTGGTGGTACAGGGTTTGCAGCATGGCTCGCAAATCCTTCGTCAAGTCGTGGGTGCTATCGCCGGTCACCGACAACAGGCTAAACAGCGCGATCGGCGACCCCAGGGTGTGCACGCTGGAAATATGTATTCCCCGCCCCGGCTCCTGGCCCAGACCAAACAGGGTATTGCGCAGCTGGGTTACCGTTTGCCGAGTCTGGCGAGTGCTAGCGTCTTTGTCCAAGCTAGGGTCATCCCAGCGGGTGGCAAACAGCAGGTCGAAGAGAATGACGCTGCCCAAGCTGTGGGTGACAATGTGGAGGCGATCGCCGCCGCCCGACTGCGCCCCTTGCAGTATCGGCAAAGCGATTTGCTGAAACCGCTGCACCACCTGAGCCCCCACGTGGCGGCTGAGATACAGAGCCGCATCGCCCGCAAACTCAACTACCTCTTTAATGCGAAAATCGGCCAGCCACAGATTGCGCCACTGGGGAGAGGCTTCAAGCCCCTGGCGCAGACTGGCCTGGGGCTGCACGTTCAAGTCGCCCCAAAATACGACGATGGGTTTAATCGTGCGTCCGTTACTACCGATGCTTCGCTGCACGTTCTGGAGCAGTTCCTGAACGGTGCGGTTAAACTCCTCAGGCTGACGCTGCTTGACGCCGTGGACGAATAAAACGTAGTCGGTGGCCATAGCAGTGTTCTCCAGAGGCGATGGGTAATACAGCTTACCTGCGCACCACCAGGTCGCAGGCATCGCTCTATAGCTACAGGAGTAGCGGCAACATTCCAGAAGATTGCCGCTGGCAGCATGCAGGATACCTGTAGGCTGGGGGATTGGTTTGGCCTAAGTCAACCTGTAAACTCAAATATGTAGGATTTGATTTGAATATATTGGGAGCCATGGTTAGTCGATCCAGCCTGTGTCGGATAGTTGTAGCCACGCTGATGGTGCTAACCCTTTGCCTCAGCTGGGTGGGCCCGGCCCAGGCCACCAGCTACGATCGCCAAAACCTGAGAAAGACCGACTGGTCTAACCAAGACCTGCGCGACAACAACTACACCCGCGCCGACATGGCCGACGCCGACATGAGCCACGCCAACCTGCGCGGGGTTCGCCTGTTTGACACCACCCTGGCCCGCGCCAACATGGAAGGAGCCGATATGACCGGAGCAACCCTAGATGGGGCTCGTTTCTTTCAGGCCAACCTCACCAACGCCATTCTGGAAGGGGCCTACGCCTTTGGCACCGACTTTCGCGAGGCCATTATTGATGGAGCCGACTTTACCGATGTGCTCCTCGACCCCAAGGTCAACAAAATGCTCTGCGATGTGGCCAAGGGCACCAATCCAGTCACAAAGCGCAACACCCGCGATACCCTCTACTGCCCCTAGGTTTAGATCAGTTCCCCCCAGCTAAAACTGGGACGGCGAACTGGTGTGTAGCCATTGCCGACTACCGATGAAAACGTCCTAACCTTCGTGGCAACGGCGATGAGGTTAACCAATCAGAAACAAAAGCCCCTGCGCTGAGTTCAGCGCAGGGGCTAAAGGCATGGACTTCAGACGGTCAAGACACCCTAAGCCGCAACGGGCTCAGCCGAGTTAATCGTAATAACCAAGTCGTTAAAGTCATTGTCAAACAGATCTTCAAAGCCCCAAACGTTGCCGTTGCGCTGGATGCGGGACTCACCGATCGTAGCTAGGTCATTGATGTCACCATCCACCAGCAGCACAGGGGCGTAGTAAGTGCCACCGGGCAGGGTCAGGGTGACATTGTCAGTCACCAAGTTGTCGACAAACAGCTCGGCATCGAGCAGGTTGGCGACAACGGCCTCCTCGTAACCAGCATCTCCGGCCCCAAGACCATCCACGCGCCCCTGGGCGTCGGTTTCATAGAACCTCAGCACGTTATCGAAGGTCGCCTCGCGGGTCACGGTAATATCAACGACGACATCGCCATCGATACCGGTCAGGTCAACCAGCTCAGCCACAGGCGGCTCAAACGCCTCATCCCCAAACAACGTGCGGTACATCATCTCGTAGATGAAAGTGTTGTCTAAGGTAGAAGGCAGCAGGTCGGCATTGAGACCATAGGCTTTAGACACGATGCTGCCAGGGAAGTCGGGGGTGCCCACCCAGGCCACACCGAAGTTGCCCATGGGGCCATCGATGCTGTCGGTAGCCGCAAACGAATCCCAGGGGAGCTCCACACTGCCGGTGCTGCCGGTAGCGCCGTCGAGAAAGACAGGGGTACCTGCTTCGGTAGTGGGGTTGGCGTAGATGAACGGTACCTCAGTTTCTTCTCCACCCAGAGCCGGTCCTGAGATGGGGTTACCCGAGGGGCGAGTGTAGGGAGCAAATTGGAACACCTGTAGACCGCCGGCATCGCTATCGGCAGCGGTGACTACCAGGGTGTTGGGGTCAACGTTATCGACGTAGTCCATGGCGACACCAATGGCGGCATCGGCCCGACGCACGGCTTCGATCGTGCCTGCTGCATTGTTGCTGTTGGCAAAGTTGTCGGTGCCCTCTTCCTCCAGCACCACAAAGAAGCCATCGGGATCGTTAGACACCAGCTTGAGAGTGGCATCCAGCATTTCGGCAACGGTGGGAGCGGTCGCCACGTAGAGGGGCAGGGGAGAATCTGTATTTAGCCCTAAATCCTCTTCGGTGGTGGCGTCAAAGGTAGCATCAGCGGCAAAGACACCCAGCAGCTTTTCGGGAGGGTTGTCGCCATTAACGACCTCATTCATTTGATCTTCTGTGTAGACCACGGTGTAGCCGAGGGATTCTGCCAGTTCGATCAGGTTGGTCTCAGGGCGACGCTCGGGCCGAGTTTCAGCAGCATCGATTTCGGTGGTGACGTGGAAGCCAGTGGTACCGACGGGCAGCATGTACAGCTCACCCCCGCCCAGAATGACATTGGTGCCAGAGCGAATGGTCTGCTCGATGATTTCGGCATACTTGTCGCGGGCGCGGATGTCATCGCCGTCGCGGTTGGTGGTGGCGGCGGCAAAGGCGGCGGTGCCCGGTTCGGCCATCTGACCCGACTGAATCAGCGCGGTAGCTTTGCCCGCCTCGATCGCCTCCTCCAGAATGGTTTTGCCCACGTTGCCAGAAGCCGGTACCACAACGGAGTTGTCTTCTTCTAAACCAAAGGACTCGTTGAAGACCTTGACCCCGTTGGCGTGGGTGACGGCCCCGGCATTGGAGGTGCCGGTCAGCTGGTTTTCCATGTGGCCCAGGTAGACCCCGGCGTTAGACATCTTGTCCCAGTTGAGGCGACCATCTGGCCCCTGGTCGATGTTGCGCAGCGCCATGTAGTGGGAGGGGCTGGTGCCATCGGGGTGAATGAAGATGACGTTGCCAGTCTCAGCGGTGGGAGCAGGCGCCACCTTAGTTTGGTCAGGGATGCGAGACTCAAGTTCTACATCGAACAGAGTTTCATACATCAACTCGTAGATGCCGGTGTTGTCGATGGTGGCGGGTAGCTTGTCGGCGTTGAGACCTTCGGCCTTGGAGACGATAGAGCCCGAGAAGTCAGGGGTACCGGCCCAGCCCACCGCGAAGTCAAAGACGTCGCCATCGGCATCAGGAGCAGCCACAAAGGGCAAGGTGCCCACGCCGCCCACGCCGTCGAGGGGTACCGGCCGGTCGTCGAGGGTGGGGTTGTTGTTGATGGTGCCTACGGGCTCAGCGGGGTCCACGTCAGTGACCTGTAACCCACCGGCATCGCTGTCGGCAGCAGTGATGATCAGGGTGTTTTCATAGCGGCTGAGAAAGTCTTGAGCAACGCCGATCGCGGCATCGGCCCGCCGCACCCCCTCAATGGTGCCAGCGGCGTTGTTGTTGTTGCCAAAGTTATCGGAGCCTTCTTCTTCGACGATCGCGATCGAGCCATTCTCAAAGTTGGGATGGGCCTCCATCAGCTGCTGGGTGACCTCTAGCATTTCGGCCAGCGTGGGCGCCGTCTCTAGGTAGAGGGGCAAACCACCTTCAGCCAGCACTTCTTCGGGGCGATCGTTAAAGGTGTGAACGGGCGCGAAAACCCCCAGCACCTTTTGAGGCGTTGCCGACTGCTCTAGCAGGGCATAGAGCTCATCGCGGGTATAAACCACGGTGTAGCCTAGGGACTCAGCCAGCTCAATTAAGTTTTCAGAGGGGCGACGGACGGAGTCGCTGGCGATCGCGTCGTATTCCGCAGCGGTACCATGAAAGCCGTCAGTGCCCACCGGCAGCAGCGTGACTTCGCCCCCAGCCAAGATAAAGTCCACCCCAGACTCAATCACCTGCTTGGCGATTTCAGCGGTTTGGCTGCGAGGCACAACCGTTCTACCATCGACTTCAACATTGCCGGTCTCAGCCACAAAGGCGGCCGTACCCGGTTCAAAAATCGCCCCAGACTGCACTAGCGCGGTGACCTTGCCTGCGTCGATCGCCTCCTCAACGATGGTTTTGCCCGTGTTGCCCGAGAGCGGCGTAATCTCCGAGCCATTTTGCTCTAGACCAAAGGATTCGGCATACACCTTAGCCCCAGTGGCGTGGGTGACAGCACCCGCATTGGAGGTGCCGCCCAGCTGGTCTTCCATATGCCCTAGGTAGACCCCGGCATAGTCCAGGTTGTCCCAATTAAGGCGACCATCGGGGCCTAGATCGGCAAATCGCGCCGCGGCGTAGTGAGATGGGCTAGCTCCATCAGGGTGAATGAAGATAACGTGGTTGTTGGCCATTGGTATGCTTCCTTACAGATTGTGTCTCTAGAACCGGGCAAGCTCTACACAGCAACCTTTCGTCTCGCCTGGCCCATCCCAAGCGCTGCAAACCTGGCAAAGCGCACTAAAGCAGGCCACACCGGTTGCGACCGTGCGACGTCTCATTGCCTGAGCCCGATAGCTCAGGGTTGAGACAAAGGTTAGAGTGGGGCAACTCCCCAATCGCGTTAGAGGGGCTTAAGACTGAGCGTCGAGATCCGGTTACTGCTTGACCGCCGCTTGATAATCTCTCACAGCAACTTTAAAGAGAAGCTGACATCGGGTTAACGGATGCCCCGTAATTGGTTTAATCATTTCGAAAAGTTCTTAACCGCAAGTTCCATCCCACCCAACCAACCTGTTCAGATAGTCCTTTCAGGTCAATGGAGTGAGATGGGAACTGGCTTAGCTTCAAGCCATTTAAGCAACGGCCTCAGCCGAGTTGACGGTGACGATTAGGTCGTTGAAGTCGAAGTCGGTGAGATCTTCGAAGCTCCAAACGTTCCCGTTGCGCTCAATGCGAGACTGCCCCAGGGCCGCATCGTCGATCGTGACCAGGTTCTCAGGGTTGCCCTGAATCAATAGCGCTGGCGCGTAGTAAGTGCCACCCACCAGCAGGATGGATTGATCGACAACGCTGAGATTGTCGAGGGTTAAGCCGTCTGCATCGAGCAGGTTAGCCGCAACCGCTGCTTCATAACCAGCTTCACCGGGTAAAAGCCCATCCACAGCGCCCCGAGCATCGGTCTCATAGAATTTCAGGACGTTGTCGTAGGTTGCTTCGCGGCTCAGAGTAACATTCACGGCCACATCGCCATCAAACCCGGTCAGGTCAACTAGCTCAGTGACAGCGTCTCCAGCCAATCCAGCGACGCCCAAACGAGGGTCGAGGTTTAAAGGCTGATCGAGCTGAAGTTCGATAATTTCGTTGTTGTCAATCCCCGGTGGACGGCCCACCGAGAAGGGGTAGTTGTTATCGTTGGCCACCAGGATGGTGTCGGCATCGAGCACCAAAACATCCTCAATCGTTTGAAAGGGGAAGTCAAAGGTGGTGCTGCCGTCGCCGTTGAGATCGTTGGGATCGCTGATGTTCAGCAGATCGACCAGCTCTTCTTTTTTGACAAAGCCCTCGCTGTTGAGCTGAGACAGGTCAACTTTGAAGATCTTCTTGAACTCGGCGGCCTCACCCTGGTTGTTATCGCGCTCAATTACGAGAAACTCGTTGGCGTTGATGGGAGTGAAGTCGCCGATCGCATGGCTAGTCGACTCCAGCTGATACAGACCTGCCACTCCCTCAAAGGAACTGCTAGCCACATCAAATTCGTAGATGCGCAACGAGCCAGCGGGGTCACCGACGACGGTGCCCTCCAGCATCGGGTAGAGGGTGGTGCGATCGGGGCTAAAGGCCATGCCCTCAAAACCCTGGGAGCGATTGAGGTTTGCCACTGCCGGCTCTTCAATGAAGATGCTGCGGGCGGTAAAGCCGGTGCCAGGGAAATCGGTAAAGAAGCCGTCTACCCCTAGCTCGATGAACTGCTTATATTCATTAATGGGGTCACCCTCATAGCTGTCGGGCAAGAAGAAGCTCTCATTGCGCAGCGTATAGAGGTGAACCAATAACCCAGCATCATGGGCGTCTTGAATCAGGGTGGTAGGGGTGCCGGTGACGCGATCGCCATCACTGATCGACCCATCGCCATTGAGGTCATCGGGCTGACTGTTGCCATCAGCATCCACCGTGCTCAGAGGCACAATGCGCTGTTTGTTGGGACCAATGCCGGCAGCATACTCAGCAATTTCGGCCAGCCCTGCAGGAGTAGACAGGTCGGTGTAGGTGCGAGCGTCGCCAGCGACCACAAAGTCGTAGGGCTGACCTGAACCACCAAACAGCTGCACCAGCAGAATGTCGATCTCGGCGGCGGGCATGATGGTGTCGTTCAGCGCCTTCAGGTTCGCCACCTCAAAGGACTGAATATAAACTCGGCTGGGGTCAGTGAAGCCCTCCGCCACCAGGGTTTCCACCAAGATTTCGCTGGTGTTGAAGCCCTGCTGCTCAAAGAAGGTGGGGTGCTTGGTTTCGGGATAGATGCCGATTTTGCGTCCGGTTTCCGCCTCGACCTCTTGCACCAGGTCAATCACCTCCGCTAGGGTGGGCACCTTCAGGCCGTCGTTGTTGAATTCAGTACCCCGGATAGCCGGAATCCGCTCAATGGCGTTGAGCTGCTTGACCTCTGCCAGGGTAAAGTCTTCGGCAAACCAGCCGCCCCGCAGAACGCCGTCCAGGTTTTTCACCGTCAGGCGATCGGCAAACTCAGCCCGGAGGTAAACATCGGTGCTGGTGTCGGTGGTGTTGAGCACGGGGTTACCGCTGGCATCCAGCTGAATGGTGCCATCAGGGTTCAGCGCCACCACCCCTAACATGGGCTCGTGGCGAGCGATCAGCACGCCGTCTTTAGTCACTACCAAGTCGGGCTCGATGAAGTCTGCCCCTTGGGCGATCGCCAGCTTGTAGGCCTCTAGGGTATGCTCAGGCCGCTCACCGGATGCCCCTCGGTGCCCAATCACAATGGGAGCACCGCCAGTCAGCGTATCGAACTCTGTGGTGGCGAGAACTTCAGGGTTCTGGGGAGAGCGGACAAAGTCACTGGTGATTTGATCACGCACCAAATCCCCCGTGCCAGGGAAGTCGGTGAAGTAGCCATCCACCCCTAGGTTGATGAACTGCTCATACTCTTTGTTGGGGTTGCCTTGATAGTCGGCCGCCAAGAACCGCCCCTCATTGCGGAAGGTATAGGCGTGGACAAACAGGCCCGCATCGTGGGCATCGGGAATCAGCGTGGATGGGGCAGTGGTCGTTTTGTCGGCGTCGTTGACTGCGCCATCGCCGTTCACATCGTCAGCCGCCCCGTCGCCATTGGCATCAACACCTTCGACGGAAACAATCATTCGCTTCCAGGGGCCAATGCCGTCGGCGTAGGCGGCAATTTCGGCCAATCCTTCTGTCGTTTGCAGATCGCCGTAGGTGCGGGTGTCGCCAGCCACCGCAAAGTCGTAGGGACGTGCGTTGACATCCTCGTAAATGAGCGAGCCATCCAGCGCCACATCGTAGGCATCCAGCAACTGCACCAGCGGAATGTCGGTCTTGGTATTCAGTTCCTTCAGGTTAGACACTTCAAAGGATTGAATAAAGACACGGCTGGGGTCAGTGAAGCCCGTAGCCTCCAGGGTGGCCAACAGGGGTTCTTCCAGCGACAGACCGAGGTCGTCGTGGTAGGTGGGGTGCTTGGTTTCAGGATAGATACCGATCGTCTTGCCCGTATCGGCCTCAACCTGCTTAACCAGGTTGATCACCTCTTCAAAGGTTGGGATTTGGAATACGCCATCAAACGCATCGGTGCGGTAGCCCTGGGGCATGATGGCGCGCAGGGTCTTGATTTCTTCAAGGGTGAAGTCGGAGGCAAAGAACTCGTTTTCGTAGGTGACGCCATCGATCACACCCGTGCGCTTGCGATCAGCGAACTCGGGGCGGCTAGCGACATCGGTGGTGCCTCCCAAAATGGGCTCGTGGCGAGCGATCAACACGCCGTCTTTGGTGGCTACCAGGTCGGGCTCGATGAAGTCGGCCCCACGGGCGATCGCCAGACTGTAGGCCTCTAGCGTGTGCTCTGGCAATTCACCACTCGCACCCCGGTGGCCAATCACCAGTGGGGCCTCGCCGTTGAGAGTGCTCAAAGGTTTGATATTGGGAGTAGCAATGGGCGCATCTAGCAGCACACCGGCGGCGTCAAAGTGCAGCAGGTAAGGGCCAAATTCATCGCCAATCCAGATTTCACCGTTGCCGTCAATGACAAACGATTCCACATCAAAGTCAGCGCCAGTGAGAAAACGCTCTGTCGTCTCCCCATTCACAATGTCAAAGGGAATCAGGTTGTTGGGGTCGCTGAGCTGCACAAAGCCCTGAATATCGACACTGCCATCCCCACCTTCTGAACCAGCCAGGCTCGGATCAGCCTGGTACAGCCGCAGCAGGTAGTCAGCACTGTTGGTCTTAGCACCAAAACCATTGTCCGACAGAAACCAAAAGGTCGAGCCATCGCTACCGGGAGCAAACTGAACGCCGCTGAAGCCTTGAATAGGCTGACCATTGAAGGGGCCAGTGCGACCATTGCCGGTGACGGGTGCGCCAGTGCCATCGTTGCCGCCAGCGGCAGGGCCTTCGGCAAAGGTGTCAGCGGGCAGTGAGGCAAAGCCAGTCAGCTCTGCACCCTGGGTTGTATCTAAATTCATAGCTGTCAGGCTCTCCCAAGTGACTCGTTGTAGTCCGTTCAAACAGGCATCAAAATCCTTTGCCGAGCTATCAACTCAGCAAGTTGTTTTCACCCCAATTTCCAGGGAAGATGCTCTCACAAAAGCTTTGAAATGAGATTAAATGTGGGCTACCTTAGGGTTAACTTTGTTTCCCTATAAGTTAAGGAATTGTTTAAGGAGGAATTTATTGTAGACTTAACCATCTACGGATCCCGCCTATTCCTTTGATATAGAAGATTGCTTAAGCTTAAAGTCCTTATTTGCTACAAACGTTTTGAGTCAGGAAAGGTTCGACGTTGCCAAATCATCTTTCCTAACCAGTTCGCCTCGAAAAGAAAATTTCTTAAAGGGAACCATTAAGCAATAAAACTTGGTTTAAACTCAGACAAATTCTAAGATCAATATCTGCGTAGTTAATGGGATATTAGCAGGGTAAATGTGATCGCATTTCCACGAGCATTCTGCTAAATTCAACTATTGAGTATATGCAAGTTTATAAAACATGCCTTTATAAAATCCCTTACTAGCTAACACCAAATCCGAATTTCATAACCCCGATTTCATATGGGTCAAACTGTAGGGGCAAATGCCATTTGCCCTACTGAATTGAGAACCCCGTAGGGGCGTAGCGTGCTACGCCCCTACAAATTAGGCGTATTCATGCGGGATTGGTATAAGCAGGTGAAATGGTTCTATAACCAATCTGACCTGAACAATTATGCTGATGCGGTGAAGATAGCAACTTCAGCCCCTTGGCAAATTTGGGGCGTCGGGTCGATCGTTGATGATGATGCAGTAGCGGTTGCGACCCGCCAGTTTGGCCTGATATAGAGCGGTATCGGCGGCAGCCAGTAGCTCACTGGGCAACTTTTCCTGGAGGGGTACGCAGCAGGCGATGCCAAAGCTCAAGGTGATGTGGTCAGCTACTGACGAAAACCCGTGGGGCAACCGGGCTTGGGCAAACTGCTGTTGAATTCTAGTCGCTACTGCCATTGCCCCCACCAGCGTAGTTTTGGGCAATAGCACCACAAACTCTTCGCCGCCGTAGCGAGCCAGCACGTCCCCAGGGCGCTGAATATGATCCTTCAACAGTTGGGCCACCTGCTGCAAACACCGGTCCCCAGCCGGGTGCCCGTAGTGATCGTTGTAGGGTTTGAAATAATCCACATCACACATGATTAGGGCCAGAGAGGTAGTGGCCCGCTGGGCCTGGGCCCACTCCTGCATGAATACCTGATCGAAATAACGTCGGTTGGCTACTTGGGTGAGGGCATCTGTAGTGGCAACCCGACTTAGCTCTCCATTCGCCTGCTGTAGTTGCTGAGTCAACTCTTGCAGCTGCATCTCCGCCCGCATCTGAGCATCGATGTCTTGAAACGCCCCATAAAGACGTGTGCAGGTGCCATCGACAAACTCCGCCTGCCCCAGCGATCGCACCCAGCGCAGATTTCCCTTAGCGGTCACTACCTGTAGCTTCTCATCCCAGGGTTGCCCGGTGAGGCGCGCGTTCTCGATGGCAGCGGCCATGCGCTGACGGTTAGCGCCCGAAGGGTAAAAACTGAGCGCTGTCGCCAAGGTGGGTTCAAAGTCGGCATCTACCTCATGGATTTCTCGGGTAGTGGGGGTCCAGTGCACCAGGTTCTGCTGCAGATCGACTTCCCAACCGCCAACGCGGGCTACGCTGTTGGTCTGCTCTAAAAAGACTTTGGTGCGCTCAAGCTCTTCTTCCATATGCTTGCGCTGAGTGATATCGCGCCCCTCCGGAATCAGCAGCACCACCTGACCTTGGTCATCTAAAACCGGCCGCAGGGAAAAATCGATGGTCATCATCTGCTGATTGGCTCCCTGTATTGCCACCTCATAGCGCACAAACTCACCTCGGCCAGCGGCCGCGATCGCCTGCTTGAGCTGGTCCTGGGTTTCAGGGGAAACATCCCACCAGCCCGTTTCCCAAGCGGGGCGATTCACCACATCTTCTCGACTGAAGCCGCCAAAGGCTAGGGCGGTTTGATTGGCCTCTAGCAAAATACCCTCTGGCGTCAGCAGACCAATGAACTGATACATCTGGTCAAAAATTGCCTGAAAGCGTTGCTGACTTTCCCGCAAAGCCTTCTCTGCCGCTACTCGGTCAGAGACATCCCGCACCATCACCAGCGCTTTGTCCCCCTCTAGGGGCACAATCCGCGCCTCTTCGTAGTAGGGATGGCCATCTACAGTAATGGTGTATTCGTAGATCTGCCGCTCGCCGGTGTCGAGCGCCTGCCGGATGAAGTGCAGCCGCTGATCGGCTAGCGCTTGGGGCAGCATTTCGTAGACTGACTGAGGGCGTTGGGTGTCAACATCGCCGTAGAGGGTAATCTCGCCGCCAGAGATAAAGTCATAGCGTAGACCATAGCGATCGATGCGCATGAGCAGATCGGGAATCGCTGACAACATGGCCTGCTTTGTAGCCTCGCTCTCTTGCAGAGCCAGCGCCGTTTGCTTGCGCTCGGTGATGTCCTGCACGTAGCCCAAAAACCTGACTACTGTACCGTCGGTTCCATAGATGATCCGAGTAAATTCATCGATCCATCGATAGTCGCCGTTGGCATGGCGCAACCGATATTCTGTGGCAAGGAAAGGGGTTTGGGCCACCACAGCCGCGCTTACCTCAGCTTGCACCTTGTCAATATCGTCTGGGTGAATGAGCGAGGCGAAGGCTACACGGCCCTCCACGAGATCGCTCGGTTCATAGCCAAGCTGGGCCTGCACATTTGGGGAGACATACTCCACGGGCCATTCATCGGTTGGCCCCCAGCGAATGACGACGGTGGGGCCATCGATGAACAGGCTACGCTCTTCTTCAAGGGCTTGCTCTATCTGTTTGCGATCGCTGATGTCCTGCACGATCGCAATGTCTGAAATAGCTTGCCCATCCCCATCGCGCAGAATAGACAGCACTAGATTTGTCCACCGCACGCTGCCGTCTTTATGGAAATAGCGTTTTTCTAGCGTGACTGACGAAACCTCTTCCGCATAGAGTTTGGCCAAGGCAGCTTCAGTTTCTTGCCGTTCATCTGGATGGGCAATGTCTTGATAGCGCAGCTGGAGTAATTCTGCCTCGCTGTAGCCCAGCATGTCGCAGTAGGCCTGGTTAGCCTGCAAAAAATGACCCTCTAGGGACGCCTGGTTGATGCCCAGGGCCGCCTGCTGAAAAATGGCCCGCAGCCGACTTTCACTCAGGCGCAGGGCTTCCTCTAGCTGCTTTTGTTCAGTAATGTCAGTGGCGACGCTATCTAGGCGAACCGGCTTACCCTCTAGGTCATAAACCACCCGCGAGCGATCGCGCACCCAGCGCACCTCTCCATCGGCTCGGGTAATGCGGTACTCTAGATCAAAGTGTTCTTGCCCGCTGAGCTGCCCCAAAAACTGCTCAATCTTGGGTTGGTCGGCTGGGTAAATCAGACAGCGCCACAGATCAGTGGCATTCAAAAAAGCCTCCTTAGAATAGCCATAGAGAGTCTCTACAGCAGAATTGACGTACCGAGTTGTCATCGTCGGTAAATCGATTGACCAAACGACGCCGTTAATATTGCTGAGAATGTTGTCAAGCAAAGAGTGCTCGTGGGCGAGCTGAGTTTGAACAACCCGTAATTCCTCGGTGCGTTCTTTGACCTGCTGGGCAAGCATTTGGTTGAGATGCTCCTTGAGAGCCTCGGCCTGCTTACGCTCAGTAATATCTCGCAGAATAGACAGGTGAAAGTGGGGAGAAACGTTGGCCGTAGCCGCATACTCCACAATTCGTTCTTCCCCGTTGCCTACCCTTAAAGCAATTTCTCCCTGCATGTGCCCCTGGGCTAAAAACATCCGCCACTGTTGATGCAGGTCAACCCCAGGGCGCAAAACACAAAAATCGGCAATGGTGCGGCCAATTATCTGGTCTTGATCACAGTTCAGCAGCTTGCAGGCAGCAGGATTAACCTCAACATACCGACCCTGATCGTTAGCAATGAGCATGGCATCCAAGGCCATGTTAAAGAGGTTGCGACCTTGAGATTCTAAAGCCACTCCCTCTTCCCCTAGGCCAGCCTGAGGTAAGGGGCCAAGGTTTACAGGCAACCCATTAGGAGTTAGAGACACAATAAAGTGCAGGACGAAAAACAACAGGGAAATGGAGACACCTCAGGTGGGCAGGTTTCACCACACCAGGGTTTTTAGAAAACGTGGGGCAAAAAGTAAAATCCTAAGAGTGAATATAATCTGAGTCGTTTAACCACTAATTTAGGGCGGCGGCAGCCTTCTTTCTGTATCACTACCGCTATGCCCATATCAATGGACCTATATTTCCCAACTGCTTGGCAATTTATCCCGCCCAATCTATTTCTCTTTCAGCAACAAACCCGTTGAGGGTGCTGGCGCTATCTACGGCCGGGCTTCTCTAAAGGGCAATTATTGCAGCAGTTGATTGAGTTAGGACACCTTGACAGGCGGAATCCCCTAGTAGGGGCACTGCAATGCCCCTACGTCGAACCTATCTCAGTCCAATGGACATTGCAATATCCTGCACCAGATGCCAACAAAACAGCCCCTGCCAGAAGTCACTGACAGGGGCTGTTAATTCAAGGGGTCAAGCGCTTAGCTAGCAGCGGCACCGCTGCGGCTGTAGGTAGCCCAGAAGCTAGGGTGCACCTTGCCCTGGATGTGGTTCCAGTATTGGGCAGCTTCGGCGGGCAGGCCGGCTTCGGTAGCTAGACGAGCTAGCATCGATTGCTGACGCTGCTTCACAGAGCGATGACGGTTCATCATGCTCATGCGGGCTTTGTCTTCGGTGCTAAGGGCAGTTGCCATAGCAGGGGCTGCGATCGCAGGCACAGTTGATGCCACAGCCACGGGCACAGCCTCAACTACAGGCGATGCCTTAGGGGTACCAGTCTGGTAACCCACACCGCGATAGACCAAGTCTAGGGTGGGCTGCTGCACGGTAGCTTTCTTGACGGTGCGAAATCGAATATCTACGCCGCGGAACTTGCCAACTTCATCGGTTAAGTTGGATTCCACAACGGGGGGATTATAGTCGTAGCTTACGCCGCGATAGGTGAGTTTCATGGGGTCGCCTCCAAAAGATCAAGGGTTTGATCAGAACATTGGGGCGCGTTCCTTCGGGGGCTATTAACCCCTACTTCCGTCTCGCTTTAGCCAGTAACGAAAAAGCGAGATGAACGAATTTCTGATTACTTCTGTATAGTAAGCTACGGTTTTGGCAAATGTCAAGGCAAGTTCTATTCCGTATAAGCTTCTACACAATCCCGTATGCGTTGTAGGTCAGGCCTTTGAAGCACTTAGCGGCAGCTCAGAGAAAATTTGCCAAACTTGCCCATCGTGACGGAGCAAGGTGAGAGTGGGCACTTCAAACTCTGCCGAGAAAGGTCGGTGCTCAAACTCAGCCCAGGCCTGGTGAAAGGCAGCGGGCGCAAGGTCACGAAAGCCAACGGTGACATGGGGCGTAAAGGGCCAGGGGGCGAGACGATGGTCAGAACCAGTTCGGTAGCCCTCCCGCAGCCCACAGTGTGTTTCTAGATGAGCTATTAGGGCTGGTTGAACGGCCATTAGCGCTGCCGTCTGATGCACATCTATATAAATCACTCGCGGGGGAAAGGCGCTAAACCCTTCTAAAACGATGGGAATAGGCTGCTGCTGATGGGCAAATCTGTGCAGATGGTGCTGTAGCTCGTCCAACCGCTCTAGAGACCAATTAAAGGGCGGCTGTAGGGTGATGTGAGGCGGCGATTTCAGGGCGGCTCGGCTGCTAAATCGCTGCTCAATTTCTTGCTTGATGGCGGTGACGGCGTCCTGCACCGGCTGGGGCGGCAGTAGGGCCACAAAAAATCGAGCAGACTTTGGCGATGGGCTGGCCATGGAGAGCGAACGTTAGCGATGAGAATTTGGGCTAGGGCCAGCGATCGCGATCCCTTTCATAAAACGACAGCCGGGCGTAACCCATAAAGGTAGATTTCACCGTTTCACCCACCGGATAGGCCGTCGCCCCAAATAGATAGACCCCGCCAAAACGAGGATTTCGCACGGGCCGCAGAGCCAAGGTAATAGGTACCCCAGGTGCGGCTGGTGGGTCGAAGGAAATCGTCAATTCGCGGGAGTCTTGGTCCTGGGTAAGTTCGCCTAGGGGCAGCGACACCCGACCATTGGGGGTGTTAGCAAAGGCTTCAGTGGCTTCTAGCCGATAGCGAAAAATTGGGTCATAGCCTTCATTCAGGCGAATGACCACCCGATCCAGTGGCTCAACTGCCGCCTCAGGAAAATCAAAGGTGAGGTAGTAGGTGACATTGCTTTCGCTGACCAGATTGCGGGTAGCGTAGCTTTCGGTCAAGCGCGGTGGGTACGAAAAACCAACGGTGCCATCAGAGTACTGAATCGCCGGGGCAGAGGTTGGCACTAAAAATCCCCAGGTAGATCCCAGGGTTAGTAGACCGGCACCGGCCAGAGCAACGCCTCGTCTAAACGATGGCCAAGGTAGGGACGGAGACATAACGCGATCGCGGCAAAGGGCTACTCACCTTCGGAGACGGCGGCATCGCCAACTGAGGCTAGATACCTCAAGTCTAGCGCTGTCAGCCCGAGAATTTGGGCCGAGAATTTGAGATCACGCTAATTGTCAAATAGGTTGAGCTGAAGTTCTGGCTTCACCCGCATCACCACCAGAGTCATGTCGTCGTCGTTGCTGCGATCGCCCCCAATGAAGCGATCGATCAAGTCAAAGGTGTAGTCTAAAATCGCCTCGGCTGAAGTGCAGTTGCGGCAGGCCCACTGGAGAGCCCGCTCCAGGTTTTCTTCCTCAAAGCGCTCACCGCGAGGGTTAGAGGCCTCGGTAAAACCATCGGTGTAAAACACTACTGTGTCGCCCGGCTGAAGCTCTACCTCGGCTTCGCAATACTCGGTGTTCATATCGAGCCCCAGCAACATACCAGGGGTATCAAGCCGGGTGATGGTGTTGGTGGCCGCCTGCCACAGCAGCGGAGGATTGTGGGCGGCGTTGCCGTAGGCTAGGCGGCGAGTTTTAGGGTTGTACTCGGCATAGAACAGCGTCACAAAGCGATTTGAGCTTTCTAAGTCGCTGTGCATGACGAAATTTAAATCTTGCAAAATGCGGGCAGGCGAATGGCCGTTGAGCACCTCAGTTCGCAGCATACCCCGCATCATGGTCATGATTAGCCCGGCAGGCACCCCTTTGCCCATGACATCCCCAATGGCAAAACTCCAGGGGGCTGCTGCCGTCTGCTGAGAGCCGGCCTGGCGTAGCTGGTCAAAGGTGGTCGGGATAAAGTCGTAATAATCGCCGCCTACCTTATGAGCAGTGCGGCACTTAGCTGCCAAATCCATCCCCTGGATAGCGGGGCACTCGCGGGGCAGCAACTGCAGCTGAATTTCAGCTCCAATTTCGAGCTCGCGATCGAGGCGCTCTTTTTTGCGCACCGCTGCTGTTAGTTCATTATTTTCGATCGCTACCGAAGTCTGATCAGCCACCAATCGCACCAACTTTTGGCGAGTCTCCGTCCAGGCATAGTCGGGGTCGCGGCTAAACACGTAGAGCCGCCCCCGCTCTACGTTTTGCACGATAATAGCAGTGCCAAACAGCTGAAACTCGTCACCCAGGTAGCGGTTGACCTGGCGATCGAGGGCCAGCATAGCATTGCGCGCCATCGACATCATAGTGCTCTCAGGGGCAGCCTTAAAGCTAGCCGTCACCTGGCGAGTAGCAGCCTCTAGAGCCGATCGCACATCCTGGCACTGGTCTTCACTCTGGCAATGCAGCCGCTCTAGACGGACCTGCCCATCAGCTCGAAACAGCACTAGGGCACCGCCGCTAGCATCAGTTACCCGACTGGCAATCATGGGAATCAGCTCTAGGAACTGATTCAGGTTGTTGAGGCTGCGTAGAGCAAACCCTAGCGAACTGAGCAAATCTTGAATTTTGTACTGCTCACGCTGCAGCCGAGCCACCAGTTCTTTGAGGGCAAACACGGGTGGAGTATCTGGCAGAGCGCTACTGCTAACGCTCTCAAAAGAAGGTGATGGCCCGGATGGCATGGGAAAAGCTGTCATGGACGACCTGTGCAAAATGCTCTCGTGAGACTCAACAAACCAAATGACCAACTAAATATAGGGGCTAACCGAAAAACTGGCGCACGTCTTTGCCCTTAGACGTAGAAAATCCCCATTTTTGGCGGCATACAGCAATTTTTGCGAAGGTAATCCCGGCCGGCTGCAACCGGGGATAGCCCATAGTAGCGCACAAATTGAAGGCCAAGAATAGCATTCTCGAAAGGACTTAACTACCCCTGGGGAGGGAGATTAGCCAGTGAGGCTGGAAGCGAGGCATGGTTAGTTTTTTACCCATGAACCCTGGTGCGATCGCCACCACCCCCGGCAAACCGCCAAAGCCTCCTTTTGGCTACGGCACACCACCGGGTAGTTGAGTTGAGGACGATTCAAAATATATAGAGAAATTTTTAGCTGTTCAGCGATCGCGCACTTGATATCTTCTCCCCCAGGTGCGCCAGAGGCCTTGGTGATCACCTGAGTGATACCCCACTGCTGCCAGAGGGCGCGTTCTAGCTCAGCAGTAATGGGAGGACGTAGGGCGATCAGGCGATCGGGAGTAAAGCCCGCTAGTAGGGCAGCCTCCAAGGCTACCGACGACGGCAGGATACGGGCAAATAGGGTAGTCTGGGTCTGCCAAGGGGCAAAGTGGTGCAGCCAGCGGTAGCCAAGGGTCAGCAATGTTCGCTGTTTCAGCAAAACTTCAGGAGCGAGCACGGCCTGAAGATCTTCTATATAGTAAACACGCTCATTGGAAGAGGTTTTTATAGCAGGACGCTCGTAGCGCCAGTAAGGAAGGTTGAGGGCGCGAGTAGCAGCGATCGCCCCTTGCGAAATTTCCACCGCGAACGGATGCGACACATCCAACACCGCTCCAATGTGCTGAGCCTGAATAAACTCCCCCAGCGACGCCACGTTTAGTCCCCCAACTAGAACCCTTAGATAGCTACTCTTTTTGTAGGCATGCTGCGCGATCGCCGTCGTCACCGTAACCAAGCAGGGAATCTGCTCCACCGCCAAGGCAGCGGCCAACTCCACCGCCTCCCCTGTACCCCCAATCACCCACAGGACTGAACCTCGATTGTCCACAAATTCTCCCCAGTATCGTGTGCCCATCCAAGCCGCGAAAATGCGTCTCTCTATCCCCTCGCCTCAAAAAATTGCAGCGGACGCGTGGGTCTGTCCCTACACTCTGCTACCCTTTCCCTCATGATCTGCCTGGCCCGGCCATGAACCAACTACTGCTGATTCCTATTGTTGCGTTTGCCAAGCTGCTGACCCTGGCCCTGCGTATATCCGGGCGGGGCTCGGGCACCGCCTTGCCGGGTTATCTGGTCGGCCGCTATTTTCCCTTTGTGCTAGAGGCACTGGTCAGCCAAATTCCGGTGGTGGTGGCTATTACCGGCACTAACGGCAAAACCACCAGCCAGACGATGCTCAGTGCCGTGCTTGATCAAGTTCCGCGGGCCAAGGTGCTGCGCAACAAAGCCGGGGCTAACCTCAGCCAGGGTATTTTGTCAGAGCTCCTTAAGCAGAGCAACGCCGTTGGCCGCCTCGACTTTACCCACGCAGTCCTCGAAGTAGAAGAAGCCACCCTGCCTCGCATCGCCCGGCTGCTCAAACCCAATATCATCGCCGTCACTAACCTTTACCGCGACCAGCTCGATGCCTATGGCGAAATCGATCGCACCGAAAAGCTGATTCGCGACGGCATCGCCCAGTGTCCCACCGCCGCTGTGGTCGTCAATGGCGATGATCCCCGCACCTCTCGCCTCACCCACGGGCTAGAGAACGCCACCTACTTTATGTCGCTTGCTCCAGAGTACGCCCGTTTTTTACCCTACGAGGGCAAGCTCAACAGCCACGTTCCTGGCAGTCAAGGGCTAGAGGCGACGAACATCCACATCAACGAAGACCTAACCACCGACTTTTCAGTTCAGGGGCAAATCAATCATGAAACAGTGCACCTGCCCCAGGCTAGGACAGTATCGCCAGGATTCTTCCACGTTTACAACGCGCTGACCGCGATCGCGATCGCCAACCTCTTAGGTATAGACGGAGCCACTGCGATCGCTGGGCTCAAAACCTTCAAACCAGCCTTTGGCCGAGGCGAAATCCTTACCCGTCAGCAGGGCGACAAACACGTCAATTACCGCCTACTGCTGGTAAAAAATCCCGCCAGTTTTAGCCTCAGCCTAGAGCTGCTGCGCAATATCCCTGGCCTTAAGCTCATCCTCGCCATCAACGACAACACCGCCGACGGCAAAGACGTCTCCTGGCTGTGGGACAGTGAACTCGAAAGGCTCAACCAGGCCAATATTGACTGGATTCTCTGCACCGGCATTCGCGCCAAGGATATGGCGGTGCGGCTAAAGTATGCGCTAGATGTTCCCCCCGACCCCATCCCAGCCGAAGAATCGATCCGCCAGACAATTGATTTATCCTTTAAAAAGGCTAGTTCTGGCGACACGGTGTTTGTGCTGCCCACCTACACAGCCATGCTCGAATTTCGCAAGCTCATGGGCAAAACCTTGGATGTGGTCTAACCTACCCCACCCATCTACCCCTTACCCATCCACCCCCTACCCATCCATGCCCTACGCCCTCACCATTACCCACCTCTACCCCGACTACCTCAACCTCTACGGCGACACCGGCAACCTCATCGTGCTGCGCCGCCGCTGCCAGTGGATGGGCATTGACTGCACAGTGAAACCCTTGACCATGGAAGAGGTAGCCCAGAGCGGTCAGACCGATCTTTACTTTATGGGCGGCGGCCAAGACATGGATCAGGTGGCGGTAGTCAATGACTTCCACCAGCTCAAGCACGAGGCCATCCGGGCCGATACCGAGGCGGGAGTAGTGTTCCTGGGGGTATGCGGGGGCTACCAGCTCATGGGCAACACCTTTCTGATGGGCAATGGTGAAGAAACCCAGGGCCTGGGCATCGTCAACGTCAACACCCGTGCCCCCAGCACCGACGTCAAGCAGCGGTGTATCGGCAACCTGGTTGTGGAAATTAACTTTGCCGTCTACACCGAGATGCAGACCATGTATGCTACCCCTCGAAAAATTCCCCGTACCCTAGTAGGGTTTGAAAACCACTCAGGGCAAACGTACCTCGGCGAGGGCGTAGAGCCCTTAGCCAAAACTATCGCTGGCTTCGGTAATAATGCCACCGCCGAGTACGAGGGCGCACGTTACAAAAACGTCTTTGGCAGCTACATGCACGGGTCGCTACTGCCTAAAAATCCACATTTTGCCGATTACCTGATTGGGCTAGCCCTACGCCGCAAGTACGCCGATGCCAACCTTACCCTGCCCACCCTGATCGATACCGAAGAATTTGCTGCCCACGAGTTCGTTGTTCAGCGCTACAGGTAATCCTGAGCCATGAAGGCAACCTCTAAGGTTCTGGTGGGCCGACAAAAAAGTCCGTGGTTGGCGGTTAATCTATCCGCAGCGCTGCCTGGCATGGGTCAGATTTATGACGGTGCGATCGCCCGTGGTTTGGTCATCATCGCTGCTCATCTAGGGCTCGTTGTCTTCATCTTCTGGTCAATCTTTGCGCCTAGGGGCAACACCTTGCGAGGGTTAATGTCCCTCGTTCCATTGATCAGTCTTTATATATTTAATCTGTGGGATAGCCATCATGGAGCTAAGCAAGGTATTACTCTCAACGAGTTCAGCCCACTGCGCTACCAATCTAGCGATCCTTGGTACCCCGTGTTTCTCTCCCAGATATTACCGGGGCTAGGGCACCTGTTTTTGCAGCAGGCCACCGTAGGAGGGACGCTGCTAATCTTAGGCATTTTCACCGCCTACCTAGCCAACTTCAACTCAGCTCTGCTACCCATACCGCCCATTATTTGGGCGCTGGGTTGCGGGTTGGTCTACCGAGCTGCTCCCACCCGTCAACGTCAGTGGAGCTGGTTAGGAGGGCTGCTCGTAGCAGTGCTCCTAACCCGTCTGGCGATCAGCTCCATCCCATTTGTCGTACCGCAAAAAGTGGTGCAGTGCATTGTGCCAAGCGAGTCAATGCTGCCCACGCTAGAGGTGCGCGATCGCATATTTGTTCGCCCTCGCCCCCTCGGATATCCCCTAGCCGTGGGCGACATCATTGTCTTCTCTAACCCTGAGCGCACTCCGATTGAACAAGCCGGAGAACTCAAGAATTTGATGGTGAAGCGGGTCATTGCTCTGCCCGGTCAGCAGGTAGAGATTCGCGACGGCCAAGTGTGGCTTAATGGCATTCCCCTAATCGAGTCTCACCTAGTCGCGCCTATCCTCTACCAATGGGGGCCCAAAACGGTACCCACTGACCACCTATATGTACTCGGCGACAACCGCAACAACAGTCGCGATTCCCACGTGTGGGGGTTTCTGCCCCGAGCTCACGTGGTGGGCAATGCCTACAAAATCTATTGGCCACCCCAACGAGTACAGCCTTTACCTTAGTTGAGAATATTCTCAACTACTTTATTCGTTCATCACAAATTTAAATTGTTGATTTTCAGTCCTTTTTAGAGTTAGATCAATCTCCCATCAGGGTAATTTAAGGGTGATTTTGTTTGCCAAAGGCCAATCTGAACAGCTGCCGCTATATTTATATGGTTTTCACATGTTGACAGTCTGACTTCACCGACTGCTCACAATGATAGTCCGGGTCAGGGCTAAGCTAGCCAACAGGCGTATCTTAGGAAAGCCTAAATATGTATGTCGTCACTATGCAAAAGGATTTACGTCATGCTTAGGTACGCTGATCACACTCCAGTAGCGACTTTATGAGTCCTAAAGTACACAACTTCATGATCAAGTTAAAACCTTGTTAATGCAGTTGAAGACAGCAGGTGAGTGTAGAAGTCTGGCGTAAGCTACGGTAAGAATACTTAAGCTAAAGATGCATTCAACTCAACTTAGTTCCCTAGCCCACGGCTAAATAGAATTTTCAGAAATGGGAGTTTTCATTTAATATAGGCAGTGTTTTACTAAGACAAATGAGTTGAGAATTTAGCTCAGCTTCCGCAGGTTGAGCGCGTCAGTTCGAAGACCAGAACTTCCTAGTTTTATTAATTTCTAGAGGGTTTATGAAAGCAGTTATATTAGCTGGTGGTTTAGGTACTCGCTTAAGTGAAGAGACTAGCATTAAGCCTAAACCCATGGTTGAGGTTGGGGGCTATCCCATCCTTTGGCACATCATGAAAATTTATGCTGCCCACGGCATTAACGAATTCATCGTTTGCTGTGGCTACAAAGGCTATGTCATCAAAGAGTACTTTGCCAACTACTTTTTGCACATGTCAGATGTAACCTTTGACTTGCGTTACAACCAAATGAATATTCATAACGGTAACGCCGAACCGTGGAAAGTCACGCTAATTGATACCGGCGCATCGACGCTGACCGGTGGACGTCTCAAGCGGGTAAGAGAATATATTGGGTCTGAGCCCTTTTGCTTCACCTATGGTGATGGAGTTAGTGATGTAAACGTCACCGAACTCATTAAATTCCACGAAGAGCAGGGTACCCTGGCCACGCTTACCGCAGTCAAGCCCCCTGGTCGATTTGGGGCCATCTCCCTACATGAAGGACAGACCACGATCGCATCCTTCGCTGAAAAAGCCGATGGCGATGAAGCTTACGTTAACGGTGGCTATTTTGTCTTAGATCCTCAAGTAATCGACTTTATCCCCGATGAGGACGTCATGTGGGAGCATGAACCCCTAACGAAGCTAGCTGAGATGGGACAATTGTCAGCCTACCGTCACGACGGCTTTTGGCAACCCATGGATACTCTTCGAGATAAAAATAATCTTGAAGGATTGTGGAAATCTGGAGAAGCTCCTTGGAAAGTTTGGTAATTCAAGCCTTTTCCAAAACAGCCTGCATAACTGCACACTAGAGCAAACATAATGTCCAATACCTACGACTACGCTATTGTTGGCGGTGGCATTGTGGGCTTGGCTACAGCCATGAAGCTGAGCCAAATGCTCCCCAGCGCCAAAATTACCGTCATCGAAAAAGAGTCCTCCTGGGCTTATCATCAAACAGGTAACAACAGCGGAGTTATTCACTCCGGCATCTACTACAAGCCCGGCAGCTTCAAAGCAAAATTTAGCCGAGCCGGTTGTCAATCAATGGTAGACTTTTGTCGCCAGCATGACATTCCCTATGACGTCTGTGGCAAAGTCATTGTCGCGACCCAAGAGAAAGAACTACCCCTCCTAGAGAATCTCTTTCAGCGTGGTCTTCAAAACGAGATTCCCGTTACCAAGATTACGCCAGAGCAAGTCAAGGAGATCGAACCCTACGTTAACTGTATTGCCGCTGTTAAGGTAGACTCAACCGGCATCGTTAATTACAAAGCCGTCTGTCAAAAGTACATTGAGATTATTCAAGAGGCGGACAACGACCTCCGTTTGAATACCAAGGTACTAGGCATCTCCTTAGAACCACAAAATGTAGTTCTAGAGACTAACAAAGGCACCATAAAAGCGAAGTTTTTGATCAACTGCGCTGGGCTATTTTCGGATAGAGTAGCCCAGATGGCTAACCTCAAGCCCTCGGCAAAGATCGTGCCTTTTCGCGGTGAGTACTACGAGCTAGTGCCCGAGAAGAGACACATGGTTAATACTCTGATCTATCCGGTACCCAATCCCAGCTTCCCCTTCCTTGGGGTGCACTTTACCAAAATGATCGATGGTAGCGTGCATGCTGGTCCCAACGCAGTCTTAAGTTTGAAGCGGGAAGGCTACAAAAAGACTGATTTCGACCTGAAAGACTTTGCTGAAGTGATGGCTTATCCAGGCTTCTGGAAGCTAGCCTCCAAGCATGCAGATGAAGGTGTCCGCGAGATCGTTCGTTCCTTCAGTAAAGCGGCCTTCGTTAAAAGCTTACAACGCCTCATTCCAGAGGTTCGTAGTGAAGACGTTGTCCCCACCCATGCTGGGGTACGGGCTCAAGCGCTAATGAATAACGGCAGCTTGGTTGATGACTTCCTCATCGTTAACGGAGAGCGGTCAATTCATGTCTTAAACGCGCCGTCTCCGGCAGCCACGTCATCTCTGGAAATTGGTAAAGAGGTTGCCTCCCAAGTGGTTAATGCCACTGCTCCAACCTCCGTCGCACTCTAATCATACTCAAACAGGAATTCACCCATGAAAGTATTAGTTACTGGTACAGAAGGCTATCTTGGCTGTTTGCTGGCACCGTTACTCCTGCAAAAAGGCCATGACGTGATTGGCGTTGATACCGGCTTTTATAAAGCAGGCTGGCTATACAACGGCATTAACTCGTCAGCTAAAACCCTAAACAAAGATATTCGCAACATTGAAGCTGCCGATCTTGAGGGTGTAGAAGCCATTGTTCACATGGCTGAACTATCTAACGATCCCTTAGGTAAGCTCGCCCCTAATATCACCTATGACATCAACCATAAAGGGTCTGTGCGCCTAGCAGAATTGGCTAAGGCCGCTGGGGTGCGTCGATTTGTCTATATGTCATCCTGTAGCGTTTACGGGGTTGCTGAAGGCGATGACTACGTTACCGAGGAGTCTGAGGTCAACCCTCAAACCGCCTACGCTAAATGCAAAACCCTTGTAGAGCAAGATCTGAAGCCCATGGCGGACGACGACTTCTCTCCCACCTTCATGCGTAATGCCACTGCTTATGGGGCATCTCCCCGCATGCGCTTTGACATTGTGCTCAACAACCTCTCAGGGTTGGCTTGGACAACCAAAGAGATTCGCATGACCAGCGATGGTACTCCCTGGCGTCCTTTAGTGCACGGTTTAGATATTGCTAAGTCAATTATCTGTGCCCTCGAAGCTCCCCGCGATATTGTCCACAATCAGGTCTTTAACGTCGGCGACACCAACCACAACTACCAGGTGCGCGAAATTGCAACGATTGTTGCAGAAACTTTCCCTGAATGTCAGCTGAGCTTTGGCAAGCCAGACACGGACAATCGCAGCTATCGCGTATCCTTCGACAAGATCAATAGCGTGCTTCCTGGGTTTAAGTGCGACTGGGATGCCAGACGTGGTGCAGAGCAACTTTTGAAGGTGTTCCAGCAAATCGATATGACCGAAGAGATGTTTACCTCTCGCGGCTTTACCCGTCTCAAGCAGCTGGAGTATCTCATTCGCACCCAGCAAATTGATAAAGATTTCTTCTGGAGCTAGCCATGATTTTTGAAGCAACTAATCTCAAAGATGCTTTTGTCATCGATCTCGAAATTCGCAGCGACGACCGAGGCGGCTTTGCTCGTACCTTTTGTGCCAAAGAATTTGAAGAGCATGGGTTAAAGCCCATGGTTGCGCAGTGCAACATGTCCTTCAACTACAAGAAGGGTACTCTGCGGGGCATGCATTATCAGCTTGCCCCGGCAGCCGAAACTAAGCTGGTACGCTGCACCCGCGGCGCTATCTACGATGTCATCATCGATATTCGCCCCGATTCTCCGACGTACATGCAGCACTTTGGCATTGAGCTAACCGCTGACAACCGTAAGGCGCTCTATGTACCTGAGCTGTTTGCCCACGGCTACCAAGCATTGACCGACGATGCTGAAGTGATCTACCAGGTAGGTGAATTTTACTCCCCTGGTTATGAGCAGGGTATTCGTTATGATGACCCCACGTTTGGCATTAAGTGGCCAATTCCTGTGACGGTTATTTCTGAAAAAGATGGTCAGTGGCCTCCCTTTAAAGGCTAGGTAATCTTCTGCCAGTTCTTTGCTGAGACGAAGTCCTCTGCCAAAGAACTGGCCTTTATTGAGCTATTTCAAGCTAATCTATCGCTTAGGCTTAAACACCATGTTTATTGTTGATACGGCGCTAAAAGCTAGACAGGAAGCCGGTAATCCGGTTCGAGTGGGGATGATCGGCGCGGGGTTTATGGGGCGTGGGGTCGCTAACCAAATGCTCAACTCTGTGCCGGGTATGGAGTTGGTAGCGATCTCAAATCGCAACGTAGATACTGCTAAGCGGGCTTACCAAGAAGCAGGTGTCGAGGACATTAACGTCGTCTCCACTGTAGCTGACTTGGAAAACAGCATTGCAGCAGGCGGCTATGCCGTTACTGATGACCCGATGCTGTTGTGTCGAGCAGAGGGAATTGATGCTCTGATTGAAGTCACTGGTGCCGTAGAGTTTGGTGCCCATGTGGTGATGGAGGCGATCGCCCACAAGAAGCACGTCGTGCTCATGAACGCCGAGCTAGATGGCACCATTGGCCCTATTCTCAAAACCTACGCCGATAAAGCTGGGGTGATTTTGTCAGCCTGCGATGGCGACCAGCCTGGCGTTGAGATGAACCTCTACCGCTTTGTTAAGAGCATCGGCCTTACTCCGCTGGTGTGCGGCAATATCAAGGGCCTACAAGACCCCTACCGCAACCCCACTACTCAAAAGGGGTTTGCCGAACAGTGGGGGCAGAATGTAAATATGGTAACCAGTTTTGCCGATGGCACCAAAGTCTCTTTTGAGCAAGCTATCGTTGCTAACGCCACCGGTATGACCGTCGCCAAACGCGGTATGTTGGGCCACGATTTCAGGCTGCACCAGGATGAGTTGGTCAAGCAGTACGATCTCAACTACACCGGTCATATTGACGACCTAACTAAGCTGTACGATGTCGACCAGCTCAAGGAACTGGGCGGCATCGTCGACTATGTCGTAGCGGTAAAGCCTGGCCCTGGAGTCTATGTATTTGGCACCCACGACGATCCCAAGCAGCGCCATTATCTGAACCTATACAAGCTGGGTGAGGGGCCTCTATACAGCTTCTACACCCCCTATCACCTGTGCCACTTTGAAGTGCCACTGTCGGTTGCCCGCGTTGTGTTGTTTGGTGACGCCGTTATGACCCCCATTGCTGGCCAGAAGGTTGATGTGGTGACCACCGCCAAAATCGACCTAAAAGCTGGTGAGACCATTGACTGCATTGGCGGCTTTATGACCTACGGCGAGTGCGAAACCGCTGAAATTACGGCGGCGGAAAACTTGCTTCCAGTGGGTCTAGCTGAGGGCTGTAAGCTAAAGCGGGATGTCGCTAAGGATCAGGCGTTAACCTACGACGATGTCGAGCTGCCCCCCGGGCGTCTGTGCGATAAGCTGCGGGCTGAACAAAACGCTATGTTTGCTCCGCAAAAATCCCTTGCCGGGGTAGCGTAGCTGGAGCAATTTCCCACTACTCAATAGACTTATGGCAAGAGGGGAAGTCCACGATGGGCTTTCCCTTTTTTATGATCTTGCTGAGGGGAATGAATGCTTGAAAAGCAGAGTAGGATACACCACGGCTGCCGGATCTGAGGGGGGCGATCGCATATCTAGGCAGATGAACATTAATGAGCTTGCCAATCTACATTGCTAACCTACCCCTTGTCACTAGCTATAGCGGGTCAAGTTGACGCGATAGCGCTCTTTTTTAGTAACGGCAACTTCACCAATTTCGAGCCTTCCCTTGCCGCGAATTGCGATTAAGTCCCCAGTGGACAGGGTGTGGCTGGCTTGGGTGATCGGCTTCCAATTCACACGCACGTCGCCGCTGTTGATGAGGTCAGCCATTTTGCTGCGCGACATACCAAACCCGGCAGAGGCCACTGCATCGAGTCTCAGGGATGCTTCAACAGTGGTCAGGTCTTTTTTCTGAGGAGCACGCACCCGCAGTTGATCCCACTCTAGGGGCTGAGTTTTTACGGGTACAGAGCGTACTTGAGTAAGGGACTGGGTGAGAAATTCTGCCAGTTCAGGCACAACGATCGCCTGCGCCCCCCGCTCTCCAAGCACGATGATGTCGCCCACTTTGCCACGGTGCAGGCCGGTGCCAAGCAGGGCTCCTAGAAAGTCGCCGTGGCTGGCGGGATCGAACATAAAGTTTCCCCCTACCGTCAGTAGCGATAGGGGAATCTGGGTCTGATCTAAGGGAATATAGGCTCGCGCGATCGCCAGCCGCTGGCGCTCAGCCTGGGGATAGCCACCCCAGGCGAGGCTGTGAACATCGGTCAATCGCTGGAGCAGCGCTTCGGCCTCAATTTGCTCGGGGGGCGACAAAAAGTCGGTAACGACGATATCCCAGGTTTTGATAGCCTGGTCGGCCTGGTCTAAAACACGGGCCAAACAGTCGCGGTTGTCGAGCGATTTCAGCAGGTCATCCTTGGGCAGCATGGGCAGAGAGCGTTTAGCGACAGATCAGTAATGGTGGTGGACTTAGGCAAACCCAACCTTCGGGCACTGATCCTAGCTTACTGTCAGGCAAACCTGGGGCAGAGGAGGGAAACTAGGTGGTTATGGGTTTCAACCTGACCACCTGGTTTCTGCAGCGGTAGTTAGTTGGCGATCGCTTCAGTCACCTCCTTGCGCTTGGCATAAATGCTCTTCAGGTGGCGCTTCACTGTATTGACAGTGATGTAGAGCTCCTGAGCGATCTCGTCGTAGGTGCGATTGGCTCGGCGCAGCACCCACACGGCTCGCTCACGGGGGGTGAGGTCATACTGCAATGCCTCAAGCATGGCAGAGGCGTGGGCCGCACGGGTTTGATTTTCTAAAGACACCAGCAGATAAGCACTGGCCGTAGCAGGCAGCTCGAGCCACTGAATACGGGCTCGAATTTGGTGTCCAGAGCAAGACGTAAATTCTTGGGTGAGCACCAGCATGGTTTCGGGGTAAAACTCACGGCTTTCTAGGAGGTGCACACACATAGCTTTAAGGCCGGGGGGCAAAAGATTGGTACTATCACTGCCGCTGAGATCGCGGCAGAGGGCTCTACCCTTCTGATTGCTGTGTACGCAGGTGCCGTCTTCAGTCAAGACTAAAATTCCATCAACAAAGCCTTCGAGTACGGCGCTGAGCAGGGGTAGATTGGCCTGGGTTGCTGGGGAAGCAATAAAACGAGAATTAGAGAGAGTGGTGGATGAACTCATAGTGACCATGGGGCTACCTGGTTTAAGACACGACAGAGTTAAGGGAGTCATCCGGAAACACAGCCGGTTAAGTTGCGCTGGGATGGATTGCGCTGGAGTTTTCAGTAAAGAGAACCTCAACCTGGAGGGTGGGATCTCCGCACACTAGGGACAGTTTTCTAAGTGGTTTCTACAGGGTTGCAGCGGTGGCGAAGGTGAATCGCCCGTAAAAAAACGGATAAAACTGACAGATTCTTCACCAAGATGAAGCGTCGTTCTGGAAAGTTTGGCAAGTTTCTATGGCAATTTGCTGACTTTTTAAGTCATTTACTGGCAGATAGAAACCGCTCTCGAGTTAAAGGACTTGTATGAATGCTGTTCACCATGTCCTGAACAGAGAAACAGCAAACTACCAGAGCGCCCTGCCCAATCTGCTGCACTAGCCACTAAGTTGTTGCAGCAATTTGGTAAGACAGTTGAAAAAGTAAGTGCTTGTCTATATTGTTATGGGCATTCCATTGGGCTAAGGGCCATAGCAACGAGTATGATATCGGCCAATCGACGACTGCTAAAGCGTTTGCAGGGGGGCATTATGGCCGCTGCGATCGCACTTCCCTTCCTCTATCCAATCTTGCACGCGGCAAGCTATGCCCAGTCACCTCCAGCGGCGGCAGAGGCCGCCCTTAATCAGGGGTTAAGCCTCATTCAGCAGGGGCAAATCGACGGTGCTCTGGCCCAGTTTCAGCAGGCGGCAGCCCTAGACCCCACCCTGGCTGCCGCCCATTACAACGTTGGCCTAGCCCTGCGCCAAAAAGGTGAGCTGCAAGAGGCCGCCTCCGCGTTCTGGGCGGCGATTCGAGCCGATCCGCAGTTTGCGCTGGCCTACGCCAACCTAGGCGGGGCTCTGATCGAAGGCAATAACCTTGATCAGGCCGAACAGTATTTGCAGCGAGCGATCGCGATTCAGCCCGACCTCGGCAATGCCCACTACAACCTGGGCTTGGTTTATCAGTCTCAAGGGAAATTTCCCGAGGCACTGGCGGCGTTCGAACGGGCAGGTCAATATAGCCCCAATGCTCCCGAGTCATTTTTGCAGCGGGGCATTATCTACCTACAAACCGAGCGCAACGCCGAAGCCGAGGCTGTGCTGCAACAGGCTCTGACGCTTCAGCCCCGGTACGCGCAAGCCCACTACAATTTGGGAATTGCTCGATTCAACCAGGGGCAAACCGAGACCGCTCTCAACTCGTTTCGCATAGCGACCCAAATCAATGGTAGCTACGCTGACGCCTACTACAGTGCTGGGCTAGCTTTTATTCAGCTTGGTCGTTTTGATGAAGCCCGCACCGTGCTGGAATATGCCAAAAACCTTTATATCACCATGGGTAACCCGACTTGGGCAGCTAAAGCCCAAAGCCACCTTGGGCAATTGCCCGAGAGCTAGCGGGTTTCAAGGGGGACGGTTTAGCGATTACGCCACTATTTCACTACCGAAGCACTATCTAAACTTGAGCTTGCGAGAGGCGTAGAGGCACATTTTCAGCAAGATTAGCCCTTCTCTGACGTGGGCAATATTTGAGCTGCCGTAGGTGCGGGGCTGGTATCGAATTGGCACTTCCACAATGTGGAGGTTGAGCTTAGCAGCCCCAAACAGCAGGTCAAAATCCCCAAAGGGGTCGAAGTCGCCAAAGTAGCTGCGCCCGGCGGCAATGCGCTCATAGTCGCGTCGCCACAGCACTTTGGTGCCGCAAAGGGTGTCTTTAAGCGGCTGCTCTAGCAAAAATGAGAAGAGTAAAGCAAAGATTTTGTTGGCCACCATATTGAGCCAGGGCATGGCGGTCGTAGAGCGAGGGTAAACCAACCGCGATCCGTTGGCAAATTCTCCCCGACCTGAGGCCAGCACCTCGACAAAGTGGGGCAAATCTTCTGGGGGAACGGTCAAGTCGGCATCGAGAATCAGCAGAATGTCACCGCTAGCCTGGTCGAACCCGAGCCGCACTGCATCCGCCTTGCCCCGCCCCGTCTGCTGGAACGCCTTCAGGGTAAAGGGCCCTCGATAGGTCTGCACCAAATCCTGAATGGCTTGCCAAGTCTGGTCACGGGAATGGCCTTCGACAAAGATGACTTCGGTATGGGCACCTAGCTGGGGCAGCCGAGCCACGGCAGCGGCAATGTTTCCCGCCTCATTTCGAGCTGGAATGATGACTGAACAGGTCGGCTGCTCTGAACTGGGAACAGGCTGAGGCCGAGCCACAATAAAGGTCGTTAGGCAAAGGTGCTTGACCACGGGCAGAGGCGCTAGATAGCGGTTCACCAGGCCGGCTATGCCGGGCACAAACTTGGGCCAGAGAAACCGGTTGCCCCGCTGAAGGGAGCGATAGCCAGTGATGGTGAGTAGGTTGGCCACATCATCCATGCTGAGCCAGTTTTGGGGAGGCTGGGGACGGCGTTGCCCTATCCGTTCGGCTAAGCCCAGCAGAGGTTCCCAAAGGTGGCTGTGGAAGGTGAGAATCAGACGGGTGTGGGACTGGCAAAAAGGCTGCAATCGCTGGAGCACAGCCTGAATATCGCCTAGGTAACCTAGCACTCCTGACAGCAGAATGTAGTCGAACTGGCGGTGCTCTGGGTCCAGCTGAGCGGGTTCGATCGCCTCAGCATCTAGCGTGTAGAAGGCGAACTCAGGATATTTCTGGCTAGCGATCGCCGTCACCGCTGGAGCAAAGTCAATGCCTACCCCAATCGCTGGAGCGGTGGCATGGAGCAGGTCGCCAGTACCGCAGCCGACTTCTAGCACGCGGCAGCCGGGCGGAATAATAAATTGATGAAGCCGAGCCAGATCGCCGTAGTAGTAGCGGTTGCGACGACTCCAGCGATCTAGCTCGGGGGCAGTGTAGTCAAAGTAGGCCCGTATATCTTGCTTGAAGTCTTGCTTGGGGGCCTCAAGCAAATTAGTGGAATGGGCTTGAATCACAGACGTTTAGGACTTCTTGAGGGGCTCAGCAGCGTCATCCCGCTCAATGTAAAGGAATAAAAAGGCCATGGCAACAGCGGGAAAAACAAGCCCCACCAAAGGAACCAAAATAGAGGGTAAGAATGCAGCTGGCATAGGGTTTCTACCTCAATAGCAACATCACAGCGTTGAGCATAAGACTACTGCGAATCGGCGTTCTATATGTCTATCTTGTTACAAACTTTCTCACTCGACGGGGTCGCCTCCTCCTGAAGCAGGCGGCTGTGCCACCAGGCCTGGGTTTCGCGATCGAGCTTGGCAGTGTAGAGGGTGGTGACAAACGACTGGGCTCCGTAGCCTTGGCCAACGATTTCAACGCAGTAGGAGGGCGACTTGCGGGTAGCCATATCGGGCACAAACCGCTTGCCAACGCGCCGCCAACTGGGTTCTTTGCCCCGCCACTGAATGCGGCAGCAGGGCCAAGGGAGCTGATCGCGATCGAACAGTCGGCAGCAGGGACCGACGACGCGGTAGGTCAGGTGCGCCCCTGGGCTCTGAAAAACGTGGCCCGTAGACCAGGGATGCTCTGAGGAGGGTTGCAGGGGCGGTATCATAACAGCATGTAACAAATGGCCAATGTTGAAGTAGTCTACGGGATTTTCTATGGCTGAGCCAATTACTCCAGCGGTGAGCGATCGCATCTGTAAGCACATGAACGACGACCACACCGAAGCGGTTCTTCTTTACGCCACTGCCTACGGCAACCAACCCACCGCCACCGCCGCCGTGATGGAATCGGTGGACCCCGAGGGTATGACCCTGGCGGTGACCGTAGACGGTGCCCCAACCACCGTGCGAGTGCCCTTTGACCACACCCTAGAGGGGGCCGAAGATGCTCACCACACCCTAGTTGCCATGCTCAAACAGGCAAAAGCCAGGACTTAAGCTGAGATCTTTGCCATGAGCGTCTCTATTCAATTTTTGCCTGATGGTGTCATCGTCGATGCCGAGGTGGGGGAACCCCTGCTGGCGGTGGCCGATCGCGCTGGGGTGAGCATTCCCACCGGCTGCCTCATGGGATCGTGCCACGCCTGCGAAGTAGATTTGGAGGGTCAAGCAGACCCGATCTGTGCCTGTATTTCGGCAGTGCCGCCAGGCCAGGATAGGCTCGTCGTCAACCTTTACGTCGACCCCACCTGGTAGGGATTCTGCCTGGCATCGCTCAGCTACGCTCTGAAGCCTTTGCTCAACGTCGGCAAGAGGCGGCGCTGGCGAGATGGGATAAGGGTTGAGGTTGCACTGCGATCGCCCCCAGTCACCAACTCCTGCAAGTACCCCCAGGCCTGTTGTTGAGCGGCATCCCAGCTCAGGTGTTGGCGGTAGTGCTGCCAAGCCGAGAGGGCTAGGGTTTGGTAGCGTGGGTAGTCGGCCATGACGGCAGCAATATATTGGGCGTAGTCAAGAGCGGTGGCTTCTACCGGAAAGGCTCTGCCGTTAATGTCGGTCTGCAATACGGTGGGAATGCCCCCTACGGCGGCGGCCACGCAGGGAAGACCGGCGGCGTTAGCTTCACTAATGGCGACCCCAAAAGTATCGGCCTTGGTGGGAAAGATTAAAAAGTGGGCGGTGCTGAGCAGGTGAGCAAATTGGGCCTCACCCGCGGGGGTAGCGCGTTCAATGAACCCGAAGGAGCGCACAAAACTGGGGCGATCGCCTACCCATTTAGGTTCACAGCCGACAACCCAGAGTTCGGTCTTCACGCCCTGCTGGTTGAGGGTTTTGGCCACCTCCAGTGCCAGCGGCCCGCCCTTGCGTTCCCAGTCCACGCCAAGAAACAGCAGTCGGCAAGGGTTTGAGGGCCGCTGCGCAATCAGGGCTTCTACCTCAGTCTGAGTCAGATCCTGAGCTCGGCTGGCCCCGCGGGGGATGATGCGAATTTTGTCAGCGGGTAGATCGTAGAGATCGATCGCAGACTGGGCCGCCCACTGAGAGGTGAGAATGACGCGATCGCACCGTTCCAGTGCTTCCTTCTCTACAGTGTGCAGCCGCCGCCGAGTCTCGGAACACAGATTAGTTAAATAGGGATAAAAATCCACCAGGCTGCCCAACAGGGCATCGGTCCACAGCACCGTGGGCAGCGCAGTGCGCACCCGCGCCAGAGGAATCGCATTCTCAGGACAAAGCAGCAGGTCAGCCTTAGATTGGGCAAGTTGAGCTTCAAGCTGGCGAGCGTAGTAAGGCGCAACCCAAGGTTCCACAGGGCTGTAGTAGCTCTGCCCCAGGCGTTGGTAAAGTAGCCACTTGAGCCGAGTAATTGGCACCCTGCGCCGCTTCAGCGGGCCGAGAAACTCAAGCTCTGCTCCAGCATTTTGCAAGAGTTCAGCAATTTTTTGCCCGGCTCCGTACAGGCCCAGATGGCGACGGGGCCAGGAAGCGCGATCGCGCACATCGTAAGTGGTAGCGTAGGCAATTTTCATATGAATAAGGGTTGAGCTATGGCTAGCCCAACCCTCTCAGCGACTGAGCCTAGAATGCCCAGGAAATCTCATCCGGCAACGATAGTTAGATGAGACGAATCCAGTAGCGATCGCGCCCTCTCCTTTTGGCTTGGTACAGCGCGGCATCGGCGGCGGCGATCAGGTCTTCAGGCGACTGGTCTGCGGTGGGCACCACGCTGGCGATACCGATGCTGATGGTGAGGTAGTCGCTCACGGACGACTGGGGATGGACCATTTTGAGGGCGGCGATTTCGTCTTGAATAGCCTTGGCAACAATCTCAGCTCCAGCGCGGCGAGTGTTGGGCAGCACCACCGCAAACTCTTCGCCGCCGTAGCGGGCCAGCAGGTCGGCAGCGCGCTTGACGGCGCGGGTGGCGGCGGCGGCGATCGCGATCAACGCCTCATCCCCCTGCTGGTGGCCCAGGCAGTCGTTATAGGGTTTGAAGAAATCGACGTCAAACATAATCAGCGACAGGGGCTGCTGCTCGCGCACCATGCGCTGCCACTCTTGCTCCAGGTACTCGTCAAAGCGGCGGCGGTTGGGGATGTGGGTTAGCCCATCCAGAGTAGCCAGGCGCTCCAGGGTTTCGTTGGCCTCAGTCAGGGCGGTTTCCATCCCCTTGCGATCGGTGATGTCGATGCAGTTCGTAATCACGCCGTTGATGGTGCCGTCGGCATCCTGGAAGGGGCTAATTACGACCTGGTACCAGCGGCGAACGCCACTTCGGTCGATCACTTCCTGCTCACCCTGGTATGGAATTTGGGTCTCAATCACCTGTTGATGGATGCGGTGCTGCTGGATGGCCTCAAACATCGAAACGTTGGGGTTGACGTCGGTGTCGAGCTTGCCCACCATGTCGGCGGGGGTAATGCCGTGAAGGCTGGCGCTGGCGCGGTTGGCCATCTGCACCCGGCCCTGACGGTCCTTGACCACAATGATGCTGGGAATGCTGTCGATCACATTTTGCAGAAACTGACGCTGGCGAGCGATTTCGGCCTCGGCTTGCTTGCGTTCGGTGATGTCGCGCACGATCGCCAATACTTGGTCAGGGCCACTGGTGACAATCCGCGCTTCTTCATAGCGCCAGCCGTCGGTTGTGGAAAAGCGATATTCGTAGACCTGAGGTGCGCCGGTTTGTAGCGCCAGCTGAATGTAGTGCATGCGCTCGGCAACCATATCGGCGGGAAGCACCTCATGCATGGGTCTGCCGATCTGGGTGCTGGGTTCAGCAATCAGGTTGACCGCTCCGGCATTCATCACGTCGAGACAGATGCCATCGCCCGAAAACCGCACCAGCAGGTCGGGAATCGCCTCTAAAATAATTCGCTGGGTGGCCTCGGCCTGGCGCAGGGCAGCGGTGCGATCGGCCACCTGGCGCTCCAGGGTTTGGTTGTAGTCAGCCAGTAGGGTTTGGGCCTGCTTGCGGGTGGTGATGTCTTGAAAGGCAGCGATCGCATATTCCACCTGCCCCCCCTGGTCAAAAATGGGCGTCGTCACCATCTCAACGGGGATAGCCTGATTACCCGGTCGCAGCTCAATATCGTCGGCCCAGCCGGGCTGTCCCCGCAGCGCCATGGTTATGGGCAATGCCGCGGTAGGGTAGCGCTGGCCAGTACTGGCCCGGTAGGCAATGCAGGTTTCGTCCAGCCCGAGGGACGGTATTGAGGGCATGTCTTCAAGGCAGAGCAAAATGCGGGCCTGCTGACTCGCAAACACCATCTGGCCGTGGCAATCGTAGACGGCAATGCCCAAAGGAATGCCGTCTAAAAACTGTCTCCAGCGCCGCTCGCTGCGCTGAAGCTCGTGGTTGAGGTGCTCTAGCTCGGCAAATGAATCGTGTAGCTTAGCTGCCATGGTGTTGAACGCCCGCGCCAGCTGCCCCAACTCGTCGGTGCTCTCAATAGGGACTGGGGTTTGCCAATTGCCCTGGGCCGTAGCTTGAATGGCCCGGCGCAGCTGGGCAATGGGCTGTAGCACTCGATTGACCACCGCCAGCCCCACCACCACCGAGCTGCCAATGGCACCCAGGCTCACCAACGCCACGGCCCAGTTGCCGAGATAAAAGCTCAAAAACCCCAGCAGCCCAACCGCACTAACCAGCTGAAGCACAAAAATCGCTACCAACACCGTGCTGAGCGAAAAGGGCTTAAGCAAACGGCTCAATGGTCGGTAGAACGGGAGTTTTGGCACTGGATTGAGCGGCAATATTAAGTGAAGCAAAACACCCTACCTACTTTTCTAGAATAAAGCGCCTAGACCGGCCCTGAAACACTTGCTGTGCCACATGTTTACAGAAGGTTAGGGCTTGGCTTATAGGCCTATCCTAGGGGCTAAGTAAAGGCTAGCCCGTGATCTCAAACAGCTATTTCAGCACCCTCACGGAACAAGTCAGGTGATTTAAAGCAGTTGCAGCCGCAAGGTCTTGGTTCTAGGCGTTTTTAGTGGGCTTGGCATAAAAAATGTTAAGCCTCTGTCTACGATTTTCTAGGGATTATACGGTCTAGGTCGGAGCCTCTTAGCCTCTCCTTAACCCCAAAGGGTGTCTGGGCCTGCAATAGTTAGGATGTCCACGCTTGCTAGCCGGTAGCGCGATTCTGGTGCCCTCATGTTAAACACCCAAGCTCTAACCTCTACAGATGTAGCCCTGAGGGCCGAGAATCTCAATGTCTACTATGGCTCTACCTTAGCCGTGCGCAACGTAGACCTACACATTCCTCGGAATGAGATTATCGCCTTTATCGGCCCCTCTGGCTGTGGGAAGAGCACGGTTCTGCGCTGCTTCAACCGCATGAACGATCTAATTGCGTCATGCCGGGTAGAGGGCAAGATCACTTTCCACGGCAGCGATATTTATGCCAAGCAGGTAGACGCGGTAGAACTCCGCCGCAGAATTGGCATGGTGTTTCAAAAACCCAACCCTTTCCCTAAGTCAATCTACGAAAACGTTGCCTGGGGCGCTCGTATCAATGGCTACCAGGGTGATATGGATGAGCTAGTGGAAACGTCACTGCGCAAGGCCGCCGTGTGGGATGAAGTGAAGGATAAGCTGAAGCAGAGTGGTCTGTCGCTGTCGGGAGGACAGCAGCAGCGCCTCTGTATCGCCCGCACCATCGCCATTCAGCCTGACGTCATTTTGATGGATGAACCCTGCTCGGCCCTTGACCCAATCTCGACCATCAAGATTGAGGAAACCATGCAGCAGCTCAAGCAGGACTACACAATCATCGTGGTCACCCACAACATGCAGCAGGCCTCACGGGTGTCCGATCGCACCGCTTTCTACAACGCTGAGGCGACGGACAAGGGCGGTAAGGTCGGCTATCTAGTGGAGTACGACCATACCGAAGTCATGTTTAACAACCCCCGTGAGCAGTTTACCCGCGACTACGTTTCGGGCCGTTTTGGCTAAGTTTGCTCCACTAACGCTTGGTTGTGAACCGTGTGGTTGATTTAGCTCAACCACACGGTTTATTACTTTAATAGCTGGGGTGAGCAGATTGACTGTAGTCAGACGATTCCCTTGATACCCGAGCGCCGTAACACCTATAGGCCGTACAACCAGGCAATCAAGAGTGGCGTTATCACCGTCAAAATTATGTTGAGGGGCAAACCGACTCGGGTAAAGTCAAAGAATTTGTAGCCCCCTGGGCCATACACCATCGTGTTGGTCTGGTAACCGATCGGCGTGATGTAGCTGTTAGAGGCCGCAAAGGTGACGGTGAAAATAAAGGCGATGGGGTTTAGCTCTAGACTTGTGGCTACTCCCGCTGCGATCGGAATCATTAAGATGACGGCAGCGTTGTTTGAAAGCAGCTCGGTCAAAAGATTAGTCACCAGATAGAAAATTATCAGCAGGACAATGCCTGAGGCTCCACCGCCAATGGCGGCTAGCTGCTGGGCTAGCCAGTCCGTAGTACCAGAATTTTCCATAGCTGTGCCGAGGGGAATCAACCCGGCCAGCAAAAAAATCACGTCCCACCGCACCGAACCATAGATTTCTCCTGGTTTTAGGCAGCCTGTAATCACCATTGCCATCACCCCCATCAGAGCGGTGACGAGAATAGGAGCCCAGTTCAAGGCGGCGACCACAATTACTCCCAAGATGATCGCGATCGCGACCCAAGCCTTATCAACCCGCAGGCCCTCAGCCTCGCGCTGTTCGAGAACCAGCAGTTCTCGGGTGGTTTGCAAGCCGGTAAAGCTGCTCTGAGGTCCCTGCACCAGTAGCAAGTCGCCAAAACGGAGGGGAACTTTGCCCATGCGATCGCGCACCAGTTCTTCGCCTCGCCGGATGGCCAGCACCGTGGCGTTGTAGCGTTGGCGAAAGCGCATTTCCTTAAGAGTGGCTCCGACCAATCGAGAATTCGACAGAATCAACACCTCAGCAATGTGCTCTTCGCTGGTATCTGGCTCGTCTTCAATGGGTTGTTGGCCAAATTTGACCTCAGGTAAAATGTCTAGCCCACGCTGATCTTTGAGGTTGAGCAGTTCATCTCGGCCGCCTCGAATCAGCAGTACGTCGCCCGCCTGCAGCACCTTGTCGGCTAGGGGTTGGGCAAAGTGGCTACCATCGCGAATGATCTCCAACACGTCGATGTCAAACTTTCGCTGAATTTCGCTCGCTTTTAGGGTCTGACCAATTAGGGTTGAGCGCGGGGTGATGACGACCTCGCTCATGTAGTCTTTCAAATCGTAGTTTGACAAGTTAGGGGACGACGATTTGCGATCGGGCAAGAGTTTGGGCGCAAATAGAGCTAGGTAAGCCAAGCCCACAGCAAAAGTGATTACCCCAACGGCAGTGAACTGAAATAGCCCGAATTCTCCATAGCCCAAGTCTTTGGACACCCCACTGGCCAGAATGTTAGTCGACGTGCCGATCACCGTAATCATGCCGCCCAGCACCGTGACGTAGGACAAAGGAATAAGCAGCTTCGATGGCGAAATGTTCTGTTTGTTACACCATTCCTCGACAATCGGCAGAAAGATGGCCACCACAGCCGTGTTGTTGATAAAAGCAGTGATCGGCCCTACTAGGATGCCCATCACAAAAATCTGTCGGGAAGGCTCCTTGCCTCCCCATTTCAACAGCCAGTCTCGCACGATCTGAATTACACCAGTTTTGGCGACTCCAGCGCTCAGAATGAACATGAGCATGACGGTAACGGTGGCGGCGTTGCCAAACCCGGCAATGCCTTCCTCGGGCGTAACTAACCCTAAAACAATTAATACAGTGGCGATCGCCAGGGCGGTCAAATCTACCGGTAGCCACTCTGCCACAAAGGCGATCAGAGAGCAGATCAGCACCACCAACATTAGAAAAATAGGATTTTGAATAAAGTCCATACAAATTTGAGGCTGAGACTGAGCTTAAGTCTTGCACACCGCATGCTTTAAACAGTTGAGGGTCACCGGAGGCCCATTTAGCTTTTTTCCTGGTTTCATGCCAAGGCATACACCTGCTGTGTAGAAGCCTAATGCGCTCACTGGACCCAGGACTTGAAAAATTTCCGGCAGCAGTAGTCGTCAAAAGTTATCGCCGTCTTTCAATGCTTGACCTGAGCAGCTTTTTTTGTCTGGTCTGGTCTAACGAATTAGTGAGAATGTTTTCCTTAGCTCGCGTACTGGGTTAGGGGCAACCTGATATGGCCATACAATTAGGTTCTAAGGTAGTACTATCCTTTGAAGATTTTTCTTAAAAGCCTATGACTAGCCCCGATGTTTCGCCCTCGGCTCCGGGCTCGGCGGCCGTCCCCAAGCCCAACCTAGGCCTTCTGACCATGCTGCGCCTGGGGGTGTTCAACATGGGTTTGGGCATTATGTCGCTGCTCACCCTGGGGGTGCTCAACCGGGTGATGATCGAAGAATTGCGCGTACCGGCGCTGGTGGCGGCGGGGGCGATCGCCGTGCATCAGTTTATGGCCCCCGCCCGAGTGTGGTTTGGCCAGATGTCTGACTCTAGGCCAATTTTTGGCCACCACCGCAGCGGCTATATCTGGCTGGGCATTGTGACGGTAGCGGTGACGGCGTTTTGCGCGTTGCAAGTGGTATGGCAGATCGGCAGCCGCATTGCCGAGGGAGGCTGGGGGCCAGCGGTGTATCCGTGGGTGGGGCTGCTAGGGCTTCTGTTTGCGATCTACGGTCTGGCGTTGAGCGCTACCTCGACTCCGTTTACGGCGCTGCTGGTAGATGTGTCGGATGAAGATAGCCGCTCTCGCCTGGTAGGCATTGGCTGGGCCATGCTGATGGTGGGCATTATCGCCGGGGTGATTATCACCTCCATCGTACTGAAGCCGATTGAGCTGAATGCCCCTTTTGACCAGGTGCGCAGCGCGGTGAACCGACTGTTTGTGATTGCCCCAGCGGTGGTGTGCGTACTGGCGGTGCTGAGCACCTACGGCATTGAGCGCAAGTATTCGCGGCTGACCCAGCGATCGTCGCTGCGCGATCGCGAAGACAGCCTCACCCTCGGTCGGGCCCTCAAGATTCTCACCGCCAGCCGCCAAACGGGGCTGTTTTTCACCTTTTTGCTGGTGCTCAGCCTCAGCCTGTTCATGCAGGATGCGGTGCTGGAGCCCTACGGTGGCGAAGTCTTTGGCATGACCATTGCCGAAACTACCCAACTCAACGCCGCCTTTGGTATGGGAACGCTGCTGAGTATTATCGCCAGCGGCTGGCTGTTAGTGCCCCGCCTCGGCAAAAAGCGTACGGTGGTGCTGGGCTGTAGCTGGGCAGCGCTGTGCCTGGTGGGTATCACCCTGTCAGGGCTGACGGGCAACCCGGCGATATTGTTGACGGCGGTGTTTCTGTTTGGCACGGCCTCTGGCATTCTCACTTTGGGGGCGATCGTGCTGATGCTCGATCTGACGGTGGCCGAGACAGCAGGCACCTTTATTGGGGCCTGGGGGTTGGCCCAGGCGATCGCCCGAGGTAGCGCGACAGTTCTCGGCGGCGGCGTGCTCGATTTGGGTCGCGCTATCCTTAGAACCTTTAACGGAGCGGGAGAAGTGGGGCAGCCCCAGGCATTTTTGGCCTATGGGCTGGTGTTTACCCTGCAAGCGATCGGCATGCTGGTCGCGATTTGGCTGCTCAGCCGGGTGAATATTCAAGAATTTCAGGCCAATGCCAAGGCGGCAATCACCGCTGCCCTCGAAAACGATATGGATTGAGCATGTCACAAAACTTTTGGGACGAGGTGCTGGCCTTTGCCGAGGCGACCACAAAAACTGTGGGGCAAAAGCTGCTCGAAGACTTTGGCCAAGTGCAGGCCGACTTGAAAGCTGACGGCAGTTTGGTGACCCGGTGCGATCGCTGGGCCGACGATACCCTGCGCGCCGCTATTTACCAGCAGTTCCCCGATCACGGCGTGCTCAGCGAAGAGGTGGAGCACATCTTCCCTGCCACCGACTGGTGCTGGATTATTGACCCCATTGACGGCACCACCAACTTTACGCGCGGTATTCCGGTGTGGGGCATCTCCTTGGGGTTGCTGTATCGCGGCACTCCTGTGTTTGGCTACGTGGCCATGCCGCCGCTCAACCAGTCCTTCTATGGCTACTGGCCAGGAGAAGGCGGGCTGGAGATGCCCAGGGGCGCGTTCTGCAATGGTCGTCCTATCCACAGTAGCGACGCAACCCCCGACAAGACCCAGTTCTTTAGCCTCTGCGCCCGTAGCACCTCGGTACTGGAGAAACCCTTTCCCTGCAAGATTCGCATGCTGGGGTCGGCGGCCTATAACCTGCTGCTCGTAGGAGCTGGCTGGGCAATTGGCGCGGTAGAAGCGACACCCAAGATTTGGGATATTGCAGCAGTGTGGGCGATCGTCCAAGCCGCCGGGGCCACCTGGGTACCGCTAGATGATGTGGAACCCTTCCCGCTGATGGTGGGCAAAGACTACAGCACTCGCCCCTACCCCACGCTAGCAACAGCCCAGGCTCCCCTAGAAGAATTCTTTCGGCCGCTGGTACAGCAGGTGGCCAATTCCTAGACGGCGCGATCGCCAGCCCAAAATTACAAGGACTCGGCGGCAGGGCGCACAAACTGCTTTCCGCAATTCTTGCAGAGATAGCACTGCTTGCCCCGCCGCCGCCCGTTCTTCGCCAGCTCCTGAGAATTACAGTGAGAGCAAATCATTACATTCATTACATAGCCGTGAATCTGATCGCCCACATCGGCAGCCAGGTACGCAGCCAGTAGCACTGGAATTTGCTGCACCAGGCGATCGCGCTTGTCTTCATCGGGCTGCCGCAGAGCCGCCAAAATGAGGGCGTTACAGCTATGAACGCAGACCTCTGCTAGGAGATCGCGCCGCTCCGTTGGCAGGTCTGGGTTGCGCTGGTGCAGGATGGTGGAGAGAAATGCGATTGCTTCCTGGGTCAGGCTGTCGTCGATAGTTTGGAAGCGATCGCGCGCCGTGTAAAACTGCACAAACATCACCCGCGACACTGGCTGCTCAAACATTGCCACCACGCCAGTGGTGAGCTGAGTCAACATTTCCTGCAGCGGCAGTCGCCAAAATTCTTGGGCATTGGCTTGGCTCCACATAGCCTGCACCCGTTCCAGGTGACGTAGTTCCATCGCGTTAAAGATCGCCGCTTTATCGGGAAAAAACTGGTACAGCGACCCAATCGCCGTGCCCGCTCGCTCGGCAATTTGGTGAGTAGTGGCCGCCTCGTAGCCCACTTCGTCAAACACCAGCGCGGCGGCTTCTAGAATTTTTTCGACCCGCTGCTGGCCCCGCCGCTGCTTAGGCTGGCGACGCAGATTGCTTGACGAATGCGATTCATCTGTCATATTTTTAAAACACGACGAACTTCTCACAATTTTATATCTGTTGGAGGCTTCTATGCAGTCCATGCTTCCCGGTGCGCCCTGGCTTGTGGCGCACAAGTCTGTGTTGACCACTAACCAGCCCCGCAAAATTTCCCTCTACGGTAATGATTACGTCCTGTGGAGAGATGGCGCAGGCGAGGTTCATGCCCTGCCCAACGCCTGCCCGCACATGGGGGCAATGCTGTCAGAAGGCTGGTGCGAAGCAGCGGGTGACGGCAGCAGTCGAGTCGTTTGCCCCTTCCACGCCCTAGGGTTTGACGAGCGGGGTTGCACAGTGCTGCCGGGGTCCAAGCAACAAACCCTGCCTCAGCTAGAGCCCCTAGAGCTAATTGTCCAGGGCGATTTTGTTTGGTCCTACGGGGGCTACGAGCCCAAGGTGCCAATTCCCGGGGTGCTGAATGCGATCGCAGCCGAGTACACCTTCATGGGCTCTACCGCCGACTGCTCGGTCGAAACCGACCTGCTCTCCATGCTGCTCAATATGCACGACTACAACCACCAAAACGGCACCCACCGGGACCTGTTTCGCATTGCCGAAGTGCAGTTTCACCAGTTTTTGGACCAAGGGTATGAGTCACACGCCTACTACGACATGCCCACCGCCCCCTACTCGCTGATGGAAAAGCTGCGCCGCCCCGATCTGTTTCTGCTGCCCAGCACCCTCAGTGCCCACATGGAAAATCACTTCCCCGCCCTGGTAACCTTTCACGGCGAATCGTCCTTGGGTAGAGTGGCCCAGTGCCACCTGTTTGTACCCGAGGCCAAAAACCGCACCCGCACCTACATTCTGCTGTTTGGCCAAGCCAAGCACCCAGCCTTTAACCTGATGGGTCGCGCCTATCTCAACTTTGGCCAAGTGGTGGTCGATCAAGATGCAGCTATTTTGGGCAAGATTTACCCCAACGCGCCGCAAAAAATCAGGCTCAATAACGAGGTGGGCATGGACTGGGTACGCCGCAACTTTGCCAATTTTCCAGCCGTCGTTGAACCGACATTTTCCAAATAGATCTGCTTTTAGAGCAACCTACTGCTCTGGCACCAGCTCCGAATTCACCTCGTTGATGGGACGACGGCGCAGCTCTTCCGACTCGGTGCGGGGCAGCAGGTCAAAGACCTCTCGCATGACATCGTCGATCGCCTCGTAGGGGACTATGCCAACTTCGTTAAACACCAGCTCTCCCTGGGCATTGAACACCAGAGTTTGGGGAACAGCATCCTTGAAGTAGTAGCCCGGCTCGTTGGGCTCGTAGGAGTCTTTGACGGGAATTGCATCGGCCATAATCGGCACAAAGTTGGTCACCCGACCGTAGGGAGCCTGAAGCTGGGAAATAACCGACGCAAATTTCTTACAGTCGCTGCTGTCGTCTACATAGATCACCACAATGGCAGGCTTGCCGTAGCGCAGCGATTGCTCCAGGCTGACCTTAGGCGGCACTAGCGACCCGTTACCAGCGTAGAGGGCAAAGATATTGCCGTCGTAATTGTCGTCGGTGAGGCCGGCTAGGGCAGCGGGCTGCCCGCCCAGACTCAGCCACAGCACCAGGGCCGCGCAGGCTAGGCCAAAGCCACGGCTCAAGCCAGTCAGGGCCTTGGGGAAAACGGCTAGGGTAGAAAACGGTGCAATAAGCCAGCGCAGCATGGCAATGTCCTTGGTCTAGGGGCTGAGGCCGAGGCGTAATAGCCACGAAGCCACAGACTCTATTAGGCCACAGAATGGCGGCGCTTAAAGCTGAGAAGCGCGAAATTCCTCTACTACGGCCCGCATGGCTTCGGCATTGGCCGTGCGGAGATCGTCGGGGGTCCACACCACCACCTGATAATAGTCTTCGCCCATTTCAATGGTGGTGTGCAGGTAGGCCACGGCCTGCTCAGACACATTGCCCCGCACCTCGTACTGCACCGCCGGAAAGCTGCTGATCCGCTCGACGCCGGTGCGGGCCTGGTTGGCAAGCACCTGACTAAAGCCGCCCTTGAGAATTTGCAAATAAACGTTGGCCTGATCCTCGATATTGCCGCGGGCCACCGCCTCGCGATTTTCACCGAGCACGACCAAAAACATGTTTTCGTCGAGGTTGTAGGCCTCAAGGTCGGCGTTGTTGTGCAGAGTGCCGGTAGGGGCGGCGCTCCAGCCGGGTTGCAGCCGGAGCTGCACAGGCTTCATGCGGCTCACCAGCATATCGCCGCGAAACCCGTTGTCAACATACTGGTTGCTCATCTCGCCGGTGCCCTCGGGCGATCGCGACAGACCCAGGGTGTCGCACCCCGCTAGCCCCAGCGCCACTAGCCCTGCCACTAGAACGGGCCGCATCCACTGCCCTGTCCCTGTCACTCCAGCCATAGCTCACCCTTTTGCGGTCGTTGGTTTGGTTTGCCTTAAGGGTATAGCAACACCTCCGCAATGGCCCCATCCTCTCTTATGCTAGGTAGGGGTTTAAGGTGCAAGATATCAGGTGCAGGGTTTGAGATCTCAGATCGGCCTTGACCCTAAAACTAAGGCCTTTTACCCTTCCCCGTTGCCCCGAATCTAGAGTTAACCCCATGTTACGAGCTGGCATTGTTGGCCTGCCCAACGTTGGCAAATCTACCCTGTTTAACGCCGTGGTGGCCAACGCCAAGGCCCAGGCCGCAAACTTTCCCTTTTGCACTATCGAACCAAACGTGGGCATTGTGGCGGTGCCCGACGCCCGGCTGCGGGTGCTAGCCGACATCTCTAGCTCAGTGGAGACGGTGCCGGCTCGGGTTGAGTTTGTCGATATTGCGGGCTTGGTGCAGGGGGCCAGCCAGGGCGAAGGACTGGGCAACCAGTTTTTGGCCAATATTCGCGAGGTGGATGCGATCGTCCACGTGGTGCGCTGCTTTGAGGACGACGACATCATTCATGTCTCCGGCTCGGTTGACCCGGTGCGTGACATTGAGGTGATTAACCTCGAGTTGGCCCTGTCTGATTTAGCCCAGCTCGAACGCCGAGTCGATCGGGTGCGCAAGCTGGCCCGCGCTGACAAGGAGGCCCAGGCCGAGCTGGCCATTCTCGAAAAAATATTGCCGGTGCTCAACGAGGGCAAACCTGCCCGCCAGGTGGAACTCGACGCTGAAGCCGAGGCGATCATCAAACCCCTGGGACTGCTCACCCGCAAGCCCGTCATCTACGCCACCAACGTCTCTGAAGAGAATCTGGCCAGCGGCAATGCCTGGGTGGAGCAAGTGCGGGCGGTGGCGGCAGCAGAAAATGCTCAGGTGGTCGTGATTTCGGCTCAAGTGGAGTCAGAACTGGTGGATTTGAATGACGAGGAGCGCAAGGACTTTCTCGAGGCCCTCGGCGTCGAAGAAGGCGGCCTCAAGACGCTGATTCGCGCTACCTACGAACTGCTGGGGCTACGCACCTATTTCACCACTGGCCCGAAGGAAACCCGCGCCTGGACAATCAAGGCGGGCATGGTTGCCCCCCAGGCGGCTGGCGTTATTCATACCGACTTTGAGCGGGGCTTTATTCGCGCCGAGACGGTGGCCTACAAGGACCTGGTGGCCGCAGGGTCAATGGCTACGGCCAAAGATAAAGGGCAGGTCCGCAGCGAGGGCAAAGAGTATGTGGTGCAGGAAGGCGATGTGATGCTATTTCGGTTCAACGTGTAGCCCGCGTTTTACTATCCTCCAAAGCACACAAAAAACCTCGCCACAATAGTGGTTTGTGGGGGAAAATCTATCTACAATTTGACCCATTGGCGGGGCTGGTTCTCTAGCTCCAGGTTTGTAGGTATATCGCTGTGGCTTTACCGCTTCCACCCTATCTTCAGTTTCGCTCGGCGCTACATCGGCTTCAGCGGGTCCCCCCTTGGGCGCTGCTGTCGCTGGTGTTGAATGGGCTGCTGTTTATCACGGCGATGGCGATGCTGCGACAGCTGAGTCAAGCGGGGGATGCGGTGCTGCCCCAGGCCAACGCCTTTGCGGCTGACCCGCAACCGGTTGCCCCCTTTGAGCCTGAGTTGGGAAAGCGCCACAGCCTCGATTACGAGCAGTGGGTGGCGCTGCTGGCAGCCGAGGCTGAGGCTGCGGTAGCCATTGATGCGCCAAGTCAGACGGTTTTGCTGGGCGATTCCCTAACGCTGTGGTTTCCGGCCAACATGCTGCCGGGACGTAGAACCTGGATAAATCAAGCCATCTCAGGGGAAAAATCGACTGGCCTGCGCGATCGCCTCTACTTGCTCGACAGCACCTCTCCCGAAGCAGTGTTCATCATGGTGGGCATCAACGACTTGATCTGGGGTGGCTCTGAGGCCGACCTGGTGTACAACGTCCGCAAAATGGTGGACTACCTGCACCAGACGCATCCCCAAACGCGAGTGGTGGTGCAGTCAATTTTGCCCCACGGTGGCGAGATGGCCACCTGGGAAGGGCGCGATCGCCTGGTGGCCGTCTCCCCCGATCTAATTCGTGCGGTGAATGCTCAGCTGAAGGCTGTAGCCGCCGAGACAGGGGCTGAGTTTTTAGATTTGTATCCGCTGTTTGTCAATGGCGACGGCTATCTGCGAGCCGACCTCACCACCGACGGGTTGCACCTCAACCAGGATGGCTACATGGTGTGGCGCACCGCTCTGGCTCTGCTCAATGAGACAGAGTTTCAACCTTAGGGTGGGCTGGGACATGCCAAAACTGTTCTGGACCTTCCATGAACCGTGAGGGTGAGCAATCGCCCACCACCGTCAGCGGGCAAGCTCCGGGCACTAGGCTAATAGCCAGATCCACGGCCGCAAAGCTGAGTCGGCGATCGCTAGGGCAAACCTCTACCTGAGCAGAGGTCACCCCTTGGCCACGGTGGGGCAGGATATAGGTGGCCGTAAGCGTATAGGAACCGGCCGGTAGGTCATAAAAGCAGTAGTGGCCATCGCCGCCGCTCTGGGTTTGGTCAGGTCGGGCTAGGGCCAGCGGCTGCTCTAGGCAATCAAGCAACCGCTGCGCTGTTGCTAGAGGGTCCGAAGACCGCTGCCATTCGGCAATGAGGTCACCGTAGTAGGCTTGAACATCAGGGCGATGGGCGATCGCAGCAACTAAAAGCGCCATGACCCCTTCGGCAAAGGCGGCCGGGGCAGCAGTAATGCGCACCACGGCTTGAGGCATGATGTCGCCGGTAGCGGCGTTGGTAATGGTGCCTGCGATCGCAACTCGATAGGGTCGAGCAACATTGGGTAAAGGCTGGTTGGCTGTCTGAGAGCCGGGCATAGCTATCTTCCAATAGAATTACAAGGGAAATCGGGCACTGCTGCACGAATCGGAGCGCGCCGGCCAGTCATAGAATCAGAACTGCTAAGCATTCGGCATTTCAAGGCACAACGGTTTTGCCTTGAAATTTCAAGATTGCAGTCTGGTTAAGGTCTGGCAAGCCAGCTTGCAGCTAAGCCTGCCTGGAAAAACAAAGAGTTACAAAAGTAGCTTTAAAGCGCTTGGGCCTGATGGGACCCCTAAGACCAGCGCATTTTTCAATGGCAAAGCAAATTTGATTGAGAGAGCAATTGCAAAGAATTTATTGTTAGCGTCAGCATATACTCGCGTGGAGCCAGAGGCTATTGCGAGCCCAAGCCCATGCTACTGCGATTTGTTGCAGCGTTGAAGTGCCGTTAAATTAAATTTGCATCAAGAACGTTTTGGGTTGTGTACTACAAGGGCACTGAGGCAGAACAACAGACCTGGACAAGCGGTTCAATGATTCAGATTTAGGTAGAGAAGCCCACCGATGCCCGCACTTAAGCTATATCGGTACCAGTTCCAAGCGATAGCGATACAACGCCACAGGTTGATTTTGAGCCTTGAGAAACTCGGGATCCTGGGGCGACAAATACACCGCCGTCACCTGGTCAGCCCCCACGCGGGTGGCGAAACCCGACCCCGCAGAGCCGTCTGCTACTCGGCGATAGGCGGTGGTAGTTTCCACTTCATTGAAGTAAGGAATTGCAACGCCACCTCGAAACACCTGCTGAAATCGCTCCACAGTAATAAATTCAGCCTCCCCAGGCACTTCAATAGTTCGGGCCGTCACTGTGGACTCAAGCTGACGGTTGCCCTTCAGCAGCGTCACCTGGCGGTTGGGATTGCTGGGGTCTACCTTGACCGCCTGCACCACAACCTCTCCCAGGTAGGCGCGAGCCATGCTTAATCCATTAAAGGCGCGATCGGCTACGGTTTGCGGCGAACCGGCTACAGCGGGGATTAAACGCTGCACGGCTCCCAGCGGGCCACGCTGCGCCCCCCGTGGTGCTGCTACAAACTGCACTGGACAGGTCACTGGGATACCTAGCTGTGCGCGATTGCCCTCAAAACCAGGAGTCACCAAGTCAGGAGCCATGGGTGCCGCCAAATCGACTAGAGTGCTGGTGAGCTGCCACTTGCCCCGCAACCAGTCGGGATAAACCAAGTCGCCTCGAGCCACAGGCAATGCGGGCTTGGTGCCCCACTGGGGAAAAGCCGCTAGGCGCTCGACCAAACTTTGACCGCCCTTTAAAGCCGTCGCGCCCACCGGAGCCTGACCGCTGCACAGTAGCCACACCGTCAGTAGCAGGGTGAGCCAGAACAGACGGCGGCGCAGGAGAGTGAGCAGCGATCGGGGCATAGATGAACGACCAAGATAATAAGCTAGAACGACCTAAATTCAGACCTAGCATACCTTAGGTGAGGATCTGCTCTGCGCCCCCGGATTGGAATGGGCTAGGGTTGGGCACCAAACCTACAGCCTGGATAGATTGGCTGATTTTTTTGGCCTACCTAAGCAGGGCAGATTGAGAACTGTTAAGGTTGCAAGAATCAGAACTGCCCTGGCTCAGACAACCGTTTACCAAGGGCGAGCTTCTGGCTATCCTAAAATATCTATCCTAGGGTAGAGGACACCTTCTTTTTGCTCCGACATTCGCTCCTGCGACCTGAAACGCTGGAAGTTATAACCCAAATCCCAATTATCGTCGCCGTTGAGGATTTCCTTTGGAAACGCCCCCCTCCAGTTCCCAGTTCTTCAGTTCTCAACTCCCCAACCTGCCGGCAGATATAACTGTCGCCGATCTACTGGAGCGCTACGCGGCGGGGGAACGAGACTTTCGCGGCATTCAGCTAATTGGCGCTGACTTGAGTCGACAGAACCTCAGCGGGGCCAATTTTCGTCAGTCTAATCTGCAAAATACGACCTTTGCTGGGGCCACGTTGGTTGGGGCTAACTTCCGTGAGGCTAAGCTCACCGACGTCAATTTTAATCAGGCTACGCTGATTTTAGCCAACTTAATTGGGGCTGACATGGCCGATGCTCGCCTGGTGGGAGCCGACCTGAGTGAGGCGGGTATGCGAAGCGCTAACCTGGTGCGAGCCGATCTCAACCAGGCAGTTTTACGCGAAACCAACCTCAACGAAGCGGTGCTCGACCACGCTACGCTGCACAAGGCCGTGCTGAGCGAGGCTAGCCTCAGCCGGGGCAGAATGCTGGCGGCCGATATGGAAGGCGCTAACCTGGAGCACGCCAATATGACCAGTGCACTGATGAACCGAGCCGTCCTGCGAGGAGCCGTGTTGGTGGGTGCGGTGTTCACTGGAGCTACCCTCGAGGGGGCTGATTTTCAGGAGGCCGACATGAGTCGAGCCAAGTTAACGAGCACAAACCTGGTGAATGTCAATTTGTCCTATGCCAATTTGCGCGGGGCCAATCTGAGCTGGAGTTCTCTGCGGGGGGCCAATCTGCGGGGGGCGACCCTATATCGCACCCGCTTGAGCTGGTCAAATCTCAGCGGAGCTGACCTCACCGATGCGGTCATGATCAACGCCAAGCTTGACTACACCAACCTGCGGCGTACCGATGTGCACGGCACCATCATGCCCGACGGTTACACCATGGGCTCCCAGGAATAACGCTTTTTCGGTCAAGCCTACTAGCTTCAATTGTTGGAGTCGCTAAAACGTAGCCCGTCACTGGGAGGTAGCCGGTTTGCTGCCGGGCTGGTTGGCCTGCATCGGTAGCTGTGGCCCCAAGAAGGGCCAATATACTGCTGTTAGAGAAGGGGGGGTATGGCGCAAATAGTCAACCATTTGGCGCTGTAGAGCCTGAAACTGGTCCTGGATTGCCAAAGCCTCGAGATGGAGTAGAGAGGGCAGGTAGCTGATTAACCCTTCTTGACGGTGCAGCCCGCTCTGCCGCAGCCGAGGCCAAGCGGCTAGGCCCTCGGGCACGGTCTGACTCAGGCGCAGTGACATCGTAGTCGTTGAAAACGCATGGGCCACTGCGGGGTCTAAAGCTGGAGCGTAGGCTTCAGCCTCAGAAGTCTGCTGCATGACAAAGCTGAAGCTCACCCCCTGGAGAAAAATGCGCAGAGGGGCGGTGGTGACGTCGGGTAACTCGGCCATAAACGGAATGCGGCCCAAGTCGGCGTTGAGGTTGTTGGGATCGCCAACGCTCAAATGTGACCCGCCCACCACGGTAACGAGATACTTATCGGCAGGTAGCTGCATGAAGGGGCGCAACTGTTGGCTGGCCATGGGCGTGACGGTATCGTGGGTGCCGGCCAGAACCAGGGTAGGCACCCGCACTCGGCTCAGTCCCGTTTCGCCAAACAGCACTCCGGTGAGGGGGTTGGCCACAATCAGCTGAGTGATCCGATCATCGCGCAGGTTAGCGTATTTAACGGGCAAGTCTTGGGCGGCGCACTGAAGCCAGTCGGCGGGGGAGACGTTGACTGGGTTAAGGGTTTGGCAGTAGGCCTCAAGCGATCGCAGATCCAGCGCCGCCCCGGCTAGGGCCAACCCCGTATAGCCGCCAAGGGAATGGCCAATGAAAGCTACCTCGTCCGTGTTGAGGCGATCGCGCAGGCTGTAGGAGTAGGTGTTGAGTCTTTCTAAGCGATCGAGCACGTAGCTGATATCGCGGGGTCGGTCAAGAAACTCGGTGGCCGGTAAAATGCGGCTCTGGGCAGCGGCCTCAGGCAGGTCGTCGGGAGGCAACGACAGCAGGGCGGCAACATTGCTGCCGGGGTGCTCCACAGATACTACCGTAAGCCCATGGGAGGCTAAATGCTCGGCCAAGTAGGCAAAGAAGCGGCGATCGGCCCCAAACCCATGGGAGATCACCACCAGCGGGCCGTGGCTGTCTTTGCTCCAATAAATATCAAGGGGAATGCTGCGATCGCGACTGTGATCGCGCAACACCAGCTCCCAGCGCTCGACCGCCGAGGAGCCCGTGGCAAAGGGATCGGTTTCCAGCAGCGGAGCAGGTTCGGCTGTCTCAGCCGCAGGGTCTTTGCGCAGCACTCGACCGAGCGCCTTACTCTCCATTTGCGCCAGCTGAAACTGAGAGGCCAGGGTGAGCAGGGTGCCCACGTCAATCTCTAGGGTGTCTTGGGGCATGGCCCGCAAAATACCCAGCAGGGTAAGGCCAGACTCCGCTTTACCCACCTGTTCGAGGGTGACTCGCAGATCGTCGGCAGCCAGATTGGGCGCGATCGCCCGCAAAGTGTCGAGCAGCCGCGCTCCGCCGGGGGTCTGCAAAATCTCGTCTAAAATTACCTGGCTCACCTCGGGTTCTAGGGCGATTTCGCCCTGGAGCACCTCCTGGATGCTGGCGTTGAGCAGCGGCCGGTAAAGCCGCAGCGATCGGGGGACCTCACCTGTAGCGGCAAACGCCTGTAATTCATCAAGGCTCACCGTCTGAGATAGCCGCCCCAGACGCACCGTCACCGAATCTGCTGCCGCTGCCGAGGGGGCCACCGCCAACCCACCTACGAGCAGTCCGCTAGCTGCAACCGCGCCCCAGCCCCATCGTCTGAGGGGGGAGAAAAGACTCAAGCGAGACACTGTAGATCGCACGGCAAAAGGGTTAAACGCAAGGGGGTTAGCGGACCAGGGTCGAGCAATGGTACAGAGTTAAGCTAGGAGTACAGTACCCAAATTTTCTCTAATCGTTAACTTAATCTAAACGACAGCTCCCCTGGCTGGCGGGAATCCATCGTCAAGTTTTTTTGCGATCACTCAGTCGTTCAGCCCAACGCCCTTGTCTGCTCAGGGGCCCAACCAACTGAGAAACTCAGTTCACCACCGTAACCCTACTAGTTGCTCAATGGCCTACATCATTATTGGTGTTATGGGACCGGGAAGCTCAGCGACCCCGACCCAGATAAAGACAGCCTATGCCCTTGGACATGCCATCGCTTCTGCTGGCTGGGTAGTGCTTACCGGGGGCCGTCAGGCGGGTGTCATGGAGGCTGCCTGTCAAGGGGCCAAGGCAGCGGGCGGACTCACGGTGAGTATTTTGCCCTCCGCAAATGGGGCCGATCGCTCCGCTGCCGTAGACATTCCCATCCTGACAGGCTTAGGGGATGCCCGCAATGTCGTCAACGTGCTGTCGAGCCAGGTAGTAGTGGCCTGCGGACTCGGCCCCGGCACCGCCTCTGAAATTGCCCTCGCCCTCAAGGCCCAGCGCCCTGTCATTTTGATAGAAATGCCCCCCGGAGCGATCGCCCTGTGGCAGAGTTTAGCGACCGGGCCGTTGGCGATCGCCGACACCGTTGCTGTCGCCATAGAGCAAATCCAGCAGTGGCTAGCACCCTGATCTTGTGAACTAGGGTTAACTGACGCGCCCAAGATTTTCGACAAACCCGGTTACAGGCAACCAACGGTAGGTGTTGCAGACCACATTGGGGGTGTGATCACAGCCAGGAGACAAGAATTTATCTAATGTAAGGTAAGAGCTATGCCCTCCACCCGCTGGTGCCATGACCGACAACCAACCGTCCCCCAAGGAAAACTTTCTCTTCCCCCGCAGCAAGTATTGGGGTGAGTTTACGCCGCAGCAGCTAGCGTTTAACGCCAACCTGCAAGAATTTGCCCAGCGGGTTTCCTTGGTGTGCAACCTTGAAACCGGTGGCAAAATGTCGGCTGACGAAGCCTATGACGAAATCAAGCGCCTGTGGAAAGACCTAAAGACCTCTAAGGCCAATTTGCTAGATGCCAAAGCCTCCCCTCCGCCAGAGCTACCCCCCGAAGCCTAGCAATTCGACGGCGAGTCTGGGGAGAATGGATTTTTCTGAGGACGTTAGCGGACCTCTAGGCCTTCATCCTTGGTTCTAATAACGGTGAGCCAGGGTTAAGACCAAAGGTGGCCGCTACAACGGGTCGGATTCCCTCGGTTGAGATGTGCAGGACTATATAACTCGCTCAGTTTTTTTGCTCTAGATAACCATTGGCTAGCTCTAAAACGCCGAGGAGGCCAACCAAAAGCTGACCAAAAACCCGGCGATGGTCGAGAAGGTCACCGAGCCGCCGCCCATCTCGTAGGCTTCGGGCATCATGGTGCTAGCGACCATAGCGAGAATAGCACCCCCGGCAGTGGCCTTGGCCATAGCTAGCATCCATTCAGATGCCACCGGCACCAGCTGACTGCCGACCATAGCTACTAATCCGCTGAGCAGCACCGCACCACCCCACAGCGCCAGAATGCGTTGGGCCGAGGTACCCGCCTGGCGCATGCCAATGGAGCTCGACATCGCCTCGGGAATGTTGGAGATAAACACCGCCATTAAGAATGATGCTCCCGTGTGGCCTGTGCCCACGTGAAAGCCAATCACCAACGCCTCGGGAATGTTGTCGATCATGGTGCCCACCAAAATGGCCAGGGGGGCCGAGCTTTGGGCCAGCTCCTTGAACTGCTGCTCTGAAATAGGAATATCGACCTCGACGCTGTCGAGCACTTGCCGCCGCCAGTGGTCATCATCCACCGGAGCAAGCTTAGCGGTAGACTGGGTAGTTTCGCGCAGCCGCCGAGCCAAAATGCGGCTCAGCCCGCTGGAGAGCTGAGGGGCATAGGTGAGCATGGCGTCGAAATCGGCCTTGTCGAGTTCGTAGAGCTCCATAGGTGTTTTGGCCACCACCGTGGCCGATCGCTCTTCTCCAGTCAGCAGCGCCATCTCGCCAAAGATTTCCCCAGAGCCCAGGGCGGCCAACCGCTGGGGGCCTTTATAGATCTCGGCATCCCCCTCCACGATGAGAAACATGGAGTCGCCAGGAGCACCCTCCTGGCATAGCACCATCCCCGCCTCGACCTGAAGTGGCTTGAGCAGGGGAATAATTGCCTGCATTTCGTCAGGGGAAAGACTGTGAAGCACTTCGATGTGGCCAATGCGATCGAGCACCTCCGAGGCTTCATCCTGGCGGTGGTGGTAGAGAAACCGCCGCGACGACGACGGGTGGCGAATAAAGCCCCCCTGGTTGTCGATGTAGCCCACAATGACGGAAAACAGGGTGCCGCCCAGGGCAAAACCCGCCACCAGCGGCAAGAAGCCGCTGCTCTGGTAGGCGGGCAGGGTAATGTCGAAGGCGATCGCAGAGAGCAGCGTGCCGCTGCCAAAGGCCATTATGGCCGCTGTGATCGATCGCGCCGGTCGCCAGGCAATCCCTAAAATGGCCCCTACTAGCAAGCTAGAGGCAGCCAACAACCCTTGAACTAGCGCAGCAATGGGAACGCTCATTGACGAAATGACGGGGCATTATGACCAGGTTACTGCACAATGCTCCGCTTCCTGGCAAACTAGAGCCTAGGATTTTAACCGGTCTATGGTCTGTCTGCTATGAACCAACCGACCCAGCGCCGTCGCTCCGCCTTTAATCGTCAACCGCGTCAGCGTCAGACGAGACGGCCCTCCAACCGCCGCCCCTTTTTTGGATTGTGGCTGCTGTGCGGCCTGCTCTACGCCGTCGCTGGCCTAATTTTGACCTCCCTGGCCAACCCCTGGATCTGGCTGGTGGCTGCCGGGGGCACCGTAGTGCAGGGGACAACCTTAGCTGGTCCCGAAGCGCTAAAACGATTTCGGTGGCTGACGGCCAATCTGTTGGTGCTGGGCAGCATCGTAGGGGGCACAGCCCTAGCGGTGGCGCTCTCGATCGCCCTCAACCATCTGGGCACCGACAACCTAGATGAACTCACCCTCGGCAGAGCATTTTTGGAAATAGTGCTCTACAGTCTGCTGGCGGTACTGTTGGCGGTGCTGTGCAGCCTAACGACGGCAGCCCTGGGCGATCGCCTGCTGCGGCGCAATAAAGGCAGCAGAACCAGCCTGATTTTGCTGGTGACCTGCCTGCTAGGGCTAGGGCTGGGGGGGGCAATCGGGCTGCTAATTACCAGGCTGCCCGTTGCTTAGGCAATGGCGTAGCGAAAGCTGAGGGTTGCCCAGCGATCGTGGTGCAGAGCGTAGTAGTCAGGATCAGGCTTTTTCTCCTCGTCAGAGCTGGTGCTGAGGTCTTGCAGCAGCGCTTGGGCCAGCCGCAGGGGCTGGGGCACCGGGCGAAAACCTGTAGCCAGCGATGGGGGATCGTCTCCCAGCACGGCTAGGCACTGATCCAGGGGCTGGGTGCTGAGAATGACGTAGGCTTCTACCCAGGTGGCCACCCCCGGCATGGCCCAGCCAGCCCCATCGGCGGGGATAGAAATGAGCTGCCCCGGTGACAGGGGCATGGCAGCGGGCGGAACTTCGGCTCCATCAGCGGCGATCGCATCAGGCAATGTGACCAAGGCGTTGCATTCTCCCCGGCTGTCAAAGCTAATCCACAGCAGGTGGAGGATTTCGGTCGAGGTGTTAGCTAAGCGATAGCCGATACGGCCATCGCGAGGCAGCATAATTGGGTCATCGGTCGCCGACCTTTGGGCCTGTCGAATGGTTAGGGGCCAGGTGACAGCAGAGCTACGCTCGGTAAGCTGCACCAGCAGCGGCATGGGCTTGGGCTGCACCGCCTCTAACAGCGCCGCCGCCCCCACCTGGGAGGCCGCATGGTTTTCGGTCAATCGCACTAGCTTAAGAGCCAGCAGGGTTTGCAGGTAGGGGGTAAGCCGGTTGACCGTTGTTTTCACTGCCTCTTCTTTGGCCAGCATGGTGCCAGGCAGCAGGGTGCGGTTGGGGGCAAACAGTCCGTAGCTGCTCTCTGCGGGGTGTTCTCCCCCCTGGGAGGCTCCCCGAGCATCACTATCTAGCTTAGGCAAGGCCTCACCAGCGTTGGGCAGGGCAGCGGTCAGGGTGGGGGCTGGGCCAGTGGGCAGCCGGCCAAATAGGCAATCAGCGGCCTTTTCACCAGCGGTCACCGAGGTCACCAGGGGAATGCTCGACAAGGCGCTAGTAGCATCTACTCGCTCCACCCGCTTGAGCTGGCTGTCGAGGGCCACAATTAAATCGATGGTCTGGGGCAGTCGCCGCACCTGCTCGAACAGGGGCTGATGGGCGATCGCCGGTGGAGAAACCTCGCTCTCCAGAGGCCGGACTACGGCTTTTAAGCCCGTGCGCGACTCCAGCCGCAGGAGCACAGCTGCCCCATCGGCTTCGGCCATCAGGCGAGAGCCGGGCTGTAGGTAACGCAGCACCTGGGGCGGCACACCTCCCAGCCACGCGGTCAAAGGCCGCTCATCGCTGCGCGACAAAAGTACCCCTGCCGCTGGCGGCAGCTGGGGCGTTAGGCTGTAGGTCGTTGGGCCAGTGTAAGGCGGTAGGCGATCGCTTAGACCGGGCTGCTGATCAGCCCCTACCCAACGCTGGAGTCGCGAACCAGCGCGCTGTATTAAGACCTTAGCCGTGGAGTCAGGTTCTGTTTCCCAAAGACTCTGGGTAAGGGCGTAGGTGAAGACCCCAGCGCTAAACCCGTCCCAATGGCTTTCTAATACCAGTCGCCCCACGTCGGCCGCCCGTAGCACTAGCCCTGGCCAGGGAGCGTCTAGCGGCAGGGAAGATATTTCCGTGGGCGACGACACCATACCCGTAGGCACTGTCGGCCGGGATCTAACTCGAGAATTTCCCCAACGCAGATAGCCCGCATCCTGACTGCCGGCATCGATGACAGTGGTCAGGTTGGCAGTGGCCAGGGGCTTGAGCTGAGCAATAATTTCGGCCTCAAGCAGATCGCCTAAAACAGGATTAGCTTCACTGGGCAGGCGGCTGTCCACCGTTACCCAGGCGGCCTGTAGCGCGTTCGAGGCTTCGGCCCCAACCACTCGCACCTGACTGCCGTAGCCGCTAAAGTGCAGCAGCACAACATCGTCGGCCTGGGCCTGCTGCACCAGATGTTCGTCAATGGCAGTCAAAATGTTGGCACGGGTGGCCTCCTCATTGATCACCGTGACCACATCCGCTGACTGAAAGCCAAAGCGATGCACCAGCAACTGCCGCTGGAGCTCCACATCGGTGACGCAGCCCTTGAGAGCAATGTCTTGGGCTACGTCGGGGTCGAGGGCGCGATCGGGGTAGGCATTGATACCAATCAACAGGGCCAGCCGACGACGGGCGGGCTTGGCCAGGGCTTCCTGGTAGCGGCTATAGGTTGTTAGCCAAGCCGTACCGCCTACTCCCAGCGCTCCTAGGGCCAAGCTTGCCTGCTGCAAAAACGCCCGTCGTTTCAGTGTCACCGAGTTGATTGCATCCTACTAGCTGACGGCTTCGGGAACCCGCATGGCCTTAGCCAGCTCCGCCGCCACCTCGGGCCGAGAAAACTCAGGGGGGGGCAGCTCGCCGCGGCGCAGCATCTCCCGTACCTTGGTACCCGACAGGTGAATCCGCTCGTCCTTGGTGCTGGGGCTAGTTTTAGAGGTGGCCATGCCCCCGGTGCGGGTGCAGTAGAAGGCGTGCTCAAACTTCATAGGCACGATGCCCAGCTCCGTCGGCTCAAACTCGTCGAAGATGTATTGAGCGTCGTAGGTGCCGTAGTAATCGCCCACTCCAGCGTGGTCGCGGCCCACAATGAAGTGGGTGCAGCCATAGTTTTTGCGGATCAGCGCGTGGAAAATCGCTTCCCTAGGGCCAGCGTAGCGCATTGCGGAGGGATTGATCGCAAGAATCACGCGGTCTTGGGGGAAGTAGTGTTCCACCATAATCTCGTAACAGCGCATGCGCACATCGGCAGGAATATCGTCGGATTTGGTAGCCCCTACCAGCGGGTGCAAAAACAGCCCGTCAACGGTTTCTAGAGCGCACTTTTGAATGTACTCGTGGGCCCGGTGGATCGGGTTACGGGTCTGAAAGCCGACGACGGTCTTCCAGTTGCGATCGCGAAACAGCGCCCGCGAGGCTGCCGGGTCAACCTGGTAAGCGGGAAACAGCGGATGGGGATCGCGCTCCAGCAACCACACTGGGCCAGCTAAATTCACCGCTCCCTGGTCGTAGACCACCTTAACGCCAGGGTGCTTCTCATCGTCGGTGCGGTAGACGTTGACCGCCTCGTGGGCCTTATCGTATGTGTATTTTTCTTCCAGTTCCAGCACGCCGACAAAGCGGCCGGTGGAGTCATCCAGGCGCACGAGACTGCCCTCTTGCAGGGGGGCGGCGGTGGCTTCATCCACCGACAGGGTAACCGGAATTGCCCAGGGTAGGCCGTTGGCCAGGCGCATGTCGGTAACAACGGTGTCGTAGTCAGCTTTTTTCATAAAGCCGTTGAGAGGGCTAAAGCCGCCAATGGCAATCATTACCAGATCAGAGAAGGCCCGCTCATCCAGTCTCACCTGAGGCAGGGTATCGGCTTTGTCTGAGAACTCAGTTCTTTGGTCGGGCGTCGCTAAGCGATCGACCAGAGTGCCGCCATGGGGGACAATACCGTTTTTTTCTAGAGTCATGGAGATACCGCTACCTTCTGCTGATGATGAAACATGAAAGATTTGAAGCTAAGCCATGGCCTAGCTAACCAAAGCAACTCCGGTTTTCCGCTGGGGAAACGGGGTTAGCTGTCTTGTTCTATGAAATTACATCTTGGTACCAATGTCACCCAGGCGCTGAGCTGTCTCTGGGGATGGCCAACTCTAGCCCGCCACCACATTAATCGCGATTGATCTGCTTCCAGAGGGGGTGAGATGGGCCCTGGGCGGCGATGCGAGCGCACAGTTTCTCAAGTCGCTGCTGCTCGTCTTTGGTCATGCCCCACAAAATATAGCGGCTCTCGGCCACCAGTAAAGCAACGGTAAGGCCTACGCACAGCCCCAGACCTAGGGCGGCAGGACGGTTATAGGCCAAACCCAACCGTACCGTTGACCAGGTAAAGTACTGGCGCAGCTGAGCAATTTCAGGGCTCAGGCTCCACAGGCTGAGGGGTGCTACCGTCAGCCACAGCAGTCCACTAATCGTCCACCAGCGGCGTAGCATGATGGCCCGCAGGCGCTCCAGAGGCGCAGGATAGCTAGGAGTGCCCATGGCTAAAAATCCGTTAGCTTTGGGTTTCGGGCTGAGCTTCTGCCAGGCCAGGGTCGTCGCTGTAGGCCTGGCCCGTGCGTTCTCGCCACAGAGCCAGCAGCGAGCTGGCCACAAAAATGCTGGAGTAGGCCCCGGCCACAAAACCCACAATCAACGCCAGAGCAAAATATTTCAGGGTGGGGCCGCCAAAGATCACGATCGCCACTAGCGGCAGCGTCGTGGTCAGCGAGGTATTGATCGAGCGGGCCAGGGTTTGGTTGACGGCACTGTCGACAATGTCATTGATGTGGCTGCCGGGGCTGAGCTTCATGTTCTCCCGCACGCGATCGTAAATCACCACCGTGTCATTAACCGAGAAGCCCACAATGGTGAGCAGCGACACGATGAACAGACTGTCAACCTCGACGCCGAGCACCAGCCCCAGGATGGCAAACACGCCAGCGGTAATAATCACGTCGTGAGCTAGAGCCAAAATCGCCAGCAGCGCATAGTCGAGCTTAAAGCGCAGGCTCATGTAAGCCACAATTCCAGCAAAGGAAACCAGCAGCGCGAGTAGGCCTGCCACCAACAGCTGTTTCCCCACCACCGGTCCGACAGTATCAATCTGGGTAGAACCGGGGTCAAAGGGGCCGATGGCCTCGTCGAGTGCGCTTTGCAAAGGTGCACGCTCATCTACAGTCAAGGTGCGGGTGCGAATCGAGAGCACCTGCTGGTCTTCCCCTAAAAGCTGAAGGCTGCTGGAGTCGAGCCCCTGATCTCCCAATACCTGTCTAACGTCTGCTAGCTCTAGCGGTTCGGTACAGCTTTCGGTAGTCACGCAGGCCCGGGTCAGCTGGAGCCGGGTGCCACCAGCGAAATCAAGGCCCGGCTTGAGGGGCGCACCCAGTTGCTGCCACGAGATCGCCATGGCCACGAGGCTGACCAGCACCAGCCCTATCGAAATTCCCCACCACAGACCGCGCTGCTTAATAATGTTGAGCTTCATGGGGCACTCCTAAGGGCGAACGGTGTCGGGGCGAGCAGTGGTTAAGCCGGGGCAAAATAGGCTGGGTCGCCGGAACTGCGGCAGGCTAATGGCTAAGAACATTAGGGTGCGGGTACAGGTCAAGGCAGTAAACATGCTGATAATGACGCCAATGGCCAGAGTCAGGGCAAACCCTTTGACCAGTCCGGCTCCAAAGTAAAACAGCGCCAGACAGGAGATCAGGGTGGTGACGTTGCCGTCTAAAATGCTGGAAAAGGCCCGGTAGAAGCCCGATTCAACCGAACGATAGAGAGTTTTGCCCGCCTGTAGCTCTTCACGGGTGCGCTCAAAAATTAGCACGTTCGCATCTACTGCCATGCCGATGCTAAGAATGAATCCGGCAATACCCGGTAGGGTGAGGGTGACTCCCAGCAGGTTGAAGGCCGCCCAGGTGAGCAGGGCATAGATGATCAGAGCAATGTCAGCCAGAATGCCGGGCAGACGGTAGTAAACCGCCATGAACACCAGCACCAATCCTAAACCAGCGATGCCGGCGTAGAGGCTGCGCTGAATACTGTCGCGGCCTAGGGTAGGACCTACGGTGCGATTCTCAACCACCTCTACGGGTAGGGGCAGGGCACCACCGCGCAGCTGAATCTCTAGGTCGCGGGCCGACTCAGCGGTAAAGTTGCCAGAGATAACGGCGCTACCCCCGGTAATGCCGGTTTCGGCGTACTGCACAGCCACCGAGGGGGCGCTCAGCAGGCGGTTGTCGAGGAAGATGCCGATGGTGCGGCCGGTACCGGCGATCGCCTTACTGACCTCAGCAAACTCGTTGCCGCCCTCGCTGTTGAACTGAATCACCACTTCCCAGAGGGTGCCGCTGGTGGGCCGGGCGATCGCATCGGTCAGCTTGTCTCCACCTAGAGTGCTGAGCTCAAACAAAGCCGCCACGGCCTTTTCGCTAGCCGTAATATCGGCCTGGAGTTTGTCGATGCGGGCCTGGGTATCGCTGTTGATTTCCCCATTCGATGGCAGGGTGGCCTGGAGCGCTGCCAGCTCGCCTAGGTGACCTTGCAGCACCTGATTCTCGATCTGGAGCTGCTGGTCAGTACCGGGCCGCTGAGCGCGAAACTCTAGTTGAGCCGTACCCCCCAGCACTCGCTCTGCTTGCTGAGGGTCGCTGACGCCGGGCAGCTGCACCAGCAGCTGGTTGTTGCCCAGCTGCTGCACCACCGCCTCCGAAACGCCCAGGCCGTTGACTCGGCCTTCGACCACGGTTTGCACCGCCTCCAGCTCCCGCTCAGTAATAGTGGGAATGGCGGCGGTGGGCTGTACCTGGATGGTGAGCTGAGAGCCCCCCCGCAGGTCTAACCCCAAACGGGTGGGTATCTGGGTTATCACCACCACGGAGGCGATGGTGAGCACCAAAATAACCCCTAGCCAAGCTCGATATTTTGCCATTGCGGTTTGCTGCGGTGTAGGTGCGGATAGGGATCCCTTGGAATGGGCTGTGCCCTGGGATCGCGGCGATGGGAAGGACTGTTCCTAACTAAATATTAGGAGAAGGTGGCGGAGCCCACCCTACAGCGGCTCCCTAAACCTTGAGGGCGACCATGTTTTCGACGGCGGCCTCGATTTGTTTGGGCTGCACAATGGTCAGTGTCTCTAGCTTACCGTTGTAAGGGGTAGGGATGTCTTGGGAGGACAGGCGCACCACCGGGGCGTCGAGTTCGTCAAAGTAGCGATCATTAATGGAGGCAATGATTTCGGCACCGATACCGCCGGTTTTCATGCACTCTTCCACAATAATGACCCGGTGGGTCTTCTTGATTGAGGCACCAATGGTGTCGAAATCTAGCGGCTTGAGGGAAATTAGGTCAATCACCTCCGGGTCAAGGCCCTTTTTCTCTAGGCCCTTGACTGCTTGGGTGACGTGGTGGCGCATGCGGGAGTAGGTGAGGATAGTGACATCCTTGCCGGGGCGGACAATTTCGGCCTTGTCTAGGGGCACCACGTACTCGTGGTTGGGCAGATCTTCTTTCAGGTTGTAGAGCAGCACGTGCTCAAAAAATAGCACTGGGTTGTCATCGCGGATGGCGGCCTTGAGCAGCCCTTTGGCGTTGTAGGGGGTCGAGCAGGCCACGATCTTCAGCCCCGGCACCGCCTGAAAGTAGGCTTCGAGCCGTTGGGAGTGCTCGGCCCCCAGCTGCCGCCCCACGCCGCCAGGTCCGCGAATCACCATGGGAATTTTATAGTTGCCGCCTGAGGTGTAGCGCAGCATGCCGGCGTTGTTGGCGATTTGATTGAAGGCCAGCAGCAAGAAGCCCATGTTCATGCCCTCGATAATCGGGCGCAGGCCGGTCATGGCAGCACCGACAGCCATGCCGGTGAAGCTGTTTTCGGCGATCGGGGTGTCGAGCACGCGCAGCTCGCCATACTTGTTGTAAAGGTCTTTGGTGACCTTATAGGAACCGCCGTAGACACCGACATCTTCGCCCAGGACAAAGACGGTGTCGTCGCGGCCCATCTCTTCGTCGATGGCCTCGCGCAGGGCGTTGAATAGGAGGGTTTCTGCCATTGCTTTGGTCTAAATAGGGTAGGGGGTGAGTGAGTGGATGGGTGGGCGGGTGGATGGGTAGGGTGCATTCGCGGTTAACTCCCTCAGGGGATCCCCATGCCAATGCCGTACCGCATACACCGTTTTTAGGAACCGTAGGGTGGGCACTGCCCATCGCTGGATAGGCGGGATTTCGAGCGCCGACCTCAGTTCCAGGGCGATCAATCCTCGGCGAAGATATATTTATAGAGGTCGTCGGGCCTGGGCTCGGGGCTCTCTTCGGCAAAGGTGAGGGCGTCGTCGATGCGAGTCTGGATGCGATCGCGCACTTCTTTCAGCGTCCCCTCGTCAGCCAGATTTTGCTCTAGCAGGTAGCCCTCAAACCGCTTGATTGGGTCGCGGGCCAGCCAGGCTTCTTTTTCGGCCTTCGATCGCAGCTCATCGGGGTCAGCCAGGGAGTGGCCCCTAAAGCGGTAGGTGAGGGCTTCGATTAGGGTAGGGCCTTCGCCAGCGCGGGCGCGCGCTACGGCCTCCTGGGCTACGGCGCGGACGGCCATCACATCCATGCCGTCAACTTCGACGCCGGGCATGCCAAATACTGCGGCCTTCTTATAAATCTCGGGCTGGGAGGTGGCGCGCTCGTGGGCCATGCCGATCGCCCACTTGTTGTTTTCCACCACAAATAAAATCGGCAGCTTCCAGAGGGCAGCCATGTTTAAGCACTCAAAGAACTGGCCGTTGTTGCTGGTGCCATCACCAAAGAAACAGGCGGTCACCTGGTCGGCGCTAGAGTCGCCCAGAGCGTCGCGGCGGTAGCGCGACTGAAACGCCGCCCCCAAGGCCACGGGAATACCTTCCCCGATGAAGGCAAAGCCCCCCAGCATGTTGTGCTCGCTCGAAAACAGGTGCATCGAGCCGCCCCGCCCCTTGCTGCAACCCGTCTCTTTGCCAAACAGCTCGGCCATGACATTCTTGGCAGGCACCCCGGCACTGAGGGCGTGGACGTGGTCGCGGTAGGTGCTGCACACGTAGTCGTCAGACCGCAGCGACTTGATCACCCCGCTGGAGACCGCTTCCTGACCGTTGTAGAGGTGCACGAAGCCGAACATCTTGCCCCGGTAATACATCTCGGCGCACTTGTCCTCAAAAAAGCGCCCCAGGATCATGTCTTCGTAGAGCCTCAGCCCCTCTTCGGGGGCGATCTGAGCTGCTGGAGCGTGGAATTGGGGTAACGTCCGTTCTTGAACCATGGGTTTGCTGGGTCCTACGCCGCGATGTCCAACATTTGACTATACCGAAAAGTATCCCCCCTTGGGCAGAGAGCCGGCTGGGATATGCCTTTCATCATACCGACCGGGCTGCTGGGCTATGGTGCTCGACTTGGCCATCAAGCTAAGATCATGCTGACCGTTGTGCCCACTGATTGCTCTCTGCTGCTCACTGTGAAGCCGTCTGGAGTTAGGAATAGGATCTTTATTCAACCTTTAATGTGCTCGCCTACTAGGTAAATGGTCTTTACCCTAACTGAACCGGGCGCTAGCCCTGCGATCGCGCTAAAGCATCTCGCTGACCTAGATTGAGCTTAGACATTGCTGGGTTAGTCAAGGGTCGCGATCGCTCTGGCAGTGGCGGCAAAGATGTGTTATAAACTTCACTTTTGTCCTGATTTTGGGGCAAACGCGATAGGGTGTAGCTATTTCCTAGAATGCCGTTGGGTCACAGAGTGGCACGGTCTAGGAAAAGTGACGGTTGAAACTAGGTCTCAGGGTCATGGATGCGTAGCAAGGACTTGTGAGCAAAGATGGATCCTAAGGGTGCGGTGCGCGTTAAAAGTTCGGCGGTTTAGACAGTCCGCAATAAATCTTTTCGGATACTATTTCGAGTGAATTCGCCGTTGGGGACGTGAGCTGTGCAAATTCCGTTAGATTACTACCGAATTCTGGGGTTGCCTATCCAGGCGACCGCCGATCAGCTGAAACAGGCCCATCGCGATCGCGGCTTGCAGCTGCCCCGGCGCGAATTCTCCACCGCCGCCATTGAGGCCCGCAAGCAGCTCATCGACGAAGCCTACATAGTCTTGTCTGACCGCGATCGCCGCCGCAACTACGACAGCAAGTTTCTCGCCAGCGCCTACACCGTCGATATGGCCCCCGAGCCCCTGCCCGAGGGTGTGCCGGGTCTAGAGGTAAGTGCCGACGCGGGAGAAGCAGCGCTCAGGTCGCTCGCCACAGAGCCCGGCGGCAGCGAGGCCCAAAGCTCCAAAATTGAGATCGAGAGCGATCAGCTAGTTGGGGCCCTCCTGCTGTTGCTAGAGCTAGGGGAATACGAGCAGGTGCTTCAGTTGGGTCAGCCCCAGCTAGTCAACCCCTACGCCAGCGGCGGTTTAGCTACCCCCGAGCCCGCCCAGGATGACGTGGTGCTCACCCTGGCTTTAGCCTGCCTTGAGCTAGGCCGCGAGCAGTGGCAGCAGCGTCAGTACGAAATTGCCGCCGAGTCGCTGCAGACGGGCCACGAGCTGCTGGCCCGAGGCAACCACTTTCCCGCTATTCGGGCTGAGATTCAAGCCGAACTGTACAAGCTGCGGCCCTACCGGGTGCTAGAGCTGCTGGCCCGCCCTCTCGACCAGACCCGCGAGCGCCGTCAGGGGCTCAAGCTGCTCAAGACTATGCTCGAAGACCGGGGCGGCATTGAGGGCACCGAGGACGACCTCTCGGGCCTAGCGATTGACGACTTTTTGCGCTTTATTCAGCAGCTGCGCGACTATCTCACTGCCTCCGAGCAGCAGGAGCTGTTTGAGCACGAGGCCCGCCGCCCGTCGCCCGTGGCCACCTACCTGACCGTCTATGCTCTGCTGGCTCGGGGCTTTGCCCGCCACCAGCCCGCTCTGGTGCGCCGCGCCAAGCAGCTGCTGCTGCGCCTAGGGGCTCAGCAAGACGTCCACCTAGAGCAGGCGGTGTGTGCCCTGCTGCTGGGCCAGACCGAGGAGGCCAACCGCGCCTTGGAGATGAGCCAGGAGTATGAGCCCCTGGCCTACATTCGGGAGCATTCGCGCCAGTCGCCTGACCTGCTGCCGGGGCTGTGTCTCTATGCCGAGCGCTGGCTCAAGGACGAGCTGTTCCCGCACTTTCGCGACTTCAAAGACCAGGAGGCCACCCTCAAGGACTACTTTGCCGATGCCCAGGTGCAGGCTTACCTGGAGACTATGCCTACGGGTTCGGGTGCAGAGCTGCGATCGGAACCGCGCCAGTCAGCTGCTTCCCAGGGGGTGTTTGAGCAGACCTCCCTAACCACCACCCCGGGGACGGGCCAATTTCCAACGGCTCAGTTTCCAACGATTGAGGGGTCGTTGCCCATTGGGGCCCCCACCATGCCCAACCCTGCCACCACCGTCCGGCGCCGTCCGCCTGAGCCGGCCCCCAGCAGCAGTCGCCGTCCACCTGAGCCAGCCCCCGTCAGCAACGGCAATGGTGCTTATCCTAGACCGGCTGTCCGCAACGGCAATGGTCGCCCGAGCCAGCCCGAGCCTCGGCTCAGATTGGCAGAGGAAAACATGCCCGACCCCGAGTTTCGCAGCGGCTATGCCGACGATGACGATCTCTCAGTGGCTGAGCGGGTCGCTCAGCTGTCACCCGAGGGCAAAATGACCACACCGGGGAGCGAGGCACCGACTAAGCCAGCACCTACGCCAGAATCAATTGCCCTAGATGGGGAGCAGACTCTGCCGCCCGCCATTGCCCCTGGGCGGCGCAGTCGCGGGGCACCCCACTGGGGTCGGTTGGCCCTAGTTGCAGCGGCGGGTGTTTTGGGGCTTGGAATTTTGGGTTTTGGCACCATGCGGGCATTGGGCTGGGTTACTGGCATCTTTAGCGGTCCTAGAATTTCGGGCAAACCCCTAGCCATTCGCGTTGACCAACCCGCCTTTGAAATTCCAGAAGCACCGCCAGCCCCTAGCGAGATTGGCGTCAACGATATGGCCGGTCGGGTGATTAATGAATGGCTAGAGATTAAGCGGGGGGCACTGGGCGAAAGCTACCAGGGCGATCGCCTCGATGATATTCTGCTCGAGCCCGTGCTTACCCAGTGGACTCGCCGAGCCGATGCCGCCGCCGCCGAAAGCTGGTATTGGGAATACGAGCACAAGGTGGAGATTGAATCGGTCACCCCCGATGACCCAACCGCTGACAGTTTGCAGGCGATCGCTGTAGTTTCTGAACAGGCGAAGCTGTTTGAGTTTGGCGTTGAAAACGCTGACGCCGCCTACAATGACACCCTGAGAATGCAGTATGACCTGGTGCGCCAGGATGGCAAGTGGTACATAAAGGGCATGAATAAGTTAGCCGATGTGAATTAGTAGGTAATAGCTGGGCTTTCTGTTCAGAGACCGGTTATTGCCCTGACCGCCGCATGAGTTACCATAAACGCCCCTTTCAAAGGCTGTGGTTCGGCAATTTCTCCGGACGGGCAGAGCCTAACTGTGTTTTGATAGAATGCTGTTCGTATTAACTCCAGAGCTGAATGCCAGTAGATAGCCCGCCCGCTCCCCAGCCGCCCCTAGTGCTCGACACCCTTGCTAACCCAGGGCTGCCCAACGACGAATGTCCTCGTCGGGCACGCATTCAGCTTGACCTGCTGCTGCTGGCCATTGAAGCCCTCGATCTGGGGGGCAGTGAAGCTATGTTGGGCACCGCTCGTGACCTCGGCCTAGAGGGCTTGGTCAAAGGCCGGGTGCACCTGTGGTTGCTGCGAGGCACGAATCCCATGCGCCGCTACAGCCAGCGGCAGCCTTTAAACATTGAAGAGGCTAAAGCCCTGGTCATTATTATTTGCACCCTAGCGCGGCGATTGACGGTGGTGGTGCGCCAGCTGCTAGTGGGCTATCAGCAACTAACCGACAAACAGCTCTCCCCCGAGCACCACTTTCGCTTGGCCGACTATCTGAGCCGCTTTCGCAGCCATTTCCGCGCCCGCATGAACCCACGCCGAGCCGGGGTGATTGCCTACAGCAGCGACGAAAAGCTCGATGAGCTGGCCCTTGAGCTTTTGCAAGAACTGCTGCTGTGCGCTGGGGTGCTCGGTCCCCAACGCCTCTGGAATAGCCTGTTTGACGGAGAAGTATCATGACCGTTCAACGGCAATATACCCTACCCCACTGCAACCTGGTCTTAGAAGGGCTTAGCGCTGACGCCAACGACCCCCTGTCACCCCTGGCGGTGTTGATGAATGCCGAGTGCCACCTACCCGGTGCCACCGATGCCACCCTGGCCGGGGGGCGAGAATTTTTAGACAGTTTAGTGACCGCCGTAAGCCGCTACGGGCAGCAGTTGCTCAGCGGCGTGCCCTACCCTAGGACGACAGGGTCAGCGCCACCCATAGTGGAGATCAAACCAGGTGATCTCCCCTACCACCACCACCTAATTGTGCAGCAGCAGCCCCTGGGCGGGCCTGTTAGCGACGTCAACGCGCTGCCGCCGCTGGATATCCAGCTCACTACGGTGCAGTTCTATGACCTGATGGAAGCGGTCGACCAGCTACTGGCCGACACTCAAACGCTGCCCGACATGAAGGCACAGTTTCAGGCGGTATCGCGGCGACTGGTGCGACCCACCGAACCCATAACGAAGCGGGCGGCCCCCGCAGCCCTAGGAGCGGCGGCCTTGGTTGCCGCCGGACTGGCCCTATTCTTTGTACCCCCGCCCGAATTTGAGCCCACTCGTCCAGAGTCCGAGGCTTCAGCCCCGGCAGCAGCCAGCGCGGTGCCTGGAGGACCCCCCAGAGCCGACGATGAAACTAGCGAAGCAGTGCCTGCTGACGGCGATGGCTTAGACCGTCTAGAGAGTGCCCCAGCGATTACCGACGCGGCCACTGTTGCTCTGTTGCAGTCTGACGTGACCCAGCGGTTGCAGGAGGCCTGGGCCGATGCGCCACGACCCAGCGGCGACCTAGCCTATCGCATGGCGGTTTCTGAAGACGGCGATATTTTGGGGTATCAATACGAGAACGATTTGGCTCTAGAAGAGGTCGATAATACCCCACTGCCCAAGCTTACCTTTGTGCCGGTGGCAGGCGCAGAGCCGGTGCGAGAGCGCGTGGCCCAGTTTGTTGCGACCTTTACCCCTGACGGGGAAGTGCGGTTAGAGCCGACAGAGGTTCCGGCTGAGGCCGATGCGACTGAGAGTGATACCACTGAGGGTGATGCTGTTGAGAGTGACGCGGCGGCCAATGCGGCTGAGCTGCCGGATCTAGAGGAGAAGGTGACCGACGGCGATCGCATTCGCGAACTCAACAGCGACCTTTACGACAACATTTTGGCTGAGCTAGAGCCCCTGTCAGCCAATGAGGACCTGCGGTTTCGGGTGCGCCTGACCGAGGCGGGCGAGGTGGTGGGCTATGAGCCCGTCAACGCTGCCGCTGGCCTGATGGTGAACGAAACCCCCCTGCCCAATTTGGTTACTGCAGCCGACAGCACTGCCAATCAGGCTGACTTTCAGGTGGTGTTCACCGAGAGCGGTGTGCTGGAGGTCAACCCCTGGGATGGCTGGCCCCAATAGCTCCTCTCCTAGCGCTGCCGATGCCCTTATGATGCTGGCCTAATGTTTCTAGCCCGATCGCGTCATGGCTGATTCCCCCAATCTGCCACCGTTGCCCTCCGACCCTGCTCCGGCGGCTCCCCGCTCGACTCCACCGCCTGCGCCCAAGTCTCGACCCTGGGCGGGGCTGCACGCGCTGTGGACTCTGGTAGTGCGCCTGGTTATTCTGGGTGCCGGGGTAAGTGTAGGCTGGCTGGTTGGCATGCTGGTAGCTCAGGCGATGCCCTCCCGCAACCCTGACCCGCCGCTGACGGAGGTTGCCCTGCGCCAGGGCAACCAGACCCAGCGCAAACTGCGGCAGTTGCCCAGCTGGTGGCAGGGCGATGGCCCGATTGACGGAGTTGTCGATGAGGTAGCTCTAGCGCCGGAATCTTCCCCGTCCCAGTCTGCTGGCGCCACGGCTGCACCGGAGGCTGCACCGCCTATACCTGAGGCTGAGCGCGATCGCATTCAAACTAACCTCACCGCCCTGCGCCAAGATCTGACTCGCCTTAATACCCGCCTAACCGAGCTAGAAACTAGCCTGGGTGCCCCAGCCGCCGGTACGCTTGAAGCCCGCCTACAGCGCCTCGATCAGCGGCTCGGGGCCGACGGTGGAGCCAGCAATGCACCGGAAGCGGCGGCGGCAGAGACTCCAGCGGTGAAACCATCCCCTGAGGCCGAGACAGGGGCTCGGGTGGCCTATCAGGAGCCGCGCTTTGCGCTGGTGCGCGATCGCGTTGTCTTGCCCAGCGCCCTACTCTTTGAGCCGGGCAGCAGCATCCTTACCCCCTCTGGCCAGCAACTGCTCGACAGCATTGCTGCCGACCTGAGCCGCTACGGTGCCGCGACCCTGCTGGTGGGCAGCCATACCGACGGTGCGTCGTCTCCTGACCTAGCCAGTCAGCTCACCCTGCAACAGGCCGTGGCGGTGCAGCAATACCTGAGCCCTCAGTTAGAGGGCGGCGGCATTCGCTGGGTGCCAGTGGGCTATGGTCAAACTCGCCCCACCGCTGTGGGCACCACCCCCGCCGACCAGCAGCGCAACCAGCGGGTCGAAATTGGCATTGTGCCCGGTAGCTAACCAATGAGACTTGTATTTTTTGGAACCCCTCACTTTGCTGTGCCCAGCCTCCAGCGGCTGCTGGCCGAGCCAGGGTTTGAGGTGGCCGCCGTCGTCACCCAGCCCGATCGCCGCCGGGGCAGAGGTAGCCAAGTGGATGCTTCGCCCGTCAAACAGATCGCCGTCGAAGCTAACTGTCCAGTCCTGCAACCCACTCGCATCAAAAAAGATGAAGCCACCTTGACCGCCCTAGAGGCCATCCAGGCCGACGCCTTTGTGGTGGTGGCCTACGGTCAGCTACTCTCCCAGCGCATTCTGGATATGCCTCGGTTGGGCTGCATCAATGGCCACGGCTCGCTACTGCCTGCCTACCGGGGAGCCGCCCCGATTCAGTGGTGCATCGTCAACGGCGACACCGTCACCGGCATGACCACCATGCTGATGAACCTGGGCATGGATACCGGCGACATGCTGCTCAAGTCAACCCTACCCATTGGCCTGCTCGATACCGCTGGGGAGGTGGCGACAGCCCTGGCTCAACAGTGCGCTGGTCTACTGGTAGAAACCCTGCACGGCCTGGTCGATGGCATTCTCAGCCCCCTGCCCCAGGACGAGGCCCTGGCCACCTACGCGCCCTTAATTCAGAAAGACGATTTTGAGCTGGACTGGAGCAAGGCGGCGATCGCCATCCACAACCAGGTACGCGGCTTCTACCCCAACTCCGTCACGACCTTTCGCGGGCAGCCGTTGAAGGTCATGTCTACGGTTCCCTTAGGAGAACCCTACTGGGCAGAACTACCCTCAGACTTAGTGGCGATGCGGGAGGCAGTGGATGCAATCGTGGCTGAAACCGTTCTCTCAAGTTCTCCCCCAGGAACCCTGGTGGGCTTGCTCAAGGGCCAAGGTCCTCTCGTACAGACCGGCGACGGGCTGCTGCTGCTGCGCCAGGTCAAACCCAGCGGCAAACAGGCTCAGTCAGGGAGTGATTTCGTCAACGGCAGCCGCCTACAAGTTGGCGAATCCCTCGTCTAAGCCAATCGCCTCACACTCTATAGTCAGCTAGATCTATTTGGCCATCCTTTCCGCAGAGATAACGACCGATGGAAACAGAGCCTTCAGCATCTGCGGCGGTCTATGGCCCCGTACCAGAATATTTGCAAGCCCGCCGTGAAGTCGTGTTTTTGGTCCTGGGGGGGCTGTTCCTTGGCACCCTGGGAATGCTCAATATTCTGGGCATTAGCCGGTTTGTCAATCTATTTACCTGGGGTGATTTTGCCGTCACCGTGGCGGTAGGAGTGCTGCCCTACCCCCTGACCTTTCTCTGCACCGACCTGATCTCAGAACTTTACGGCAAAAAGCGGGCCAATCAGGTGGTCTGGGTAGGGCTGCTGCTCAATCTATGGGTGCTGTTTATCGTGTGGTTGGGGGGCGTGCTGCCGGGGTTTGAAGCCACCAACCCAGCCACCGGCGAGCTATTGCGCGACGCCGCCGGGCGACTGCCAGTCTTCTTTGAAATTCGCAACCTTACCTTTGGGGCGGTGACAGCCTCGATGCTGGCCTACCTAATGGCCCAGTTTGTCGATGTCTATCTGTTTCACTTCTGGAAAGAGCTGACCAAGGGCAAGCACTTGTGGCTGCGCAACAACGGCTCTACCCTGATTAGTCAGCTGGTCGATACCATCGCCGTCGTGCTGATTACTCACTTTCTCGCCGGAGCGCTGCCCATTGATGCAGGCCAAGAGCTATGGCCGCAGCTCATTCGCTTTATGGGCTACGGCTACCTGTTTAAGCTAGTGGCCGCCTTGCTCGACACAGGGCCGTTTTACCTAGGCGTATTTTGGCTGTCAAACTATTTAGGCTTAGAATCTCCCGTTGCCGAAGTCAAAGCACCTTTGTCTGAACCACCCAGGGTAAAACTAACCGATGGTTCACGATGATTTCTCTCCAAAATTGTATTTCTACAAAGATTTTCCTATAACCATTACTGGTAGCTCCGGGCATAGTGGCTTGGTCCAAAAATGAAGCTCAAAATTAGAAAAATCCATGATCTGGCCATTCTTCCGTCCTATGCCCATCCAGGAGATGCTGGGATGGATCTCTGCTCCGTTGACGATGTAAACATTGCGGCTGGTGATGCGACTCTCATTCACACCGGACTTGCGATCGAGCTACCTCCAGGAACTGAAGCTCAAATTCGGCCTCGAAGTGGGCTAGCGCTCAAGCACTCGGTGACAGTGCTCAATACCCCAGGAACTATTGATGAAGGGTATCGAGGCGAAATTGGCGTAATTTTGATCAACCACGGCAAGCATGCCTTTAAGGTCGTCAAGCGCATGAAAATTGCTCAAATGGTGATTAAGCCAGTACTTCAAGTTGAAATTGAAGAGACCGATGAGTTTACTCAAACCTTAAGAGGCCAGCAAGGATTTGGCTCAACGGGAATATTATGACCCGATCGCTTCAAACGACACCGGCCCCCTCGCCCCATTGAGTAACAAAACTAGGGCAGCGGTATAACTGGTAGGTCTGACACTTCGTTAATCTGCTCTAAGCTGCGACTCTTAAACTCAGTCTGGGTCAAAAAGCGAAAGGTTTCCTGATACATGGGCTTCCAGTATTCGTTGCTCATGTTTTGGCTCACCTCTAGCGGGTCAACCATCGGATGGGGTACCAAGGCCTCGCTGGGGAAGGTGTATAGGTAGTGGTTATCGTAGCGCTTGAACATTGAGGGCTGACTGAGAGACTGCGCAAATTTTTGGTTGGTTCGTAGGTCAGCAGCATCTTCGTTTTCGGTCAAAATCATCAGCGTTGGCTGGGGCCACAGGGCTGCGATGTTGTCTTTACTTTGCACAAACGCGCCAAACCGATTGGCGGCCGTAAAACAGCCCAACGGAAACCGTAGTTCATCCCAACCAAATTCTTTGACATCCAATGGGCCAGCTAGGTTGATGTAGCGCTCGCGGGTTTCTCCGCCATACACCTCTAGCAGCGGCGCAAAGGCTACCACTTTGGCAACTCGCTGGGGGTTTTTGGCCCCCAGGGCTAGGGCCACGGCCCCACCAACAGATAGGCCCACCGTATAGATGGGGCCAGGTAGCGCCTCTAGCTCAGCTAGGCGAGCCTGAGCATCGCTTAAGTAGGTCAAATGAGACGACACAAAATAGCGGTCAAAGTCAGGGTCGTTTTCGCGCTCGATCGCGGCAATAATATCCAGCAAGCGGGGTTCTAGCTTGCTGAGGCGGGCCATCAGCCCCACCATCTGCACGGGGGTCGGGGTAGCACCGTCCCCAGAGGCTGCTAGGTTGGCGAGGAAATGTTGTAGCACCGGGTCGGCGCTAACTTTTTCCCGCAGGGGAATCAAAATTTCGGGTTTGAGGTCAACCTGGGGCCAGTTTTTATCGGGATTGACATAGGCATGGCCCGCTAGCGTGGCCTGATACACATTGAAGCCATTGCGAAACAGATAGTCGGCCAGACGCGACATCTGATGGGGTTTGGCACTAAACCCGTGAAACATGAGCACCGTTCCCTTAACCGGGGTATCTGCTCCGTGAAACAGGTAGTAGGGAAAAGCGCCATCTCGCCGGTCGGAACGGGCGGCAATAGTTTGTACGTAGGTGTCAATGCGCTGCCGCGTAGTCTGGAGCTGATCGTGAGTCGGTGTCGTGGGGCTGGTTTGGAGGGTGACCATGAGCCTAGGGGGTGAGGGCTATATCGTAACTACCGTCGAAAGGCTAAGGCTGCCTTCCCCGGTTGCTACAGAGACACTAGCCCAAATTCCGCTAGGGCGGGATAAAAATTGCGGTTTTCGTGACCGGGGCGACTGAGTTTGATCAAAGCAAAGCGTTGCAGAGGACGCAGCGATTGCCACTGCTCCAGCCCAATCTCAACCCCAACCGCCTGGGCCTGGGCCTGCACATCTGTGGGGATGACATCTCCTCTGTGCCAAGGAGGATGGGGGTCGATCGCCAGGGTTGAGGCCGGGGTGCCTTGAACGCGGTGCACCAGCGCCTGCACATAGGCGGTATAGGCCACGGTGGAGTCGCGATCGCTGCACTGGAGCTTGGTGAGCTGATCGCGCTCGGCCTCGCTAAACCGATGCCAGTGTTCTAGCTTGAGCTTGACGCCACAGGTATCGAGCTTAAGGCGCACCTGCATGGGAATGCAGCGCAGCGACTCAACAAAGTCGGCCTCAAACTGAAAGAAATCGTTGGTTTCTAGCGGTGTGTTGGCCTGGGTCATAGCTTATTTAAGGGCAACGGTCCTAGCGGGGTTGAATTGAATGCACATCGAGGCGGTAGGTCTGCCCCTGGTGGGTAATGGTCACTGGAGCAGGGCCAGCTCCAGCCGCTAGTGGCGGAGCAGGGAGGGGGGTAAAGGTGACCCGCTCAACCTGGGCACCAGCGACGGGGGTAAGCGACCCGGCCACTTGGCTAGCTTGCTCCAGCTGGTTAGTCAGCGATACCAGACCATTGAGCCCGTTGATCAAATCGCGCAGGTTGCGGCGCAGAACCGGGTCGCCGGTTAGCTCATCTACATCGGCCATCACCTTGTGGGCACTTTGAAAGACGCTGCGGGCCGAATCTAAGGTTTGCTGGAGCATGACCAGGTTTTCGGCGCTGTTGAAGGTGCCCGTAATCGAGCGAATATCGGCGGCAGCCACGGCGGCATCGGCGGAGAGGCGCTCCAGGTTAGCAATAAATTGGCCCTCCTGAAAGGCCGGACCAAGGGTAGTGGTAATGGACTGGATTTGGGTAGCGCTGCGATCGAGATTGGTGAGGGTATTCACCAGGGTGCCCCGGTTAGTAACCACCAGACGGTTGAGCTCAGTGCCAGTAATTTCAAATTGGGCGGCGGCACTGCTGACATTGTTGGTGGCCCGGTTAGCTGAAGCCATCAGCGGCCTCAGGTCGGTTTGCAACTGCCGCGACAGCACAATCAGCTCCGTCGACAGCAGGCTGGCGCTCTCGGTCAGGGTGGTGGCGTTGTCGAGGGTCGTTTTGAGGTCAGCAATCAGCTCTGGATCGGCAAAAGCATCGGCGAGTCCTTCGGCCGAGCGAATCAATGAGTCGTAGCTGGCTCCCACCTGACCGTTGAGGCGATCGCCGTCACAGATAATCGTCTGGCCGAGGCAGCTATCCTCTGCCGGTTTAACAGCTAGCTCTTGATCACTCAGCAACCGCTGGGGGGTAATGTCGATGGTGGTATCGCCAATCAGCCCCGACTGGTTAACCATAATCACGGCATCGCGGGGAATGCGCAGATCGCTGCTGCCAATTTCTACCGCCACATCTACAGCGTTGGCAGTGGGCACAATACTCAATACCTGCCCTACGGGCACTCCCCGATAGCGCACGCTGGTGCCCTCTTGCATGCCCAAGGTGTTGTCAAACACGATGGTAGCTCGGTAGGTCTGGCGGCCCGGGTTTAGCCCCCGCAGCCACAGCACCAGACCGCCAAACAGTCCCACCGCTATAAGAATTAACAGCCCCACCGATCCTTCTCGAATTGCCCTTGCCCGCATGGTGCCCCTTAATTCAACCGCTCAACGGCTTACTCACAATCTTATTCTCTACCGAATCAGCTCTACCTGAGCCAGGTTAAAAGTGGCGCTGGCCAGTTTGGGCCTAATGCACCATCTGAATTGGTCCCTCAACCCGGCCGCTAAAGAACTGCCGCACAAAGGGGTTATCGGTTTCATCGACGGCGGTAACCGGCCCCTGCCACTGAATTTTGCCCCGGTGCAAGAAAATCACCCGATCGGCAGTGCGACGAATGGTGCTGTCCTGGTGGGTGACAATTAGGTATGAGCTGCACCCGTTGTTGCGCTGAATAGCGCGAATCAAATCTTCGATCACCGTAGAGGCGATCGGGTCGAGGCCGGCCGTAGGTTCATCGTAGAGCAGCAGTGCCGGTCGATCCTGGGGATTTTCAGGATTTGAGACAATCGCCCGGGCAAAGCTCACCCGCTTGCGCATGCCCCCCGACAGCTCTGCCGGGTAGCGGCTGCCTGTACCCGGTAGCCCCACCATATCAAGCACGTCCTCGACAATCTGGCGAATCTGACGGGCGGGCAGTCGAGAGTGCTGGTAGAGCAAAAACCCTACATTCTCTTCGACAGAAAGGGAATCAAACAGCGCAGCTTGCTGAAACACCATGCCTATACCCACCGGATCTGGCGAATCTTCGATCAGCCCCTCCCGTCGGTTCCCCTGCACATAGATCTCGCCTTCATCGGGGGACAGCAAACCGGCAATGATTCTTAAAATAGTCGATTTCCCCGTGCCCGAGGGGCCAATGATCGCCACCGCCTCGCCTCGGTTCAGTGTGAGATCGACATTGTCGAGCACTTGATTGCCGTCAAACTGCTTCGAGATGCCCTTGAGTTCTAGCAGAACCTCGTCGCCGCAGCCATCTGCGTCGGGCGGTGCGGTGCGGGCAGACGAAGGGATGCCGGATTGCCCTGGAATCGTGCTGGAATTGTGGAGATCGGCCATAGACCTTACCGATGGGAGTACCCGTGTCTGCTCAGCGGTCTGGTTGCCTGGGGTGGTCGAGCCAAGCGGTTGGGTTTACCAACCATTAACAGCCACTGGGCATATCCATGACTTGACTCTATCAAATAGCCGCTAAAATCGAAGGCGCTGGTGCTCATCCTATCAAAGGCTGTCTGAAACACCTGGGCAAATTTCGTCCACCCATCGGGAAGTTGCTTGGGATAAGTCATTTGGGCTAAGTACAATAGCCCGATCGCCCACAGCCCTATTGTCCGCTGCAAACCGCCGCTCAGGTTGGTCAGATCGCTATCGACCTCCTTTCATGTTCTTAAAACCTTTTTATACGGCCTTGACTAGACTGTTTCGTAAGGTCGGTCGGGAGACGCTAACCCTAGCCCCACCGCGGCGGATCAATCGGCTGATGTGGTGGCTGGCACCGGGGCTGCTGGTCAAGCGCTGGCTATTTCTCAGTATGGCTGGGGTGCTGCTGGTTGGAATCGGCGGCATGATTTGGCTCAAGCTGACGCCGGTATTTTATACGGGACGATTGCTGGGGGCGGCGCTGCGGGCCTTTACGACCCACGTGCCCAACTACGTCAGCGGCCCGGTGGGTATCTTGCTGGGGCTGGGGCTGATTTTTTGGGGCCAGAGCCGCACCGTGGGCGCCATCACTGATGTGTTGATTCCAGGGAATGAGGAGGACCTGCTCGACGCCCTGCTGACCCAGCGGCGGCTGTCGCGGGGGCCGAAGATTGTGGTAGTGGGCGGCGGCACTGGGTTGTCTAACCTGCTGCGAGGCATGAAGCGCTATAGCTCGAACATTACGGCCATTGTGACGGTGGCAGACGATGGCGGCTCGTCGGGGCGGCTGCGGCGCGAGATGGGGGTGCTGCCGCCGGGGGATATTCGCAACTGCCTGGCTGCTCTAGCAGATGAAGAAAAGCTGCTGACGGAGCTGTTTCAGTATCGGTTTGAGTCGGGCAGCGGACTGGTGGGCCACAGCTTTGGCAACCTGTTTTTGACCGCTATGAATGAGATTACGGGGGATCTGGAGCAGGCGATCGCCGCCAGTTCTAAGGTGCTGGCGGTGCGGGGCCAGGTGCTGCCCTCAACCTCGGTGGATGTACAGCTCTGGGCCGAGCTAGAGGACGGTCGCCGAATTGTTGGTGAGTCAAAGATTACCGAGGCACGGGGCCGGATTGTGCACATCGGCTGCTTGCCCCCCAACCCACCTGCCCTGGCCAAAGCGGTCAAGGCGATTGAAGAGGCCGACTACATTGTGATTGGCCCCGGCAGTCTCTACACCAGCATTATTCCTAACCTGCTGGTGCCCGATCTGGTGAAGGCGATCGCGGCTCGGCAGGTGCCTCGCATCTATATCTGCAACATCATGACTGAGCCGGGCGAAACCGACGGTTTTTCGGTATCTGACCACATTCGGGCGATCGACTCGGCCTGCGGCTGCTACCTGTTTGATGCGGTGCTAGTGCAAAAGGTCATGCCCTCCGATACGGTAATCAGCCACTACGCCAGGGCGGGGGTAGGGCCAGTGCTGCTCGATCGCGCCGCCATTCTCGACTCGGGCCGCCGCATTATCGCTGCCAACGTGATGGAAGAGAGCGCAGATCTAACGGTGCGTCACCACAGCGAGCGGCTGGCGCGGGTGCTGCTGCGGTGGTACACGCGCACGCAGCGGCTTTGGTAAACAGGGTATAAGGTTTAGGGGCCGGGGTTTACGGTTTAGGGCTGCACCTTAAACCTGTGTAATCTCTAAGAAGGATCGGTGTTGAAGCGGCGGCCAACCCAGCCGACAATGCCGCTAGCGATCGCCCCGGCCATCAGCACGCTCAGGGCAGGCATAATCAGCGGATTCCACAGCGAGTACCAGAGGTCTAACCCGAGGTCGACATTCATGCTGCGCCCCAGTACTGCTACTAGAAACCAGCCCAGGCTAAGCAACACCAGGCCCAGGTCGGCCACTAGGACCCAGCTAATCAGGCTAGAGATGCGTTGTGTGATGGGCGTTTCTTTCATGGGGTTAAGGATAGAAGGCTTGGGACGAGGAATATGTTGGCAGAGATTGGGCGAGCGAGCCTCGATCGCGCTCAGCCGCAATTTTAAGTCAAAAATTAGGCTGCTCTAAGGACTAGAGCAGCCTACCAAAAAGACTAAGTATTAACTGATTGATACAAAATTTGCCTTGGCTGAGGCAGGTAGCTGGCCTGGAGTTATCTTAAGCGTCAAGATTCTGGATCAGCAGATTGTCGGGGTCAACGTAGTGACAAACGGCATCATCCACGCAAATGAGAGCCCAGCCAGAGGCCTCAATACTGACCAATTCATAGTCAGCATCCTGAACAAAAAATCCCTTGTGATTCCGGGTTTCGGGCTTGATTGCAACGGGGTTAGTAGACATGACTAATGCTCTCCAGAAAACAGCGACCAGCAGTGGTAAGAAAAGCTTATGGCTTACTTGAGGAAATCCTATCACTGCCTTCATGAGAATTTTATTAAGTAATCTAAGGCTTTATTGCAGAGAAGCCGTGTAACTGGATGTTACGAGGCGATCGCACCCCCGATGTAGCTTGTCAATCCCTTGATTTATCGTTTCCTGATTGCAGAATCACATAATTTTTGCCGTCAAAGGAAGATTAACTAAAGTTTTATGAATTCTCTATCAGTTCCGCAGAATCACTGAAAAAACGGTAGAAATACTCATGGGTTGCGGCGGTTTTCCTAATGTTTATCCGGTTTTTCTCGGATTCCTCCTTAGGTTAGATGCACTCTCGGCGGCGATGTGAATAGTTGGGTTATTAACTTGAATTCGGTCGCTGTTGCACAATTATAAATGTTCGCCAAAATCGCACATTCCTCTCCGTCAAACAGCCGCCAACATACCAGAATTGCAAGAATTTGAGTTAGTGCCCAAAGCCAAGCCCTAAAATTTGGGTGATTTAACTCGATGGATTAGTCGCTTCCTATGACCTCTCCGTGGCTAGGCTGGATTCAGCAACTTCAAGGCATTGCCCAAACCGGGCTGCACTATAAAAATCATCCTTTCGACACAGAGCGCTACGAACAGATTCAGGCGATCGCCGCTGCCATGCTCGCTGCCCAAATTGACACCGATCCGCCTACTGTTCTGAATTTCATGCAGCAAGAGCAGGGCCACGCCACTCCCAAAGTCGATGTTAGAGGGGTCGTGTTTCGCGATCAAAAAATTCTGCTTGTGCAGGAGCAATCAGACGAACTATGGGCACTACCCGGCGGCTGGGCCGACATTGGTGACTCCCCCAGCCACGCTGTAGAGCGCGAAATTTTTGAAGAAGCGGGCCTCACAGCTCGAGCCACCCAGCTACTAGCTTGCTACGATCGCGCCCACCCCCGTCACGGGCACCCGCCAGCCCTGCACCACAGCTACAGACTGGTGTTTCACTGTGAGATTACCGGTGGGCAACTCACTCCCAGCTACGAAACTCCAGCCGTTGACTTCTTTGGCCCCAACGACATTCCGCCCCTTTCCCTAGGGCGCACCGGGCCAGACCAAATTCAACGCTTCTTTGACTATCTAAAAAACCCCAACCAACCCACCGATTTCGACTAACCCTTCACCAGCTCAACCGCCCCCACTTTTCTACTTCCCTACTCCCCCACCCCCATACTCACCCACTCTCCTACTTGCCTACCCTCCTACTTCCCGTCCTCCTACTTCCCACCCTTCTGCAACGACCCCTGAAACACCCGCCGACCAACAGGCTCTCCGCCCGATGGCACCAATCGCAGTGGGCTCTGTCCATCTGAACTAGCCACCAGAGGTTCGTAGGCAATAGCGATAGGAAAATCGCGCTGATCAAAAGCCTCTAGCAAAGTCTGCCGGGGCAGCTCAGCCGGGTCAATAAAGGTCGGATCGTAGTCAAAAAATGCCTGGCGCTGGCTCTCGATCTGCACGCCGCTGGCCCGCATTTCTTCGTCGTAGGCCAGGGTGTAGTTGACGAAGTCGGGCTGGCGTTCCCCCAGCTGAATGCGGTCTTTAATCACAATGCGATTTTTAACCGTGAGAGCGTACCGACTGGGGGGCGGGGCATCGTCAGCAAAGTAAAAGCGCTTGAGGTCGGTCTTGGCTGCCAGGGCAACACGCTGGCCCGCTGGCAGCTTGAGGCCGCTGAGGTCAAACCCAGAGCTTTTAGACACCTGGCGATCGGTGAGCGAAAACCCAGTCTCTGGGGTAGACGAATTGAACTGGTAGGTCCTAGTCTCATCGGTGAGATTGATCGACAGGTGGGGCAGGTCGGTGGCTTGGTTGGCCACCAGGGTAATTTCCGGCCCGGTGGCGTTGGCCACCAAAAACAGGGTGAGGGTTTGGCTGGGGTCAAGCCTGAGTTCGTCAACGTTGGCCGTATACCCCGGCCCCGTGAGCTGGAGCGTGGCGGTCTGGCTAGGTGCCGTGGCCACCCCAGTCAGGGTGACCTGAAGAGGTTGCCCTGACTGGTCGGCGGGCAGTCGATAGCTGGCAGGCACATCGCGGTTCAATCCACCTTTGAAGGGCACCAGCTCTACGGCATCCTGACTGCTGAGGGCCGGTGGGGATAGGTCGGAGGACGCTGACTCCTCGTAGGGGGTGACGGTGAGCACCCCTTCTCCAATTAGGGTGATGTCTACAGTGGCGGCTTTTGGCTCGGTCTCGGCCCCAGTCTCAACCTTGACGCCACAGAAGGGGCAGGTGAAGGGGCCGGTGGCGGCCAGCGGCTGATCGGCTGGGGGCTGCCGCCACGATCGCTGAGTTAGATCGAGGGTTTTGCTCTGGCCATCGCCCTCAAACACCGGGGAACTGGCGGTGGGCTGGTAGGTCCAGGTGTCGGCCTGGGTGTCAAACTCCACGTGGAGGTCGGTGGGATTGTTGGGCCGACCGGCGGGGTAATTGCTGTCGTAGACGTAGACCCAGTATTTGCCGCTGCCTCGGTCTTCGACGCGGTAGGGGGTGAGGCTGTGGCCCTCGGTCAGGGCACCCTCTAGGCGACGGTAGACCCCCATAGTAAACGGGTCGAGGGAGCCGCCGAGAAAGACACCCAGCAGCGATCGCAAAATTTGAGTCGGGGTAAAGGTGTCGCGCACGGCCTGGGTCTGCTGAGCTACCTCCGTCACCCCCTGCATCAAAAACAGGTTGGCGATGAAGGTTTGCAGATCAAACAGGGTGCGCACCAGGCCAAACACCGTGCTCCCCAGCAGGGCATTGACCAACCGCTGCCACCAGGGCAAGCGCGGCTGGCTGGGCTGCCACAGGTCAAGTACCGCTGCGGCCATGCCCTCTGAGAGGCCCTGGTTCATGCGGCCTAGCTGAGTTTGTAGCCAGCTTTGGGCAGCGGCGGTGAGCACGCAGGTAGTCGATTCGCCTCCGATACAGACCTGAGTGCCAAACAGCTGTTGCAACTGCTCAGTCAGCACCTCTTCCCAAGCCTGAGGATTGCGGGCAATATCGATGGCCTGGGTTAACTCTTGGTTGGAAAACTGAAACCCGTTCACCGCTGGGTCAAAATTGGGCAGGGCCACGCTACCGCCGGGCAGTGGTTCGATCTGAGCCAGCCGGTTTGAGCGATTGGTAGTTGGAGCAACCGTTGGGGCCTGAAGCCTAGTTGCCCAAGGCGAAACGGCAGCCAGCGCACCGTAGGGCAGCAGTTGCACGGTGATGTAAGTTGTGAGCAGCATGACCGCCAACCACCGCCACCGCCGCCATGAACCTAGTTTGATGCCGTGAAAAATTGCCACTGCTATGCCCGCAACGCACTGCCTGGTGATTGTAACTAAAGGGGCCGTCGCCTTGAGTTAGTGCCTAGGGCAGATGAGCTACTGGCTAAGATAATTCACGAAGCTGGAATTCAAGCCCACCGGGTTCTTCTTACCTGCATGGGCAGTTTGCGGCTTTCGTTCAGGATTGCTAGATACAGGTGTGAATTAAAAAAACCAGCGTCTCTCGTAGGGGCAGGCGGACGTAAAGCCTTTGGTTTGGCTACGCCTATACCCTATCCAAATTCATGTCACCGCTCAGCAACGCCTTCGTTCCGTTTTGTGGTGGTTCAGCCTGTCGCTTTTCGTTTATGGAAGCCTAACTGAATGTGGGCGTAAAAGCGCATCATGAAAAGCATTTCTCAGGCTTATTAAACGTTTAAGTTCTTTTCTTAATATATTTGGGAAAATTTTAAGCTTTGTAGCAATACAAGGTTTCTAGCTAAAGTGATAGTCCCCTGCGATCGCTGATTTAGTTAAAATTACGGCCACATTGGGGTGATTATAGGAATTAACTATGTTTTTTCAACTACCGCCGGCTCTACCTCCCGCCACCGCTACAATCTCCACCGTCGAGATCATCGCTGAGTGCGAAAAGGGCAGTCGTGACTGTTTCCCTGAAGATCGAGTTGGGGTTACTGTTGAGCCCGCTAAAACGACTGTTCTTGACCTCACGGGGACCATTGCTGCCGTATTTCATCCCGAAGCGCACGCTTAAATTAGATAGCTGCTGCTACCATCGGCCGATGGAGATCGACCTAGCGGCTTTTTGCTAGGTGCAGAGCCGTTGCTGGGTTAGAGTGCCTCTAACTCCAGATTGGCCGCCGCTGCTGCCAGGGCTGTCAGTGACTCTGGGGCCGGCAGGTAGGGCAGCGTTCCCAGCACAGGGGTCTGAGCCAGACTGGCAATCAGCCCCGCTGGCGCCCACTGCTCGATCTGCTCAGCGGTATAGGGCTGAGAACAGTTGAGCACAATGCCCCGGAGGTCGAGGGCGTTTTGCCGAGCCAGGGCCACGTTGGCGATCGCCTGGGCGATCGCCCCCAGCTTAACCGGCACCACCAACACCACCGGCAGGTGCCAAGCCGCCGCCAGATCCGCCACGGTGAGTTCATAGGTAACCGGCGACCCCAGCCCCCCCAGCCCTTCTACCAGTACCCAGGGGTGTTGCTGGGTAGCGGTTTCCAAAGAGCGCCAGGCCGAGGTGAGATCCACGGATCGGCCCTCTAGGGCAGCGGCCAGGGGTGGGGCCAGAGGTGCGTCAAAGTACTGGGGCGTAATGGCCTCCAGACTGGTGTTAGGGAAAAAGAGGCGCTGGTACAGCTCGCGATCGCCCACCCCCGACTGAAACGGCTTTAGCACCGCCGGAGCTTGGTCTGGCCGATGCTGCTGCCAGTAGGCTAATAGAGCGCTGGTGAGAACAGTTTTACCCACTTCGGTGTCGGTACCGGCAACTAGCAGCGCATTCAAAGAAACCATATGCCCTTATTAGAAAAAATTGGGAAGAGAAATGAGTTGAGGGTGCAAGGTCTAGGGTCTAGGGCTGCCCCTTTGAACCTTAAACCCTGAACCTTTAACGCAACCCCTTAATTTGCCGATATCGTCAGCACGTAGTTAGACGGGCGGGGCGACGACACATCCACAATGTAGTCGCCACTGCTGGGCAGCTGCCCCTGCCACGACAGCACCCGCGACGCGTCAGGAATCAGCTCGCCGTTGGGAAAGCGCACATCAAGGGTGACCGGGCCGCTGACGCTGGGCAGCTCTAGGGCCAACACCTGCCCCTCCTGAGCATTGACGATGTAGCGGCGCGAGCGGGCTTCATTGACCTGACCCGACACCTGCACGCTGGTCTGCCCCGGCGGAATTTGCACCCGCTGCTCAACCACGTTGGCGTCGGGGTTTGGCCCCGGTTCGGTCTCGGGCTCAGGCTCCACCGGGGGCTGAGGCTCAACGCTAGGCTCAGGATCGGGCTCAACAGTCGCCTCAGGGTCGGGCTGGTCGCTGAGACTCACCTCTAGCTCGTAGTCACTCTGCTCTAGACCCTGCACTGGGCGCAACTGCACAATATATTCGCCATCGACGGGCAAGGTGCCCTGCCAGTTGAGTACGCGCTGGGCCGAGCTATCCACCGGCTCGCCCTCAGGGGTGAGCACGGTGATCAGCACCCCTTCGCCGGTCATGCGGGTTAGCAGCACCTGACCAGCGGCGGCGTTGAGGCGGTAGTTGATAGTTTCGTTGCTGCGCAGACTGCCCCTGACGGTGCGATCGCTCCCCGGTTGAATGGCTAGGTTTTGGCTGTACTCAACCGGGCTAGTTTCGGGGGTAGGCTCAGCCGTGGGTTCGGGAGTGGGCTGAGGCTGCTGGGGGTCAAGGGTGATCTCAGGTGTGGGCACCGGAGTCGGGGCCGGGGTGCGGTTGAGCAGGCTCACCAACGTCCAGCCGCCGAGGCCCGCCAGCAGAGCCAAAATTCCGCCAATCACAGCCACGGCCCAGGGGTTTTCCCACAGAGTGGCGGGCTCGGCAACGGGCACCGGGGCGGTGTAGTTAGGCGCTTGGGTTGCAGCACCTACCTTGGTCGGCTGATACTGTCGACCCACGGCCACCGTTCGCACCTGAGAGGGCGTTGATGCTGCGGCAGGACCGGGCGCTGTGCCCACGGCACCGAGAGCCTGAGCCATTTCGCTCACCGATTGGTAGCGATCGCCCGGTCGGTAGCTGGTAGCCTTTCGCAACACCTGAATCAGGCCGGGGCTGAGGGTGCTAGGCAAATGCCAGCTGAGGTTGACGTCGTCAAAAATCTCCTGGGGTTCTTTCCCAGTGAGCAGCACAATGGCGGTCACCGCCAGGGCGTAGAGGTCGCTGCTGGGGTAGGCCCGGCCCGACTGCATTTGCTCGCTGGGAGCGTAGCCCAGCTTGCCCACCGAGGTGGCCTGGCTCAGGGTGCCCGGCGGCTGAATGCGGGTGACGACTTCTTTAACCACTCCAAAGTCGATCAGCACCGGCAGGCTGTCGGCCTGGCGCTGCATGACGTTGTCGGGGCTAATGTCGCGGTGAATGATGCCCTTGCTGTGAATGTGGGCCAGCACCGGCAAAATCTGCTGCAAGAACTGCCGCACCTCGGCCTCTGAGAAAGCCATCCCCTGCTGAATCCGCTGGTTGAGCAGGTCGCGGTAGGTGACACCGTCAATATAATCTTGCACCAGAAACAGGCGCTGATTTTCCTCAAAAATGGCCTGAAACTTAGGGATCTGCGGATGTTCAATGCTGTAAAGAATGGCGGCTTCGCGCTGAAATAGCTGAAGCGCCTTGTCAGAAAACTGATCGCCCTGCTGAGGTTCGAGTTCTTTAACGGCGCAGCGTTCGTTAAAGCGGCCTAGGTCTTCGGCTAGGTAGGTGCGCCCAAAGCCGCCATGACCCAGCTCTTGCAGCACACGGTAGCGGTTCTGAAGGGTGGTACCAGGGGTCAGGGTGGGGTGCATAGATTTGAACAATTCAGGGCTGAAAATAGGCAGCCAGTCTGCCAGAGCGATCGCTACACCAGTTTACAGTAGGATTACCGACCGCTTCATGGGTGCTCTGGGCGGGCGTCTACGCCGCCAATGGGGAGGAAGACCCTACTGGAGGAATGCTAACGCCTTTGCAACAATAGTAAAGCGAGCACTAGAGCGCAGGCATGTCGCTCCCCAGGTACGCAGCAGGCTGACGCAATGCTGAAGGCAGCGATCGCGGTTCAAGACTAGAACAGGGGCAACGGCCAGTTAGATAGGGCCGTCATCACCACTTATTAAGCAACCTATATAGGAAGGCAACAGGCCATGGGGCTAGGGTTAACGGGCAAAGACGACGCCAGTGTTCTAGATACAGAGACTGCGGGCACCATCGCGGGAGGGTTTCTCCCGCAGCTGAAACCGATGCTGACCCTACCAGCGCTGCTAAAGCGACCGCTGTTGGTGGGCGGTTTAGGCCTTTCTGCTACCCTAGCCCTGCTGGGCAGCACCCACATCAACCCCCTCGATAGCTCGACGTTGCTCAGCGCCATTGCTATGGGCTCGGGTTTATGGTGGTGGCGGCGGGGTGTGCCTGCGCCAGCGGCCCCCAAGCCCATTGCGCCGCCCGTGGTCGATCGCACTCGGGTTGAAATCGAGCTGGCGACGCTGTCGGCTCTGATCGACACCCTGGCCCAGGAAGCTGAGCTAGCCAGTCAAGCAACCACAGTCTCAGCTCCGCTCACCCGCTATCGCCAGGGACACCAAGCCCTAGGGGCAGAACTCGATCGCCCAACGCTGCGGGTGGCGATCGCAGGCGAACCCCGCACCGGCAAAACCACTCTGCTCACCCTGCTCACACCCCCATCCGATGCAGCCGTTGAGAAAAACTCTTCCTTGAGCTTTGAAGAAGTGGCCCTGACCGCCACCCCTGACTGGCTCGACTATGACGGCCTGCTGCTAATCACCGACGGCGACATTACCGACAGCGCCCTCACTCTGCTGCGGGAGCGCGCGATCGCCGGTCAAGGCGCTGTGCTGGTGTTCAACAAGCACGACCACTACGACTCTGCCGACCAGCAGACGATTTTGGCCCAGCTTCAGCAGCGGGTGGCAACCCTGCCCGCCACCGTGCCCGTCGTCACCGCCGCCGCTGCCCCTCGGCCAATTAAGGTGCGCCGTCACCAGGCCGACGGCACATTTACAGAAACTATAGAAACACCTGCCCCCGCGATCGCTGGGCTTCAGGCTGCCCTCGATCGCGCCATAGTTGCTGAGCGATCAACCCTAGTTGCGGCCACGGTGCTGCGCCGCAGTCAGGCCCTGCGCCAGCAGGTGCAAACCGACCTCAACCGCCTGCGCCGCGATCGCGCCCTGCCCTTGATAGACCAGCTTCAGTGGGTAGCCGGGGCCGCTGCCTTTGCCAACCCCGTACCCACCCTCGACCTGCTGGCCACCGTCGCCATTAACGGCCAGCTGATTCTCGATCTGGGCAAAATCTACGGCTTTAACCTTACTCTCAACGAGGCTAAAACCGCCGCCGGCACCCTGGCTAGCCTCACCGTCAAGCTAGGCCTGGTTGAACTCTCGACCCAGGTGCTCACCGCCGTACTCAAAAGCCACTTCGCCACCTACCTGGCCGGAGGCCTGGTGCAAGGACTCAGCGCCGCCTACCTTACCCACATGGCCGGCCTCAGCCTGGTCGACTACTTTGAGCAAGCCGCCCTAGCCGGCACCCCCACCAGCGAACTGTCCTGGGACGCGATCGCCCAGCGCCTGCAAACCACCATCCGCCAAAACCGCCAGCTCAGCCTGCTGCAAACCCTCGCCAAACAGGGCATCGACATTCTCAAGCCCACCCCTGCCCAGCTCCCCGCCAGCACCGCCCAACCCCTCGACCTCGAACCGATCGCCCTCGATGCGATCGCCGAAACCATCCCCGCCACCACCATCCCCCTCGAACCCACCCCACCCCACAACTAACCCTCTCCCACTCGCCTACCCATCCACCCTCCCACCCGCCTACCCATCCTCTCCCCCATGCCCCCCTCCCCCCTCCTCTCCCGCGCCCGCCAAACCCTCAGCCAGGCCGTGACTCGCTACTCCACAGCGGTCCAGGGCAGCGCCAACCCCCACCAGGCAGCGGTGAAACAGGGCTTAGGCCAGCTCCAAGCCCTCAGCGCCAAGCTAGAATCGCGCTGCCTGCGGGTGGCAGTCTTTGGCCTGGTGAGCCGAGGCAAGTCGGCGGTCATCAACGCCCTAGTGGGAGAGAGCATCCTCGAAACTGGCCCGCTGCACGGGGTCACCCGTTGGCCTCGGTCAGTGTACTGGCAACCCGAAGTGGACAGTGACCTACCTTGGCAGATTGAGCTGGTGGATACGCCCGGCCTGGATGAGGTCGGTGGCGATATTCGCGCCGAGATGGCTCAGACCGTGGCTAACCAGGCCGACCTGATTCTATTTGTGGTGGCGGGGGAGATTACCCAGCTAGAGTACGACGCCCTGGCGGAACTACAGCGCGGGCACAAGCCGCTGCTGCTGGTGTTCAATAAAATTGATCTGTATCCCGAGATCGACCGCCAGGCGGTATATGCCACCCTCAATAGTCTGCGGGCTGAGCTGGGCCGAGATACTCCAGGAGCCAAGTTGGCTGTAGAGGAGGTCGTCATGGTGGCTGCCAGTCCGGCCCCACTTCAGGTGCGGGTAGAATGGCCCGATGGTCGCACCAGTGACGAATGGGAACCCCAGCCCCCTCAAATTGAGCCGTTGCGCCAAGCGCTGTTAGCCATTGTGGGCCAGGATGGCTCTGCCCTGGTAGCCCTCAATGCCCTGCGCCACGCCCGCTCGATCGAGGGCGATATGGTGGACCATGTCAGCCGTTTGCACAGCGATCGCGCCGACGAAACCATCTGGCAGTTTGCCAAGTACAAAGCCGCCGCTGTGGCCCTCAACCCGATCGCGGGGCTGGACCTGCTGGGCGGCGTGCTAATCGATCTGGTAATGATTCGCACCCTGGCGCGACTCTACGGCTTTCCGATCACGGGTCATGAGGCGGGGCGGCTGTGGCGGGCGATTCTCAAAAGCTCGGGTACTCTGCTGCTGAGCGAGCTGGGCAGCGGGCTGCTGGGGGCGGGCAAAACCACCGCTGCCTTGGTCACCCTAGTGGATAGCGTCTCGGGGGTAGCTGCTTTGGCGGGGGCAATGACAGCCCAGGCTAGCGCCGCTGGGTACGGGGCATACACCGTTGGCCAGGCCGCTAAAACCTACCTAGAGCAGGGTTGCACCTGGGGGCCAGAGGGAGTTAGCGCGACCCTAGCGGCTCTACTCAACGACACCCAAACCTCGGCTACCCTAGCTCGTCTACGCCAGGAGGTTGAGGCCGATCTGGTAGCGGTTTCGACACCCCATGGCTAGCGGTGTCGCCCTGATCTCATTGGGGTTTTAAACCCACAGCTTGGATGACCTCATCCCTAGGCTCCAGGGTAACCAGGGCAATGCCGTTTGCGTCTAGGGCATTAAACACATCTAGGGTGATGCCGCTGTCGAGGGTAATTAGCAAGCGCGTCCAAATCTCCAGCTCGCTGCCGCCAATAGACATCTGCCCGCGGCCAAGGGAAACAGCGGCAATGGTGGCACCGAGAATGGCGTCGAGCACCGCCACCCCTTCCCACTGCCAACGCACCGTTGACCCACCAAGGGAAAAGGGCAGCACCCGGCCCACCTCAATGGCCAGGTCATCAAACTTTTGCCAGGAAATCGACAGAGTGGAATCGCCCACAGTTAAAAACAGCGGTAAATCCATCCAGTCGCTCCACTGTTGGTCGTCGTCACACCACATCTGAGCCAGCTCGTAGCCCAGAATAGGCTGCCCGAGCAGCCCCGAAAAGCGGTTTTGAATCAGCTGGAGCTTGGCCTCTTTGGCGGTGACGTAAAGCAAGGGATAGCCAGTTCGAATCCAATATAGTGAAGCCGAAGACAGCCTGACTGGACGCCGTTTGTCCTGCCAATTCGGGAGCCGTCCAACAAAATTGGGTAACAGACAGCGCTACGGCGACTCCGGCAAGAACTGTAGACCATAGCGACTGGCGATCGCAGCGACTTGTTTGCGATCGAGGGGTTGTTCCTTTGGCAGCCGGTCAATCTCAACAAAGAATTGCTCAAATCCGCCGGGGGTCATGGTATTCATCGCCATGCCGGGCTCTGAACCGATGTTGCGAAAGGTATGGGGAATGTGGGCCGGTAGATGCACAAAATCCCCTGGGTTAGCGACTACGGTTTCGTCGCCAAAGCGAAACTCATAGGTGCCCTTGAGAATGTAAAACAGCTCGTCCTCATGCTCATGGACGTGAAGCGGCGGTCCGCCCTCAGGAGGCGTATTGCTAATGACCACTGAGTAAGCCCCATCGGTCTGCGAACTCATAACTTTGCCTACAATTTCTAGGCCAAAGATCCGCCAGGTGGTGCCAGCATCGGCCCCAACCCAAAAAGGCGCAGCAGTGGTTTCAGGTGGGTTGGCGTCGGGCGCATCTGCCCAGGTGAGCGAGGAGCGACTGCTCAAAATTAGAATAACCAGCGTCATTAGAGCGGCGATCGCAGCCCAGCCTAGGCGTCGCAGCGAGAAAAACAGGCTGCCATCAATAGATCTAAATCTGCTGGTCATGGCGAGATAGGGAGCAGTTATTGTCAAAAATATCACAGATCGATTTTCAATCAATCCCCTGTATTTTTTACGTTTGTATTAACTCCCTAAATCTAGTTGTCGTCGAATTTTATCGAAGACTCTCTCTAACTCCTGAGCTATCTTGGTTGATAAGTTCTTGTACGTGGGCGGGCTGTAACCCAAGCCAGCTAACGGTTTGGTCTAAAGTCCAGCCTCTGTATTCAGCGATCGCCCGCAGATGGGTCAGGGTAATAGCAGGCGAAGACTTAGTGAGCCAAGATTTAATCACATGCCGTTCCACTTTTAATGCGGCTTCTAGGTCTGGTCTGGTGCGGTAACGAAGTTCTTGGTTGAGCCAATCTACTAGAGCCTGAGTGTTCCAAGGATAGTAATTTTGCATAATTAAAAAGCTCTTAGCAGCTGTTAGGTTTCGCTTGAAGCATGAATTAATTCGATGGTAAAACCCAAAAGTGACAACTTTGTGACTAGAGCAGCTGTCGCTATTTCAGCACGGTCATAAGCAGACGGTTAGCAAAACTGATGGAGCGTTTTCACAGCCAGCACCATGCTGGACAAAGGCTATAATCCTTTGCCCAGCTCGCGTTTCTTACGCACTTGGGATGAACTAACCTGGAGCCGTTACACGGCCAAGAACTCTTGAATAATGTCGTTGGTGAGTTCGCTGGTGGGACCATTGGCCACGATGCCGCCCCGCTGCATGGCGTAGTAGTAGTCGGCCTGGCGCACAAAGTGCAGGTGCTGCTCCACCAGCAGCACTGAAATACCAGTGGTTCTAATGATCTTCTTCACCGCCGCCTCAATATCGAGAATGATTGAGGGTTGAATGCCTTCGGTGGGTTCGTCTAATACGAGCAGTTTGGGCTGGCCCATGATAGCGCGGGCGATCGCCAGCTGCTGCTGCTGACCGCCGCTGAGGTCACCCCCCATGCGATCGAGCATGTCTTTCAGCACTGGAAATAGCTCGTAGATCTCCTCAGGCACTTCTTTCTGTGCCTTGCCGCGACTGCCCAGGGCCTCTTGGCCAATCAGCAAATTCTCCCGCACCGTTAGCCGCGGAATCACTTCTCGGCCCTGGGGCACGTAGCCAATGCCCAACCGCGCCCGGCGATCGGGGGGAAAGCTATTCACTACCTGCCCCTCAAAGCGAATTTCGCCCGTGCGCGGCCGCAGCACCCCCATGATGTTTTTGAGCATGGTGGTCTTGCCCACGCCATTGCGGCCAATCAGGCAGACCATCTGCCCCTTGGGGATAGTCATGCTCACATCCCGCAGAATGTGGCTTTCGCCGTAGTAAAAGTTCAGCCCCGAGACCTCCAGCATGGGCGCGGTCATGGGGTCTTGTAGAGCCGGGGCGGGGAGGGTGGTGGTCATGGGGAGTGGGGAGTAAGGGGGTGGGAGGGTGGATGGGTAGGAGAGTGACAGGTAGGAGAGTGGATGGGTAGGAGAGTGGGTGATGGGGTGAATAGTAAACTGACTCATCCACCCATCTACTCGTCCACCCATCTACCCCCGCGCAGCTAGTTCCTCTAAGGCGGCGGCTTCTAAGCGGCTGACGGTCTCGGGAGGCAAACTGAGCAAATTCAGCAGTTTTTGGTAGACTATGGCCTCGGTTTGATTGATCTGGTTCGAGCTAATTACCTCGTAGCTGAGCATGAGGGCTTCTTCTCGCTGGGCTTGGGTAGTGAGCTGAGGTACTAGGTCTTCTAGGGGAATTTCGGTGGCTAGCAGGTTTTGGAGATCGCTGCGCAGCTCAGCCTGCTCTTCGGGAGCGTGGGCAAACTTGCGGCTGAGGCGATCGAGAATTAGCGCCTGCTGCACATCGGCGAAGTTGTCGTCGGCCCAGGCCATGGTGGCGGCAATGCGCAGCAGCAGCATTTGCTCGGGGGTGAGACCGGTTTCTTTGCCCAGGTAGACCTCAATCACCTTGGGGTCGGTCTGCACCTGGTCCATGGTGCCTTCAAAGAGCACGCTGCCCTGGTGCAGCACGGTAACCTGACGGGCAATCTGGCGCACAAACTCCATATCGTGCTCAATCACCACGATGGAGTGGCTTTCGGCCAGCGACATCAGCAGCTTGCCGGTCTGCTCGGTCTCTTCGTCGGTGAGGCCCGCCACCGGCTCATCTACCAGCAGCAGGTCGGGCGACTGGGCCACCAGCATGCCGATCTCAAGCCACTGCTTCTCGCCGTGGGAAAGCAGCGCGGCGGGGATGTCGGCTTTGTGGTCGAGGCCAATGGTTTCGAGCAGGCCGCCCACAGTGCGCTTTTCGGCGGACGGGGCCTTTTTGAACAGCGTGGAGAAGACGTTTTTATTGCGATTGCAGGAGAGGTCGAGGTTTTCGCGGGGGGTGAGGTTGAGGTAGACGCGGGGAGTTTGAAACTTGCGACCAATGCCCAGACGAGAGATTTCGTGTTCTTTGTATTTGCGCAGATCTTGACCTTTGAAGTAGGCTACGCCCTCGGTGGGTTTGGTTTTGCCGCTGATTACGTCCAAGAAGGTGGTTTTGCCCGCGCCGTTGGGGCCGATGATCACCCGCAGTTCGCCCTCATCCATGCTGAAGTTGAGGTTGTTGATGGCCTTAAACCCATCAAAGCTGACCGTGACGTCTTTAATCTCTAGGACTTTGGTGCTCATTGTGGGTGGATGGGTGGGGGTGGATGGGTAGGGTGGGCACTGCCAACCATTGGACTGTGGGGCTAATTGAGGTCTTTGCTGAGTTAGGTGAGCAATGCCCAGATAAGGGGCTGTTGCCTGAGCTAGGCTGCGGAAGCCTCAGCTAAGTAGTGGGCAATGCCCACCCTACTTTTCAGCAGACTACTTTTCGGCGAACTCGGGGACAGCTTCAACTACCGAATCGCTATCGCTGGCGTAGGGCACGTCTGTAGGGGTGAGGCCTAGGGCCGAGCTAACCGCAGAGCCAAATTGGCGGCGACCCCAGCCAATAATGCCGTCGGGTAGCGCCGTCACCACAATCAAGAACAACGCCCCCTGGAAGAACAGCCACACGTCAGGAAAGCGCTCGCTGAGCAGGCTGCGGGCCATGTTCACCAGCACGGCACCCAGCACGGCGCCCACCAGAGTAGCGCGCCCGCCTACGGCAACCCAAATCACCATCTCGATAGAGAAGGCGATATCCATCACCTGGGGCGAGATAATGCCAGACTGGACCGTGTAAAGGGCACCGGCAATACCCGCGATCGCCCCTGAGACCGCAAACACCAGCACCTTAAACGCCGTTGGGTCGTAGCCTGAGAAGCGCACCCGGTTTTCGTCATCGCGGATGGCCACCAGCATGCGGCCAAAGCGCCCGCTGGTAAGCCAGCGGCAGAGGGCGTACATAGCGATCAGCGCAATGACGGTGCTGATGTAAAAGAACATCCGCATGCCGTCGCTGCCCACCTGCTGGCCCATAAACACCGAGGTAGAGGTTTTGAGACCGTTGGTGCCGTTGATCAGCTTTTGCTGACCATTGAACAGGTTAAAAAACACCACCAGGGCGGCCTGGGTCAAAATTGAGAAGTAGACCCCGCGAATGCGGTTGCGGAACACCAAATAGCCCAGCAGCCCCGCCACGATCGCCGGAATGGTAAATATCGCCAGCAGCGTAAACGGCAGCGAGTTGAACGGCTGCCAAAACCAGGGCAGCTCCGTCACCCCGTAGAGGCCAAAAAACTCTGGCAGTTGCCCCTCGCCCAGAGTGTTTAACTCCAGGTACATGGCAAAGGCATAGCCTCCTAAGCCAAAGAAGATGCCGTGGCCCAGGCTGAGCAGGCCCGTGAAGCCCCAGATTAAATCGATGCCTAGAGCCACGATGCCGAGGGCCAAAAAACGCCCCAGCAGATTCAGCCGAAAGCCCGTCAGCAGCATCGGCATAATCAGAATCAGGATGAGGGCGATCGCAATAACCGCGATCGCCTCAATCATCAACTTGCGCTTTTGGCTGGCCTTAGCGGCCCGACGCGGTTGAACGGCAATATCTGTAGTCATAGCCCTATAGCTCCACCGAACGGCCCTTCGGCGGGAACAGCCCAGCGGGCCGCACCTGCAAAAAGGCGATAATCAACGCAAACACCATCACCTTGGCCATGCTCGTCGTGGCAAAAAAGGTGAAGAAGTCAAACGCAGGCTTAAAGAATCCCGTCGGCGGAAACAGCAGCGCCATGGTGCCCGACCCCACCAGATAGGTCGTGATGCCAATCACTAGTGCTGCCACAATGCTGCCCACCAGTTTGCCAACCCCACCAACTACAACCACCATGAAGGCATCAACGATGTAGTTGGCCCCCAGGTTAGGGCCTACCGAGCCCAGTAGCGTCACCGCGCACCCGGCTATCCCCGCCAGTCCAGACCCCAGAGCAAACGTAATCGCATCCACTTGCCCGGTGGGAATGCCCAAGCAGGCACTCATGCCTCGATTCTGAGTCACAGAGCGGATTCGCAGCCCCCAGGCGGTGCCGTTGAGGAACCAATAGACTGCCACCAAGCAAAGAATGGTGAGCACAATAATGAACAGTCGGGCAGAGGGAAACTGCAGCGAATCGCCCAGGGTGATGCCCCCCCGCAGCCAGCTGGGCGGCGTGACATCCACGTTGCGGGTGCTAAACCAGGCCCGCGAGAACTTAGTACTGCCAGCATTGCCGATCAAAATCCAGGCCAGCACCGCGATCGCCGCCGACAGCCCCAAAAACACCGGGTTGGCCCAGGCTTGAATGCGCTCCCAGTCGGTGTAGCGCGTCAGCACCCAACGACCAACTAAAAACAACACCCCAAAAATACCCAGGCCAATCACCATCGGCAGGCTGACGCTGCGGATGAACTGAATCAAAATCAGGCTCACCCCCCAAGTGGCCAACAGCGTTTCTAGGGGACGTCCATAGAGATAACGAATCACCGTTCGCTCTAGCAGCAAGCCCAGTAAAGCCGCCACCAAAAACGCCAGAGGCAGGGCCGCAAATATGTATAGATCAGGAGCAATCCCCCCAATGCTTTTAGCCGCATTTTGCACCACAAATGTGGTGTAAGCCCCAAACATCATCAGTTCGCCGTGGGCCAGATTAATGACCCCCATCAAGCCAAACACGATCGCTAAGCCCAATGCCACAATCAACAGCACCGCACCAATGCTAATGCCATTAAAAAGGCCACTAATTAAGCCTTCCAACACAGCCTTTACCGATTTAGGAACAACGCGCTACTTAACAAATGTTAATTGACCCGCCATAAAAGCTGGGCACAATCTCAGTGGAATATAAGGTGCCTCGCAGAGAAGAAATGTTCACCCTTTACAATTTTTGCCTGGTTAAAGGTTTGATTTCTACCGTCACTTGGGGCTGTTTTACCCTTTATCTTTTTGAGAAATTAGCTAGGCAAAAAGCCAAAGCTCTAGGTCGAGCAGTTCAATCTTCTAGCAACTCACCAAACGGCAAGAATAGTTGCTTACCTAAGTATTTGACCGACTCTATACCAAGGGCGGGGACACAGCTTGCTGCACCCCCGCCAAACTACTGTTCGACAGTGCCGCGATCGCGGCTACAGCCTAACCCTAGACCTCAAACTTACCGCCCTTAGCGGGGTCAGACCAGTCGCAGGCAAAACCGATGGTGTCGGGCACAAACTGGTTCCAGGGCTCCGGATCAATCGGGCCGTCGGTTTCCCAGACAATGTTAAACATGCCGTCATCCATGACTTCCCCAAGCCGTACGGTCTTCGAGAGGTGGTGATTGGCGTTCATCGTCACGGTACCTTCGGGGGCAGCCATGCTCTGACCGTAGGCCGCCGCCCGCACCTCAGCAATATCAAAGCTGCCTGCGGCTTCCACGGCCTGCTTCCACAGGTAAACCATGATGTAGGCGGCTTCCATGGGGTCGTTCGTCACCCGGTCGTCACCAAATTCGGCCTTGAAGTCGGCAACCCACTTTTCGTTTTCGGGGGTTTCAACGGTTTGGAAGTAGTTCCAAGACGCCAGGTGACCCACCAGAAACTCGGGGCCAATCTGACGGACTTCTTCTTCTGCCACACTCACCGACATTACGGGGTACTGGTCAGGCCCCATGCCTGCGCCCTGGAGCTGCTTAAAGAAGGCCACGTTGCTGTCACCGTTAAGGCTGTTGAAAATCACGCCGCCGTCGGGCATGGCAGCCTTGATTTTGGTGATGATCGGGGTGACTTCGGTGTTGCCCAGGGGCAGATAGTCTTCACCTAGGGTGTTGCCGCCCTTAGCCGTCAGCTGTTCCTTGATAATGGTGTTGGCGGTGCGGGGAAAGACGTAGTCAGAACCCACCAGGAAGAAGTCTTTGCCCTTGTTCTCGAGCAGCCAGTCTACCGCCGGTTCAATCTGCTGGTTGGGAGCAGCCCCGGTGTAGAAGATATTCTTAGAGCACTCTTGGCCCTCGTACTGCACGGGGTACCACAGCATGTGGTCCTTGGACTCAAACACGGGCAGCACGGCCTTGCGGCTAGCTGAGGTCCAGCAGCCAAACACAACGGCTACCTGGTCGTCATCGATCAGTTTTTCGGCCTTGGAAGCAAAGGTAGGCCAGTCAGAGGCGCCATCTTCTGTGATGGCTTCAATTTGCTTGCCTAAGACACCACCAGCCTCGTTGATTTCTTTGATAGCGAGCATCTCAGCATCAACCACAGTGGTTTCGCTGATGGCCATGGTGCCGCTGAGGGAGTGCAGAATGCCCACCTTAATGGTTTCTCCATCGGCGGCGGCAGTATCGGTGCTAGCGTCGGTAGCACCGGTATCAGTGGTGGTGCTGCCGCCACAGGCTTTGAGCAACATGGAGGTGCCCAGGGTCGCAGACCCATACACCAAGAACTTACGTCGATTAAATCGAGTTACCATTCAACCTCGCTCCTGACTCTTTAATGGAAGACTGTCTGATCGAGAAATCACGTAGACCGTCAGAGTGGATATTAGGAGGTGTGATTGGCAGTAAATGTAGCCTAGAGTACCAAAGGCCTCAACTTCTTTGTAACGTTTCTGAGATGTGTGAGTTAGAGTGACCTCTTTCTAAAGACTGATTTTGGGCGATCGCCACGAATGTATCGGCACTAGGACCTCAACCGGGCTTTGCCAAAACTCTGCACGACGCTCTTAAAACAGCTCTAGTCAAGGAACTAACGCTACGGGTTCAGCCGCTGCGTGGTAGCTAATAAAATCGATAATGGTGGCTAGACCCGCCTGGGTTTTGAGGTTGGTAAAGCCAAAGGGGCGATCGCCCCGCATCTTGAGAGCGTCTCGCTCCATTACCTCTAGGCTGGCGCCCACCATAGGAGCCAGGTCGATCTTGTTGATTACCAAAAAGTCAGATTTAGTGATCCCCGGCCCGCCCTTGCGGGGGATTTTGTCCCCGGCGGCCACGTCAATGACGTAGAGGGTCAAATCGACCAGTTCAGGGCTGAAGGTACTGGCCAGGTTGTCGCCGCCGCTCTCCACGAACACCAGATCAAGGGGATCAAAACGGGCTTCAAGATCTTCGATCGCCACCAAATTCATTGAGGCGTCTTCGCGGATGGCGGTGTGAGGGCAGCCGCCGGTCTCAACCCCAACGATGCGATCGGGGCTGAGCGCCTGACTGCGCACTAAGAATTGGGCGTCTTCCTGGGTGTAGATGTCGTTAGTGACTACGGCAATGGAGTAGCGATCGCGCAGCGCCTTACAGAGGCTATCTACTAAGGCTGTCTTGCCCGAGCCCACCGGGCCTGCCACACCAACGCGAAAGGGATTTGCCATGTACGCTTAAGCCAACATCAGGATGCTCGATATCTTACACCGCCTATGCAGCTTGAATCCCTCGCCGAAATGTTTGAGCCGCCTCTAGGCGAGATGTCTCGGCCATCAACACGCAGCGGCAAAATAGCTCAATATCTAGGCTCGACAACTCGGCAATCTGGCTGCGATCGATCCGTTGATACTCGCCGCCCTCCAGGTGATACAGACTCAGCAGCCCATCTTCCCAAAACCAAACTTCTGGCACGCCCAGCAAGCGATACCGCGCCAATTTGGTGATGTTGCCGCTGGTGAAAGTCACTTCAATGGAGAGGTCAGGGATTGCCTTCGGGCCACCCATACAGTACGACTCGTCGGCCTGGGCAAAAGCCTCACCCTCCCGCTCTTGATCCATCAACCCAGTAGGATAAAAGTCATGCCTTGGTCCACAAAAAAGAGTTCTAGCAAAAACCCAATCACCGACTTAAAAAACTCGTGATCGCGTCCTGGCGTCAGCACCTCCACAGTGCGGTTGTAGTAAAACAGACGCACTCCAGGGCAATCTTCCAAGCCCTGTTGGATCAGCTTAAACTGTGCCCAGGTGCGATCGCCATAGGCTACCCGTTGATCGGTTGAAGAGCTGAGAACTGTTGGCATAGTCATGGATCGAGCCTTCCCCTCAATCCTACTGTACGCAAAGGCCCTCAGGGATTTTCAAAATCCCTGAGGGCTGGGTTGTCTTCACCAGAGAAACCTAGGTTCTGATGTCTCGCTAGCTGTACTTCTCGTTGGAAGTGGTCTCTAGATCAAACAGCACCTGAAGGGTCTGCATCGCTCGCTTGCGAGCCTCAATGTCGCGCTGGGCGCGCAGCTGCACCATGGGGTCGTGGAGAATTTTGTTGACGATGCCCCGAGTCAGCGCCTCAATCACTTCCTGGTGCTTTTCGGCGAACTCACTGCCCAGGCGCGACAGAGCCTTCTCTAGCTCCTGCTCGCGGATGGTCTCGACCTTGCTGCGCAGGCTGCTGATCGTGCCCACGGTGTCGAGGGAACGCCACCAGTCCATAAAGCTCTCCACCTCTTGGTCGAGCAGCACCTGGGCCTCCATAGCCATGCGGCGACGGCTGGCCTGGTTCTGGGCCACCACGGCCTTCAGATCATCGACGTTAAAAGCGTGAACGTTGTCCAGCTCGTTGGCGTTGGTGTGAACGTTGAGAGGCACCGAGATGTCGAACACCATCAGGGTGCGGTTGTTGACCAGCGGGGCCAGATTGTCGCGATCCAGAATTGGCTCGGTGGCCGAAGTACAGGTAAACACCACATCACAGGCCTCAACCGTCTCCAGCATGGCAGCAAGGGTACCGGTGCGAATGTTGGCATCGGGGAACTGCTTGGCCAGCTCATTAGCACGATCGATGGTGCGGTTGAGAATGGTGATGGTGCAGGAGGAATCTTTAGAAACTAGGTGCTGCACCAGCAGGCGAGCCATTTTACCCGCGCCCAGAATGCTGATGTGGCAGCTGTTCAGGTGGGGCACCTTCATGCGGGCCAGTTCTACAGCGGCGGAGCTGATAGAGACGGCTCCGGTGCCGATGCTGGTTTCGCTGCGCACGCGCTTACCGGCGGTGAGGGATTGCTTCAACAGGCGATCTAGCACCCGGCCGATGCTTTTGTGCTGCTGGGCCAGCTGGTGGGCATGCTTCACCTGAGCAAGAATTTGCCCTTCGCCCAGCACTAGACTGTCGAGGCCCGCGGCCACCCTCATTAAGTGGTTGACGGCATCTTGGTGCAGCAGGATGAACAGGTGCTGGCGCAGCTCGTGGAGGGGCAGGCCGCTATGTTCAGAGAGAAATTGGGTTACTTCGCGAATGCCCTGCTCGGTTTCCTCGGTCACGATGTGGATCTCGAGACGGTTGCAGGTGCTGAGGATGGAGACTTCGTCGATGTGGGGGCAATGGGTGAGATGGGCGATCGCGTCACCTGTCTGAGCCGTCGGAATGCTAAGTTTTTCGCGAATTTGCACCGGGGCGGTTTTGTGGCTCAGGCCAATTACGGCGATATTCATTCTTCCTCCACGCGTTTAGTAGTCACCTAATTTTATGGTGTTGACAGATCCTTGGGGGGAGCCTGGTCGCCTAGGAATGGCCGCCCGAAGGTTGCTGTATACACAATTGCCAATATGTTTGAAGTTAGAGATAAACAGGGCCCGACTCAAGGAAACTCAACAAAAGTCCATCAAAAACTGTAACAAGGCCCAAAAAAAGAGATGCGAGGATCCCGCATCTCTAGGCTAACGAATTTAACCCATACTCTAGGGCGTTTTTACGCCCGTCAGCGTTTATTTGCCAAGACTGATCTCCCGAGTCAATGCTGTCCAAGACAGCTTTTTTGCCCTCCATAAGGAGGGCAAGGGGATTCAAGTCAGGCAGCCGCTAGGCCTAAGAGCGCCTAGTGCAGTTGGAGAGCCTTAGGCTGGTCAACCATGTGGATGGTGTCCACAAAGCGAGCGGTCTTGGACTGGCTAGAGATTACCAGCGACTGGGTTCGCATACCGCCGTGGAAGAAGCGCACCCCTTCCATCAGTTCGCCGGGGGTGATGCCGGTGGCAGCAAACAGCACGGTCTCGCCCGAGGCCAGCTCGTGAGCATCGTAGACCTTATCGATATCGGTGATGCCCATTTCGTTGAGACGGGCAATATTGGCTTCCTTGCTTTCGCCAATCAGGCCGGTTTTGACCACAGCGGGGTCGTAGATCAGCTGACCCTGGAAGTGGCCACCTAGGCAGCGCATAGCCGCAGCGCTAATCACCCCTTCAGGAGCCGCACCGATGCCCATCAGGGCGTGGGTGTTGGTGCCCGAGAAGGCACAGGAGATGGCCGCACCAACGTCGCCGTCAGCAATCAGCTTGACGCGGGCACCGGCGTCACGGATTTCTTTAATCAGGTCGTTGTGGCGATCACGCTTCATGACCACGACCACCAGCTCATCAATGCCGCGATCGAGGCACTCGCCCAAAATTTTCAGGTTTTCGGTGGCCGACTTGTTGATGTCGACCTTGCCCTTAGCCTGGGCCGGAGCCGCCAGCTTCTTCATGTAGAAGTCGGGAGCGGCGAACAGACCACCCTTCTCAGAAATTGCCAGCACGGCCATAGAACCGTTTTGGCCGTAGGCCACTAGGTTGGTGCCTTCGCAGGGGTCAACGGCAATGTCAATTTCGAGCAGTTCGTCGGGGTTGCAAAAATCGGTGGCATTGGGCTGGGTGCAAATGCCCACTTCTTCACCGATGTAGAGCATCGGAGCATCGTCCCGCTCGCCCTCTCCGATCACAATGCGACCGCGCATGTGAATTTTGTTCATGCGCTCCCGCATGGCTTCGACTGCCACCTGGTCAGCGATATTTTTTTCGCCCTTGCCCATCCAGCGGGCCGATGCGATCGCAGCCTGTTCGACAACCTCAATAATCTCAAGACCGAGGGTACTTTCCACGGGATCAATCCTCCAAACTGCCTATATTTAGTGGGTTTCGCGTTCCCCATCTCGATTTCCCAGTCTATCAGACGGTGGGATCAAGGCATAGGAAATTGTGCTGGGCAGAACAGAGAATGAAGGAATCGTGGAGAAGATAAGGATGTGGAGAGATAAGGAGAAAACGTATTTGTTCTCCTCACCCCCTCATCTTTCTCATCCCTCACGGTTTCCCTAGGGCACGGCATACTCCGACTCTACCGCCGGTAGCTTACCCTGCTGCACCAGAGCCTGGTGAATCATTGCGACAACCTCGGCACGGGTAGCGGCCTGGGCTGGCTTGAGCTGGTCGCGATTGGGGTGATTCACCACCAGGGCGTTTTCCGCGGCGGCAGCCACCTTGGGGCGGGCCCAGGGGGGCAACGGACTGAGGTCAACAAAAGCTTGCAGCGTTTGGTCTGGGGCGGACGAGTCGGTTAGCCCCAGACCCGAGGCGAGGGAGACTAGCACCTCATAGCGGGGTACCGCCTGGTCGGGGCGAAAGTCACCTTCGGGGTAGCCGTTCATAAAGCCTTGGGAGACGACGCTGTCAATCGCTGGAGCGGCCCAGTAATTGCTGGGCACGTCGACAAAGGCGCGCACCGAACCCTCCCGGGGGACATCGCCAAAGGCCTCATTGAGAAGAGCCGCTAGCTCAGCCCGAGTCAGGGGTTGATCTGGCTGAAAGCTGCTCTCAGGAAAATTGGGCAGATATCCACCATCAAACATGGGCTTGATGAAGGGGTAGGCCCAGTAGGTAGGCGGCACGTCAGAAATATCAAGGGGTTGAGTGGAGTCGACAACCCCGGTTGAGGGGTCGCTCAGCGTCTCATTAGGATTAACTGGAAGCACAACACCCGATGGTGATTCCCTGGTCACCACCGAAGAGCGCTGCTCTTCAGGGCCAAACCTTGGTCCCCCAGCGACAGGATCCTGTTGAGGGCGATCGCCCCGTTCAAAGGTACGCGGTTCAAAATCTTCCTCCGCCCCCTCCATTTCTGGCTGGGCAAGGGAAGACGGCTCCTCGACACGGCGCGACAACAGATCCGGGTCGGCCAGTGGCCCCTGGCTGCGGGTTAGGCCCCACCACAGGATGGAGCCTATACCCAAGAAGGCCAGCACTACTGCCAACAGCTCGTCAGGCTCAAGGGTGCGACGCGTTCGGGGAGCAGTATCGCCAACGCGGCGACTAGCGTCAGACGGGTTGGGCGGGTCGGGGGGGAGATTCACCATGGTTTGGCAGGCTGGCAGCAACGTCCAGGGTTATCCTACCAGAGCCGGCTCGCGCTGGGGGGTAACAACGGGGTTACCAGCCTCGTCAATGTCGAGGCAGGCGCGATCGCCCTCCTCCAAAGCGCCAGACAGAATGGCCTCAGCCAGGGTGTCTTCTACCAAGCGAGCGATCGCCCGACGCATGGGGCGAGCTCCATAGCGCTGGTCGTAGCCCTCGCCTGCCAGCCTGGTGCGGAAGGCGTCGGACAGGGTAACTGTCATCTGGCGATCGGCGATGCGCTTGTTGACTTGCTCGAGCATCAGATCGGCGATCTGGTTGACCTCGTCACGGGTGAGCTGACGGAAGACGATGATTTCATCGATTCGGTTCAGCATTTCCGGACGGAAGTACTGCTTCATCTCCTCATTGACCAGGTTGCGGATGTTGTTGTACTGGCTGGTAGCCGCATCGGTAGTGGCAAAGTCAAAGCCGAGACCAGCACCGCCCTTCTCAATCACCTGCGAGCCAATGTTTGAGGTCATGATGATCAGGGTGTTCTTAAAGCTCACCACCCGCCCCTTGGCATCGGTCAAGCGGCCGTCGTCGAGCACCTGCAAGAGTACGTTGAAGACCTCGGGGTGAGCCTTCTCGATCTCATCCATCAAAATGACGCTGTAGGGCTGGCGACGCACCGCCTCGGTCAGCTGACCGCCCTCGTCATAGCCCACAAAGCCCGGAGGTGAACCAATCAGCTTTGATACTGTGTGGCTCTCCATAAACTCCGACATGTCAAGGCGAATCATTGCCTCCTCGGAGCCAAACAGGGCCACAGCCAGAGCCTTAGATAGCTCGGTCTTGCCAACCCCGGTGGGGCCAGAAAATACGAGGCTGGCAATGGGGCGATCGCCGCTGGCCAAGCCCGAGCGCGCCCGACGAATCGCTTTAGCGGCCACGACCACAGCTTCGTTCTGACCAATCACCCGCTCGTGGAGCACGTCTTCGAGGTGCAACAGGCGCACGGCCTCGGTTTCGGTCATCCGGTTCACCGGAATGCCCGTCCAGGCAGCAACGATGTCGGCGATGTTGTCTTCATCGACATTGGGCAGGGCTGGCACGCTGTCAGCCACCGCTTCACCATACTCGGGAATGTCGGCCTGAAGCTGCTGAATCAGCGCCTGCCGCTGCTCCCGCAGGGTTTTAGCCTTGGGGAATTCTTGCAGCTGAATGGCTTCATCCAGCTCTTTGTTGACCTGGCGCAGCTGCTGCTTAAGTTCCTTAGAGGGATACTTAGGCATGAACCGCAGCTTCACTTGGGAACCCGCCTCATCGAGCAGGTCGATGGCTTTGTCGGGCAGGTGGCGATCGCTGATGTAGCGATCCGACAACTTGGCAGCGGCCTCTAACGCTGCGTCAGTAAAGTTCACTTGGTGGAACTGCTCGTAGCGGCTGCGCACCCCCTGAAGAATCTCAATGGTCTCGCTCAACGAGGGCGGGCTGACGGTGACGGGCTGAAAGCGGCGCTCTAGAGCGGCGTCGCGCTCAATATGTTTGCGGAACTCATCGATGGTTGTGGCTCCGATGCACTGCATCTCGCCCCGCGCCAGAGCCGGCTTGAGCATGTTGGCGGCATCGAGCCCGCCTTCGAGGGAACCAGCCCCAATCAGGGTGTGAATTTCGTCAATCACCAGCACCACATCGGGGTCTTCGCGCACCTCTTGCACGAGCTGGGTGAGGCGCTCTTCAAAATCGCCCCGAAAGCGAGTACCCGACACCAAAGAACCCATGTCGAGGCTAATGACGCGCTTAGTGATCAGGGCCTCGGGCACATCTTGGTTGACGATACGTTGGGCCAGGCCCTCGGCGATCGCCGTTTTGCCCACCCCTGGCTCACCCACTAGAATTGGGTTGTTTTTGGTGCGACGACCCAGGATTTGCACAACGCGCTCGATTTCTTTGGCGCGACCCACCACGGGGTCAATCTTGCCAGCGGCGGCTAGAGCCGTTAGATCATGGCCAAACTCGGCCAGAATTTTGCCAGTCTTGCGGGAGCTGTCGCGATCGCTCTCACGACGGCTGCCAGCAGGCGCAGCAGCTACTTCGCCAATATCTTGAATGATGCGGGTGCGCACCTTGGCCGGGTCAACCCCAAGGTTGGTGAGCACTCGATAGGCTACGCTCTCGGTATTTTGGCAAAGGCTGAGCAGCAGGTGCTCAGGCTCAATGTAGGGTGAGTCCATTTTGCGGGCCTCTTGGAAGGCCTGCTCAAACACCTGCTTAACCTTAGGCGTGAAGGGAATCTCGGGCGGTACGCTGCCGCTGCCGCGGCCAATGATGGCCTCGACTTCGGCGCGGGCATCGTTGATGTTGACGCCAAACTCGCCCAGCACTTTAGCTGATAGAGTCGATTCTTCCTTGATCAGGCCCAGCAGCAGTTGCTCGGTACCGACAAAGTTGTGGCGCAGCCGACGGGCCTCTTCCTGGGCCTTCATGATGACGGCGATCGCGGTATTAGTGAAATGTTCAAACATGGCAGTTAAATCAGTACCAATGGCGTGAGGAGTGACAGAGGGCCGAAATTGACTGAGCAAGAACGGGCTGCGACTGTAGCGATGTTGGGGCCATGGACCCCCAAAGCATGAATATATGGGCCTACTGAGTTATTAATACTTTACGTAGATGCACGCATACTCCGCAGTGAGGAGAACCGTAGGAAACGGGTCGGGTTTAGCATTTGTCCGCCAGCTCGACCTCAAGGGCGAGATGAACTATCAGCATCAAAAATCACAGGCAATAGTTTTTCCTTAGAGATTATTTACATTACTTAACCTTATCTTATAGCCTAGGGACTGGTTCGGCAAATTGCTGGGGTCAACCAGCAAAATAACGGCACCGCTTTAAAGGAACCGCTCTATCATTACAGAGCTATTGCAGGCCGAACTTGTTAGCTGCTAAGTGTTCTAGCGATTTTGATCCCAATGTCAGATCTCGCTTTAATATTGGTACATAAGAACTATACTTCCCTGAACTGACCGTGACCGTTGCCATAGAACTTGCCAATGCAGAAGACCTTCGAACGGCGCTAGGGCGCTGGCTAGAAGACTATGGCCACAGCGTTCATCGCCAGGTACCCTGCCCCGAGGAGGGGGTCGTAGACCTGCTCACGCCGGCCTACGCTATCTATTGCCCCCCCACACTCACACCACCTGACCTGTGGGCAACAGTCGACAAAATTCAGATCCACCAGCCGCACTTCCCGGACCAGCGATCGGTGATTGCTGGACTCACCCCCGAGGCTGATTGGGAGTCTGCCCAGGCCATTGCTGAGCAAATTCAGCCCAAGGGCATTGAGATTTGGTTTCTCGATCAGATGCCTCAGTTTGTGGATTACTACAGGCAGCTCAACGCTGAGCCGCTGCCCCAAACCTCAGGGCGATTGACTCGGCGCAACCCCCTAGCTGGCTGCTTAATTTCTATAGGTATGGCGGCAATTTTGAGCGCAAGCTTTTGGCTGGCCTATCGCATTTTGGATCGCCACCAGCTCAAGACGGCCACTAACAGCCAAGAAAATCGCCTGTGGGAACAGCTGCACAGCTCCGTAGAAGTCTGGGATATGGACACGACCCTGATCCATCTAGAGCGCCTAGGTGCCAGCCGCAACCCCTGTGTTTCGGAGTTTGCCGACCGATTTGAAACTAGCCTTAAGCAGCAGGGGGCTGAAGGATTTAGAGACATCAACCCCATCAAGCGAGCCCTCAACCTTCAGGACGGCTGCCGCTTGGAAATCCGAGAATACGACTTTTCTCAATAGCTAGTTTCGATAGTGAGAGAAGGGGGCGATCGCCTCATCTTGTTCTTTGTGAACAGGGTGGGGGCGATCGCTTTAGCCAATCTTGTTGATACCAGCAATCAACAAGATTGGCCCTCAGGTTACTACAACCTGCTTGCGGGCCTGAATAGCGACGGCAATATTCCTGCACCGCTCCTTACGCCAGGTTTCAAAACCTACTCGCTTAGCAGGTGCAACAAAACTTAATCATTTACTATTGAGAACGATTCCGATCTGTGGTCAAATCTTCTTATTGAATTTTCTTCTCAATAAGCGCTGTGTTGATTTTGACTTTAGTAAGGAGTCATTGGCTATGCAAACCTATGGCAATTCCGAAGTGAGCTATGACTGGTGGGCCGGCAATGCCCGCTTTGCAGACCTGTCGGGATTTTTTATCGCTGCTCATGTGGGGCAAGTGGCGCTCATTGCTCTGTGGGTAGGAGCTTTCACCCTATTTGAGCTGTCCTGGTTTGACCCAACTATTCCCATGGGTGAGCAGGGGCTCATTTTGCTGCCTCACCTGGCTACCCTAGGTCTAGGCATTGGCGACGGTGGCCAAGTTATTGATACCTATTCCTACTTTGTGGTGGGGGCAGTTCACCTGATTTCTTCCGCTGTGTTGGGGGCCGGGGCACTATTTCACACCTTCAAAGCCCCCGCAGATTTAAAAGCAGCCAAGGGGCAGGCCCGCAAGTTTCACTTCGAGTGGGATGATCCGGCTCAGCTGGGGATGATTTTGGGCCACCACCTGCTGTTTTTAGGGGCCGGGGCGCTGCTGCTGGTAGCTAAAGCCACCACCTGGGGCGGCCTCTACGACGCCACGACTCAGACCGTGCGGCTGGTACAGCCAACCCTCGACCCGCTGGTGATCTATGGCTACCAAACCCACTTCGCCAGCTTGAACAACCTCGAAGATCTGGTGGGCGGTCACCTGTTTGTCGGCGTGCTGCTAATTGCCGGGGGTGTTTGGCACATTCTGGTGCCGCCTCTGAAGTGGGCCAAGCGGGTGCTGCTGTTTTCGGGTGAGGCAATTTTGTCCTACTCTCTGGGCGGCATTGCCCTGGCAGGGTTTGTGGCGGCTTACTTCTGCGCGGTCAACACCCTAGCCTATCCGGTGGAGTTCTATGGCCCGCCCTTGGCCATCAAGCTTGGCATTATGCCCTACTTCGTTGACACTGTGGTGCTGCCGCTGAATGCCCACACCTCGCGTTGCTGGTTATCCAATGCCCACTTTATTTTGGCGTTCTTCTTCTTGCAGGGCCATCTGTGGCATGCTCTGCGCGCCATTGGGTTCGACTTTCGCCGGGTAGAAAAGGCCCTGAGCACCGTCGAACCGTAGCGTTGGGTTAACTTCTCCTCTCTTGGGGGGCACCCAGGGCTCCAACATCCTGCCCCCCTTTTCTCATGTCACTACTTAAGTTAAATCAGGACGATACTTTCTATGACTAAGATTGGTCTCTTCTTTAGCACTCAGACCGGCAATACCGAAATCTTGGCAGAGGCGATTCAGTCGGAGTTTGGCGGCGACAGCGTAGTTACCCTGCACGACATTGCTGACGCTAGCCCCGACGACTTTGCTGGCTACGACTGCATTATCATCGGCTGCCCCACCTGGAATATTGGCGAACTGCAGTCGGATTGGGAAGGCTTCTACGAAGACCTCGATGCGATCGATTTTAGCGGCAAGCAGGTGGCTTACTTTGGCGCTGGCGATCAGGTGGGCTATGCCGACAACTTTCAAGATGCCATGGGCATTTTGGCTGAGAAAATCACTGCTTTGGGGGCGACTACCGTTGGCCAATGGCCGACTGATGGTCATGACTTTAGCGATTCTAAGGCCGTTCAAAATGGCAAGTTCGTGGGTTTGGCCATTGATGAAGACAACCAGGCTGAGCTGACGGGCGATCGCATCAAAACCTGGGTCACCCAACTAAAGTCAGCCTTTGGCGTCTAGCCTGCCTTTTCGGTTATAGAACATCACTGGCCCATATCCCAAGGTGCATTTCCTCTCTCTGCCTGCTTGAAACATTGTTCAGAAATTGTGTATCCAATGACTGTACCCACCTGCCCCGATGCCCTGTGGCTCAACGTCAGCCCCAGCTTTGAACGATTTGACCAAAAGCTGCTGGGCTGCCTAACCCGCCATGTTGAAGTTGCCCACTGGGCCTACCGACAAACCCCCGATGAGCCCAGCTCCCTCGATATTGCTGTCACCCTACTGCACGACTACCTCAAAGGTCACAACCGGCCGGTGCACCTGATGGGCCATGGCCTAGGCGGGCTGGTAGGGTTGCTCTATACTCGCCAAAATCCCCATCGGGTCAAGTCGCTAACGCTGCTTTCGGTGGGCGTTAACCCCATGGTCGATTGGCAAGCCCACTACTACGCTCAACTCGAACAATTACCCTGCAAGCGGCGGCAGGTACTCACCCAAATGGTCTTTAGCCTATTTGGGCACCAATCACGGCCTTTGTTACGTGGCTGGATCAATCTGTTAGAGCAGGATTTGCTGCACTCGGTATCGCCCCACTCGCTGCTAAAGCGGGCTAGCCTCTGCCCCGGCAGCGTAGCGGTGCCCCTGCTCGTCTGTGGTGGCGAAGCAGATTCTATCGTTGACCCCACCCAAATTCAGGGATGGCAGCCCTGGCTTAAGGGGAGCGATCGCATCGCTTCATTTCCAGGCCGCCACTTTTTCCATGCTGTGCATCCCCATCCCGTAGCCAGCCAGATTTTGAGCTTTTGGGGAACGACGGAAAACTTGCTAGTCGCACCTCAGAGCCTGAGAACAGTTCCCTAATCTCTGCCACTGCTTTTAGCGAGGTTCTATCCTTTCTGCCGACGTTTTGCTGGCGATCGTAGTGCCCCTCGGCATCTGGGTTATGGTGCTGGTCTTTGTACTGGCGATTTTGCTTGCCGTTGACGATGGCAGGCAACGGCTGCGGCGCTTGCACCAAGTCCCCTGCTTCCGCTGCCAGTACTACACCAACAGCCCATACCTCAAATGCCCTGTGCGCCCCCTCGATGCTGGTTCAGAGGCTGCCCTCTGTTGCACCGACTATCAACCAACAGCTTGTACACCGGCCCCTCTACTCCTTAGAACTCAATCTAAAGCGTCTCCCTCGCGCCTGAAATTTTTCCAAAATAGGTAGGGCTGCTTTCAGCGCGTTAGTCTCGCAGCAATTCTTCCAATACTAGGCCCAGTTCTATCGGCCCCAAACTGGGCAGTACAGCTAAGTCTTGATTGTTTATCCGGCAAGGGGCAGACGTCTATGGCGCAGGTTATTTCGATTCATTCCTTCCGTGGAGGCACAGGCAAATCGAACCTGACGGCTAACATTGCTACAGCAGTAGCCAGCCAAGGCAAGCGCGTCGCCATTGTCGATACCGATATTCAGTCCCCTGGTATTCACGTCCTCTTTGGTCTTAACGACGAAGACTTTACCCATTCCCTCAATGACTACCTGTGGGATAAGTGCAGCGCTAAAGATGCTGCCTACGATGTGACGGCCCTGGCCACGGCCGACGGTACCCTTGCCGATATCAGCGGTGCTGTTTACCTAATGCCCTCTAGCCTCAAGGCTGGCGAAATCGCCAAGATTTTGCGGGAGGGCTACGACGTGGGGTTGCTCAACGATTGCTTCCACGACCTGATCAATCAGCTCGACCTTGACTACCTGTTCATCGATACTCACCCGGGCCTCAACGAAGAAACTCTGCTCTCCATCGCCATTTCTGACCGTATGGTGATTATTTTGCGCCCCGATCGCCAAGACTTCTTGGGCACTGCCGTCACCCTCGAAGTGGCCCAAAAGCTCGACGTGCCCAACATTACCCTACTGGTCAACAAAGTCCCCGATATTTACTCCCGCGAAACCCTAATTTCTAAGGTTCAGGCTCAGTACGGGGTGCCGGTGGGCGGACTGTTCTACGAGAACGATGAAATGTTGCAGTTGGCCAGCGGCGGCATTTTTTGGCTACACCATCCCGACCACGCCTTTAGCCAAGAGGTGCATGCCGTCGCCCGCCAACTTATTGCGGCGGAGTAGTCTCCATGACTAGTCCCGCGGAGAGGGAGGCCCCCAACTTCCAACACCGGCCCGTCGGTTCGGCTGGGCCGAAGACTATGACTGACCTGCTGGCTTTAGCCGAGCCAGAGCGCACTTTATTGAATTGGCTTCTGCGCCAGCGAGGTGCATCCCTGGCCGATATCATGGCCCATACTCAGGCAGAGCCTGCCGCTATCCAGGCCATGCTAGACAACCTCATGGCTACGGGGTTTTTAATCCTCCACAACGACGCTGCCCCCCCAGTGTTTAAGCCCAATCTAATTTCACGCAAGCCTCGCGCTATGCCCGAAGAGCTGTGGGAGTCTGTTGAGTAAGCCAAAGCTGGGACAGTGCTCTGACCTACCCGTTACCGTTAGCCCCGACAAAAAGTTTGAGCAGAAAGCGGCTTGAATTTTAGAGATCGCGGCTGAGGGCAGGGGTGACCGGAGCCTCAATGGTCTCGGCCTCCAACACGGCGGGCACACCCTCATTGAGTACCGTAAGCACCTGGGGCGGAGTGGCATCGGGAGGATAGACCAGATCAACCTCAAGATCCTGGCGGGCTTCGGCGGGAATATTCAGCTTTAGCAGAGCTTCAGCCTCCTGCCCCCGGCGCTGGACTAGGTGAACGTAGTGGGTACGCTCTAGCCCCATCTGATTTCTAAACTTGAGCCGCACAGTACCCCGAAAGAACACTCGGTCTTCGGGGGGCCGACGAAAGCGCAGCCCTTGAACCAGCTCCTCATCGCGCATAGGAGTTTGAAACTTGAGGGTGATGGCTTGCTCGACACCCCGATTGTTGTAGAAGGGGAGTTTGAGGCTGTAGCGCACCCCGTAGTTGCCGTGGGCACGGAAAGCAGTGTCGGGGTAGCGAGCCACCATGGGAGCGCTCTGAATTTGCCCAGTGCCAAAGGTGTTGCGATCGACGGAGCTAATCACGTAGGAGAAGGCGTTGCCGGGGGCCGGAATCGTCAGCACATCGGTGTCGGAGGAGTCGGTGAGAGTGGCTTTCCAGCTGGCACCCTTGGCGACCCCGGCCACTCGACCGTAGTAAAACCGCCCAAACCGATAGGTCGAAGGATCAGAGGGGGGAATATCTCGGGGGCCGGCGAGGTTACCCTGTTTAAGCACCTGAAGCCAATCTTGCAGGGTAGGCACGCGCTCGTTGCCGTTGGGCATGACGTCGGCGTAACGGGCTAGGCTAGCTACATGCACGGGGCCGCTGCTGGAGAGATACATCATGGATGTGCGCCCATTGCTGGGAATCGGGCGCGGTGCTATGGGTCGCAGCGGTGCAACAGTGCCATTCTCGCCAGTTTCAGGGTTAATTTGGGCATCGGCGGCAGTCAAAGTGACGGGGCGTATCGGGGGTTTGGGAATGACGCCTCCCTGAGGGTAACTGCCATTGATCGGTACGGTGAGCGATCGCAGCGGGATGGGGGTGTTCATCAGCAGTTGCACATGACCAGGTGGCAACGTGATGCGCTCGGGCCAGTGGGACTGGTTTGCCCCGCGCAGCATGTCGGTGGTGGTGCGGCTGCCGGGACCAGCGTAGACACTGCCATTCGAGCTGAGTCGGGCATCGGGCAGATTGATGAAGGGAGCCTCTTGGCTGAGGTAGCTGACTCCCTGGTGAATAGTGATGTCGATGGGTTCGTCGCCGGGATTGTACACCACAACGCCCATGAATAGGGTGCGGCGATCGTCAGCGTTCACCCCACGGGCAATGTGGTGGGCAAAGAGGTCGAAGCGGCCGTTAAAGGCGTAGTTGAGATGGGCATCGGGGGAAGCCATGCCGTCTTTAGGAAAGGTGGACAGCAAAATGCCGTTCTGCTGCACGACTTCGGGGCTGTTGCTGTTGAACACAGGAGTTTCGTCCAGGCCGCCGGGGAGGGGGCGCACTTCCTGGTAACGAATGACCTCGGCGTAGCTGCCATCGCGCGGAATGACAACGGTTTTAGCCTCGGGGGCTGGGGTGGTTTCACCCGGCGGTAGTTGAGCAAACAGCGGGGAAAGAGTGAAAGCGACTAACGCACTCAGCATGGATAACCCGTGGAACGACCAAAATACTAGTGAATTCAGTGTGCCCAGGTAAAACAAGCCTGAAGCAGTAGACGACGACCCTGGCAATGGTCAACATTGGTTGGGGTGGAGGGCGGTATAACCAGCGCTGAAGCTGCCAGAAGCCTAGGCAAATGACAATAATCTATAGGCAACGGTGGCAGTGGCTATATTGACCCGATCCACAATAGCACCTTGGGGGACGGGGTATTTCGTTAGGGTTTGGGGAAAATCACTGAATCTTCACAGATTGGGACTGGGCTTATTGGCCTCGCAGGGGGGCGTCTAACACCTTAACGATGCGATCGCCCGCATCTTCTAGGTAGGCCAGGGTCGCCAGGTCGAGCCGCTGACCCTGGCGGCTGAGGTGACGGGCGATCGCCTCCTGAAGCTGCCGCAGTTGGTAGCGGGCCAGCACTCGGGCTTCTTCAGGGGCACCAAAGGTAGCCTCTTGGGCAACAAAGCCTAAAAAGTCGGTGACGCCTTCGCCAGAGCCATGGTTGCGCAGCACTAGGCTAGTAAGAGTGTTGAGGTGGTGGCGCTGAAGCCCCTGCCGCAGGCTAGAAATGGGCGTTGCTTCGGCGGGTGGATTTAACACCTCAGTCCAAAGCGTCTGGCTCAGGGTGTCAAATAGCTCAGCTAGGGTAAAGGAATCTGGCCCTGGCTGCTTGAGTTCGCTGTCGCGCAGGCGCAGCAGCCGATCGCCCTCTAGCAGGTTGCTGAGGGTCAAGGCCTGGGTTGACACGATGCGATCATAGATCGGGTAGTCGAGGCGATCGCTAAACGGATCTTCTCCCCAGTGCCACCAGCGATCGGGAGCCAGGCGGTTGACCAACTCGGGTGACAGGCTGAGGGCGTTGGGGGCAAAGACCTGCTGGCTAAGGGTGGTTAGGGCGCGCCGCTGCTCGGCTGCCGCCACCGGCTCGAACGGGGATTGCCCCCGCGAACTCCAGGGGTCGGTGCGGGTAAAGCGCTGGCCGCCGATGTAGTTGGCCATGGTATCGGCCTGGCTGCCGTAGTAGAAAAACACCAAATCCACCCGCTGACGCAGCTGACCGTAGCCCTCGCCTGGGTTCACCGAAAACCAGTCGAGGCGATCCCAAATGGCCTTGGCGATCGCCAGCTGACCCTCAGCGTAGCCCAGAGGGTCATTGCTCATATCCCAGGCGTTGGCCCTGGGGTCGACCATAGTGTAGGCATCTTCATCGGTGGCGTAGGCCAGAGTGGGGTCTGTCGCGCGATCGGCAATGGACTGAAGCTCACGCTGGGCGGTAGCTCGGCTGGTCACCGAGCGATAGCCGTACTCAATGGCCCAGCGATCGTAGGGGCCGAGCTGGGTCGGGAAATAGTCGCCCTGGGGCTGACCAATGGGGGCCAGATTGGGGGGCAGGTAGTCCATGACGGAGCTGGTCATGCCTTGGGCCTGAGTAATGGCCGGGTTGTTGAGGTCGGCGGGAGACAGCAGAGTGCTGCCCAAAAAGTTGTGCCGCAGCCCCAGCACGTGGCCCACTTCGTGGGCGGTTAGCACTCGCAGATATTGCTCTAGGTAAGCCGCCTTGGCCTCACGGGTCGAAAACGGTGGCGCTAGAGTAGCGATCGCCAAAGGTCCAAAAGCATTAGTCTGGGCCGCTCGCAGGCTGGCGCAATAGTCTAGGGTGTCGGGCTGGGGTGAAACGGCGCGGCCGGCGGCTGGAGCGGTGAGCCGGGTCATCAGGCGATCGCTGAGGGGGTGGCCGCACAGCGCCATTTCGCCCCTAGCGATCGCCCCCCGATCGGCTAGCGTGTCGTACTCCATAGCCAGATCGCGCACCACGCTGGCATCAAGCACAACGTCAGCATCGAGAATTTCGCCGGTTAGGGGGTTGACCCGCGAAGGCCCGAGCCCACTGGCCCAGGGGTAAAGCGAGTCTGACCAGCGAATTACGTTGTAGCGCACGTCGGCAGGGTCCCAATCGGCATTAGCGGGCATTTCGCGCACTTCGATCGCCTGGGTAAAGCCCGCCTGCTCGAAGGCGGCGTTCCACCACTCGATGCCGTCGCGAATGGCGGCTCGGTATTCTTGGGGGGTAGTGTTCTCAATCCAAAAGACCAGCGGCGTTTTGGGCGGCGAGAGGGCCGCAGTAGGGTCTTGTTTTTCTAACTGCCAGCGCTGAATGTAGCGAACAAAGGGGTCTGAGCTGCCGGGGCGGGTCGGGGCCCGGTAGGCGGAAATGAAATAACCCACCCGCTCGTCGGCCAATCGGGGCTGAAAGGCGGGGTGAGCAGGAATGGCCGACAGGCTGTAGCGCACCCGGAGGTTGAACCCCCGACCGTCGGGGATGCTGCTGAGGGCCAGGGCAAAGGGGTCTGCCCCACTGCTGCCACCCGAAAACCCCAGCACCGTCTCCAGCTCAACGTTTTCGGGAAAGGCTTTGACCGGCCCTAGGTAAGAGGCATCGGCGTTGAGGGCGTAGCTGCCCAGCACCCAGGGAAACTGGTTAGCTAGGTTGGCGGGGTCACGGGTGATGAGCCAGTCTTTGAGGTCGATGAGCAGTTCGCCCGTTTCGCCATTGATGGCTTGAATCGGTAGCGTTGTCAGCACCGAATCGCTGAAAGATTCTCGCAGTAGCTGCTGGGCCTCGGCTTGAGAATTGCGGAAGAGCGCGTTGGGAATCGCCACCTGCAGGCGGTTGTCGGGAATCTGGCGAAACTGAACCATAAAGTCGTTGACGGGCCAGCCGCGAAACAGCCCAGCCTCGCCCACCCCTGATTCTAGGGTGGCGATAAACAACAGGTTTTGGTTGAGCTGGGTGGGATTGAGCCCGAGAAAAGCCCGATTGCGCTGGAGGTCGTGGTAGACCGTAAACAACCCCTGGGAAACGGTCAGCCCCTTGACTGTCTCTTCAAAGGACTTGAGGCTGGTGGGTTCTAACCCGGCGCTAGGGTCTGACCCAGTGGGAGCGTCGGGAGTCGGCTCGCTAACCTGAGCAGAAAGACTGCCATGGTTCGGTCCAACCGCTGAGGAAACCTGGGGGGTTGCCCCTTGACTCGGGCTGAGGGAGAGGGTCACCGCGATCGCTAGGCCCAAGAGAAAGACCAGTCCTAGCCGTATGCTCTGCTTCACCAACCGCGCTCCTTCGCCCCTAAGCTAGGGGTGTTTTATGTTGTCATATGATGATAGACCTCATTTCCCCGTTTCTTGAGGCCATGCCAGAGACTGCCCCCGCCATGATTTCACCGCCGCTGCCCGATGCCTGGCCCCAGTTTGAGCAACCCCTCAAACTGGGGGTGATGGCCTCAGGCAACGGCAGCAACCTAGAGGCGATCGCCCAGGCCATCAGTCGAGGCGATCTGCATGCTCAAATTCAGGTCGTGGTGTACAACAACCCTAAGGCTGGGGTGGCCGAGCGAGCAGCCCGCCTTGGACTGCCTACCGTGCTGCTTAACCACCGCCAATACCCCAGCCGCGAAGCCTTAGACAAAGATATTGTGGAGACCCTCCGTGTCCACGGCGCTGACTGGGTGATCATGGCGGGCTGGATGCGCTGCGTGACATCGGTATTAATTGACGCCTTTCCCCAGCGGGTGCTGAACATTCACCCCAGTCTGCTGCCCAGTTTTCCGGGGCTGCATGCGGTAGAGCAGGCGCTAGCGGCGGGGGTAAAAGTGGCGGGCTGCACCGTACACCAGGTCGAGCTAGCGGTAGACAGCGGCCCGATCATTATGCAGGCGGTGGTGCCGGTACAGCCGGGCGATACTCTCGTTATGCTCCAGGCCCGCGTTCAGCAGCAAGAGCACCGCATCTACCCAGCGGCGATCGCCCTGGCTGCCCTTGAAGGCAAGGGTCGCGACTGACTTCAATACCGCAGCCAAAAGTACCCGCTCGGGTGACGGCGACCCTAGGACGTAAATTCCACAATGGGCCTAACCCCAACGGCAAGAGGCACCTCCTTCTACTGGGTGCGTAGGCCACTGGGGCAAGCCGTATTTTTTGGTGAAATCAAGCTATGGAAATTACTACCTTTGAGCTGCTGGTCAAGCGCATCGCCCCACCCCCGGCCGACCCCGCTGTGGCCCGCCGCGTGGTGCAGGGATATTTCCTGACCATTGCCAACTTAGAAGACCGCGACTTTACCTATCAGCTTGAGTTTCACGTCAGCCGCCCCACGCCGGTGGACCCCGATCGCACTCTGGCAGGCAACGCCGTGGTGGCCTTTGATATTGCCGGAGCCAACACCCCGCTGGCCCTGACTGCGGTCAACCCCAGCCCGGTTACCCCCGTCTTCACCACCCGGTTTAGACTGCCGGCGAAGCAGACCGCCTCGGTGCAACTGCTGCCAGACCTGACTCGACCCGGCCTGCTCGATGAGGCCAATCCCGATGTTGAGATTCGCGGCTTTGTGCGCCTGCGCCTGCCTGCCCTGCGCCAGGGGGTGTTCCTAAGACCCCAGAGCAACACCCCTGTCAAGGTACTGCTCAATCCTGAGGTCCGCGGCACCTTCTTGCCCAACGACCTCGCGGCTCGCAGCGGCGACTTTGACCAGATCAACTATCCGCTAGAGCTCGCCAGCGGTAAGGGCCTTAATGAAGTAGAGCCCGATCGCGGCTTCTTCCCCATCGATCCTGTCATCGTAGCTGAGGTGGCGGGCGATCGCCCCGTGCTGCCCGAGGTGGTCAACCCGCCTATGATTGACCTCTCGCTGCTCAGCCCCACGGCTCGGGCCGAGGTTTTGGCCGAAACCCTGGCCCAGGTAGACCCCAGCGCCGAAAACCTGAGCACCGTCAGTGACCTGCTCTCCAAGCTGGAAATTCCTATCCGCATGGAGCCGACCAACCGGTAGGCGTCGCCTAATTCTGATGCCCTCAGCCCTGGTAGCTCTGTCTGCCTGAGGCTGAGGGACGCTATGGAAAACCGCCGTAACGCTGAGTATTTAATGAAACCTTTTACCTTTCAGCCGGTTTTCTTTAGCTGGGTGGCGCTGCATCCTCAGCCTAAAGGGGTGATTCAGTTTATTGGTGGAGCATTTTTTGGCTCGTTTCCGACCCTGTGCTACCGCCACCTGCTGCGCGAGCTATATGACGCTGGCTACACCGTGGTGGCCATGCCCTTTCGCTTCAGCTTTCGCCATTGGGGCATTGCCCTAAGCCTGTTAGAGGAACAGCGACGGCTACAAAAATATCTGCCGCAGCTCGCTGCCGAGGTCGGGTACGACACTGGGGTATATCACCAGAGCGATCGCTACGCTTGGCTTGGCCACAGCTTGGGCTGCAAATACATCGCCCTGCTAGAACTGCTGTGCGGCGTTGAGCTAGACCCGGCAGACACCACCCTTGATGAAGTGATTGGCGGCAGAAATGCTCAGTGGTTGCGCGATCGCCTAGCGGCTTCTCCTAACATCTGGAACCAGCCCACCCAGCTCTTAGCTCCCGACATTAGCGATACCACCAACGCGGTACCGCTCAAAGCGTTGGCGCACCTGTTCGATCGCTTAGGCTTAGGGGTGCAGCCCACCCGCCAGCAAACCCTCGCGCTGATCGATCGCAGCCGCCTCTTTAACCTGACAGCTATGGTTTCCTTCACCCGCGACAACGTAGCGGGAAGCATACAAGACCCTTGCCCCACCACCAGCGATGTCCTCTGGCTTTACCAGCATTTACAGGCCAAACAGCTAATCCACGCTGAACTGAGGGGCAAACACCTCGAACCTCTGGGGGTAAAGGTCGGCTCCTGGCTGGTAGACCTGAACCCGCTTGATAAGTTTGTTAAGCCTCTGAGTGGCTGGGCTACCGGAGAAACCGTACTGAAGTTTTTTCACCAGCTTCAGCATCGCGAAACTGAGTCAGAGACAGTTTCAGAGGAGCTGAAGCCAGCCCTAATTGAACGTTAGAGCAGTGAGCGGAATCAGGACTGTTCAGCGCTGAGCCATTGGGTTTAGAAGTTGATCCGCCGGAAACCGAGGGTCGAGTTGGAGCACGATCTGGCGTTGGTCGATGGTCAGCCAGCCTTCGACTTTAAAGTCTTTCAGAAGACGAGTCACGGTGACGCGGGTGGTGCCAATGGCGGTAGCCAACTGATGGTGGGTCAGCCGCATGGGCACCCGAATGCCGCTGGGTTCGACATGGCCAAAGTCTTTGGCCAGCATCAGCAAAAAGTGCTTGAGGCGATCGGCTACCAGGCGCTTGCCTGAGAGCGCCAGCCAGGCTTCGGCCTGCTGCATTCTCAGGGTCAAATTGCGAAACATGCCCGCCATCAGCACCGACGAGCCCTCAATTTCAACCATGGGCAGCGACAGCACATCGACATCGGTGAGGGCGGTGGCCCAGTAGGGGTCAACGGTGGTTAGGGGTAGGCCGATGGGCATCGATGGCCCAGCTAGACCCAGCAGCGTCTCACTGCCGTCGTGCTGAATGGTAAACAGCTGAACAATGCCCCGACAGATGACCAGCACCTCATCGCTGCGCAAGGGAATGGACCGCCCTGCCGCAAAGGGCACTAGGGCTCGCTCGCGATAGAGCTGCTCCAAGAGCTGAATAAAGGTCTGATGGTTGCGAATGCCAACAGTGGCATCGCGGAGAGCGGAGGTTGCGCTTGCAGACACAGGGGTACCTAGAGTTCGCCCGGGTAGGTGCTAGCGAGGGTACGGGGGTGAGAACGGCCCTTAGAGGCGATCGCAGCCCTATCTCCAAGACCAAGGTTTCCCAACGGTTGGATCCTGGCCAATGCTATCAACCTGCCCAGCCCCATCTTCGGCGGCCTAAATTAAGGAATCCCCCAAACGAGGTTAAGTCCAGGGAAATAGTTCATTAACGTTTGTGATTTACCGCACCAACTAAGACGCATTTGGCTGTCTGCAATACCTTGTAGCCGCTGTAGCCTACTGAGATGAGGCCAACTCTAGTGGGTGGGTAGGTAGTCACGCACGTCCGTCACTTGCCCAGCCAAAGCTGCCGCCGCTACCATCGCTGGGCTCATGAGCAAAGTGCGGCCCGAGGCCGACCCCTGGCGTCCTTTAAAGTTGCGGTTAGAGGATGAGGCGCTAATCTGCCGGCCCTGGAGCTTGTCGGGGTTCATGGCCAGACACATCGAGCAGCCCGCCTCGCGCCACTCAAAGCCCGCGGCAGTGAATACCTGGTCTAGCCCTTCGGCTTCGGCCTGCTGCTTTACCCGCTCAGAACCAGGTACCACAAAAGCCTTTATGCCCTCGGCGACGGTTCGACCCTGAACCACTTTTGCCGCTTCCCTCAGATCGCTGATGCGCCCGTTGGTGCAGCTGCCGATGAAGCATACGTCAATGGTAGTGCCCTTCAGGCTTTGGCCGGGGGTGAAATCCATATAGGCAAAGGCGTCTTGGGCCAGCACCTGCTCTTCGTCGGGCAGGCTGTCTGGCCAGGGCAGGGTTTCGTTGATGGCAATGCCCTGGCCGGGGGTAATGCCCCAGGTCACGGTGGGGGCAATGTCGGCGGCGTCGAACACGGCCACATCGTCATACTCGGCGTTGGCGTCGCTGCGCAGAGTGTTCCACCAGGCCACAGCCTCATCCCAAGCTTCACCCTTGGGGGCAAAGTCGCGCCCATTTAAATAGTCGTAGGTGATTTGGTCGGGGTTGACGTAGCCGCAGCGCGCGCCCCCCTCGATCGCCATGTTGCAGAGAGTCATGCGCTCTTCCATCGACATGGCTTCGATCGCACTGCCGGCAAACTCATAGGCGTAGCCCACGCCACCCTTTACCCCGAGCTTGCGAATGATGTGCAGCACCACGTCTTTGGCGTACACCCCAGGCAGCAAGTCGCCATTGACTTCCACGCGGCGCACCTTGAGCTTGCCGAGGGCCAGAGTTTGAGAGGCCAGCACGTCGCGCACTTGGCTGGTGCCAATGCCGAAGGCGATCGCCCCAAAGGCCCCGTGGGTCGAAGTGTGGCTGTCGCCGCAGGCAATAGTCATCCCCGGCTGGGTCAACCCCTGCTCGGGGGCAATCACATGCACAATGCCCTGACTACCCGAGCCAATGTTGTAAAAGCGAATGCCGTGCTCTTGGCAGTTTTGATCGAGGGCTTGCATCATCGCTTCAGCCAGGGGGTCGGCAAAGGGGCGGGCCTGGCTCTCGGTGGGCACGATGTGGTCAACGGTGGCGACGGTGCGCTCGGGATACATCACCGTGAGCTGGCGCTCGCGCACCATGGCAAAGGCCTGGGGGCTGGTGACCTCATGCACCAGGTGCAGCCCAATAAACAGCTGGGTCTGCCCCGAGGGCAGGGTACCTACGGTGTGCAAATCCCAAACTTTGTCGAACAGCGTACCCTTGCTCATGGCAGACCTGTAGGCAAAAACGATGAAACTAACTGGTGGCGAAAGGAGCGGCAAATGCGTTGTCAGTGTTCTATCTTAGCCCAAAGCCTCTGCCCCACAGTGGAGGGAAATATCTCTGGAGGCTAGTTAACAACTGTACCCAACGGCCCTTGCTGCCCTCTTATCGATTCTTTACGATCACCTGGTAAGTTTCATCGTGTTGTTGGCTATTGTCCTGGGCGAACCATTGAGCGTTTGACCAGAGCTAACCCACACCAGGCAAAAAGGTTCGATTTATTAGGAGATATGTCATGGGTTTTCTAGGCAAACTGTTCGGCAGAAAAGAAGAAGAAAAAGCTAAGTCCTCCCCTAAAGTTAACGTCAAGCAGGCTGCCACTACGGCCAAAATCGACGATGCCAAAGTGGGCATCGATGGCCAGTTCGACGAAAGCGGTCTAGCGAAGCGAGTGGCCCTAGCATTTGATGAAGCCGGCCTGTCTGACAACGTGGGCCTGTGGGTGGCTCAAACCGGCTCCACTGTAGTGCTGAAATATAACCCCGATGCTCAGGGTGTGTTAGAGCAAGCCAAGAAAATTGCTATGACTGTGGATGGCGCGACCAACGTCACAGCTCAGCCCAACTCGTAAGGCCATTCTTAGTTAAACCGTTAACCGGTAACGTTCAATAGTTAACGCCAGCACCAGCGCTAAGTCCTTGGTGTTGGCGTTTTTGATATTCAAGACGAGGTTCACCTAGCACTGGCTCAATGAAACCGGTTGCGAACTCAGTTGAGGCAACTTTTCTGCTAGCAGTCGAGCGCTGGCAGCGGGGGACAAACCACGGATGTCAACCTGGGGAATAACTCGGTGACGGCGCTCTAAATCGTGGCGGTAGGCGCGATCGTAGTAGTCCAGAATGATGGCGCAGGCGGCGCGCAGGTTTCCCGACTGAATGTGCTGTACGGCAGTTTGAGTGCGATCGCCCCCCAACCGCTTTTGAATTCGCTCCGTCGCCGCCACCAAACCTTCCATGGATGCTTCGCCATAGATCTCCACCAGCAGGTCAAGGCGTTCATCAAGCGATCGCACTACCTCCACCCCCGGAGCCGCATCCATCTGCACAAACAGCTCGTCGGGGATGCGGCAGGTGCCCACCCGACGACTCTCAGCCTCCAGCCAAATAGGGCGTTGGTCCTTTGAGGCCAGCCCTCCACTATCGCTTGGGAATCTTGCCCACTGGTCTGCCAATAGATTCTCGTAGTGCTCCACAGAGGGCTGGGGCGGCAGCAGCAGCGCCCCAAAGCTACTGCCCCGATGGTTGGCCAAACTTTCTAGATCTAATACTGGTTCTCCCAATGCCGCCAGCTCTTGAAGAATCAGCGTCTTGCCGCTGCCCGTCATCCCGCCCAAAATCATGATTGGTTTGGGCGTCGCTAGGGTCTCCCGCACCCAGCGTCGGTAAGCCTTGTAGCCACCATCAAGGAGGTGGACGGTAAATCCTGCCAACTCTAAAATCCAGCCCATGCCGCCGCTGCGCATCCCCCCTCGCCAGCAGTGAATTCGCAGGTGGCGATCTGGGGCCAACGCCTTGGCCGCACGCACAAACTCACCACATTTAGGGCCAGCAATGTCAAAACCTAGTTCTACCGCCGACTCTCGCCCCACCTGCTTATAACAGGTGCCTACCTGGGCGCGCTCTGCATCGGTGAATAAGGGAAAGCTAATCGCGCCAGGGATGTGCCCCTGATGAAATTCCCCTGGGCTACGCACGTCGAGAATCGGGCCAGAGCCTTGCAGAAAATCATCGATATCTAAAGGCTTTGGCATGGGTAAACGGACAAAATTTCAGGGTTGCTAAGGTTTTAGTGTAGCGGTTTGAGTAGGAGCGTTAACCGGAGCAGGGACGACGATGTAGCCCTCGGTGCGATCGCCCAGCACCCAATTCCTTTCCACCCCCCAATACCACCAGTGAGCGGCCACGTAGGCGCAGGTGAGGCTATCCAGCTGGTCTTCCACAGCTTTCATTGCAGCTCCAGTAAACGGAATATTGGGTAAATCTGATTCTTGGAGGTCGAGGGCAGGCTCTAGGATGGGCAGCACTGAGAGCTGATACTGCCGCAGTTTCTCTAGCTCAGGGCGGCGCTGGGCTAAGGTGCCCTTCTTGTACTTAAGAATTTTGCTCAGACCAAACAGGTGCACCGTCGCCGGGTGGGGAAACACCTCTAGCTGAAACCGTCCCGCTGGCTGTGGCGGGCTGTGGGGCTGATGTTGAAAGCCTAGGGATTCGAGCGCTAGGCCAAAGGCAACTAATTTTGCGGCGAAGGGGCGGCCCAGGTTGGCGGGGTAGCAGCCCGCGTCGTAGCAGCCAAAGTGCTTGTGGGCGAGCCGATCTGGCGATCGCATCCCAGTTTCGTTAGGAATTAAAGTAGGGGCATCCACCGCGACTACGGCGTTGGTCGATCCCTCGGCCCAATGGGAGATCCAAGCCAAAATTTCGTCTACGGTCTGAAGGCGATCGAGCGCCACCAGCCGCAAGTTACCGTTGTCCATGTGCAGACAGCAAAGCCCAGTAGGTCCACTCTGCCAGCCTAGGTCAACTCCAAGAAAGCGGTGGTAGGGAGGGCAATTCTGAGAAAAATTCTCCTTTGAAGTTGAGTTTTCAACACTAGATGAGTCAATCATTCCGCCAAATCCACATAGTCGCGCTGGTCGCCTCGCCGGTACAGGCGGGTGTTGACTTTGGGATAATCGCAAATGTCAAACTCCAGCCGCATGCCCCCAACCAGGTACACTAGGTCTTCCGTAAAAGGGTTGCTCAGGCTATGGGCTAGCCCACCAGCGGCAAAGCCCATAAAATCGCCGGGACCGACCTCCACGGTCTCGTCGCCGATTTCTGCCAACCCTCGCCCCGAGAGAATATAGATAAATTCCTCCTCGGCCTGGTGGACGTGGTACTGGGTGGAGTCGTGGCCAGGTTCTACCCGTACTAGGTGAACGCCGATGTGCTCAAACCCGACAGCATCGCCCAGCGACCGGCCATGGCGGATTGCTCTAGGATTGAGAGGATGGACAAAGGTGGATTCGGGCAGGGCAGCGATCGCATCAGCGGTCAGTAACGGGTGAGAACGGTGCATAGGCCAATCAAAATTTAGGGACTATTTGGAGCGCAACGGGGTTAGAACACACCATGAAGTCTACACTTGCACAACTTACCGCCCGGTTTGACCAGGCTTTGGTCACCGTCTTTGGTGCAGATTTGAGTGGCACCGACCCGATGCTTGTGCCCACCAGCAACCCCAAGTTTGGCGACTATCAGGCCAATTTGGCCATGTCGCTGGCCAAGCCGCTGAAGCAGAAGCCCCGCGACATTGCTACGCAGATCGTCGAGAAACTAGATGTCAGCGACCTCTGCGAACCGCCCGAAATTGCTGGCCCCGGCTTTATCAACCTGCGCTTCAAAACCACCTATTTAGAAGATCAACTGCGGGCGATGCAGGCCGACCCGCGCCTGGGGGTAGAGCCGGCGAAGCCTCCCCAAAAGGTGATTGTCGATTTCTCTAGCCCCAACATTGCTAAAGAAATGCATGTAGGGCACCTGCGATCGACCATCATTGGCGACTCCATTGCCCGGGTGCAGGAGTTCATGGGCAACGACGTGCTGCGGCTCAACCACGTGGGCGACTGGGGCACCCAGTTTGGCATGCTGATCACCCATCTCAAGGAAGCCTGTCCTGAAGCCCTAGAAGCAGGTTCCACCGTTGATATTGGCGACTTGGTCACCTTTTATAAGCAGGCTAAACAACGCTTCGATGAAGATGACGACTTTAAAACCCGCTCTCGCGAGGCCGTAGTAGGGTTGCAGGCGGGAGATGCGATCGCCACCAAAGCTTGGCAGGCCCTCTGCGACCAGTCTCGCCACGAGTTTCAAAAACTCTACGATCGCCTCGATATCCAAATCCAAGAGCGGGGCGAATCCTTCTACAATCCTTTACTGACCGATGTCGTCCAAGATTTGACCGCCCAAGGACTCCTGGTTGAAGATCAGGGAGCCAAGGTGGTGTTTGTCGATGGTTTTACCAACAAAGACGGCGACCCACTGCCGCTGATCATTCAAAAAACCGACGGCGGCTACAACTATGCCACCACTGACCTAGCCGCCATCCGCTACCGCACCCAGCAGGACGGGGCTGAGCGGGTTCTCTACGTGGTGGATGCCGGCCAGGGCAACCACTTCGCCCAGGTGTTTCAGGTTGCCGCCAAGGCGGGGTGGATTCCCGACGGCGTTGAGCTGACCCACGTGCCCTTTGGAGTGGTGCAGGGCGAAGACGGCAAGAAATTTAAAACCCGAGCGGGCGACACGGTCAAACTCAAGGATCTGCTAGACGAAGCTGTCAGCCGCGCCCGCGCCGATCTAGAGTCTCGCATTCAAACCGAAGAGCGGCAGGAAACAGAGGAATTTATTCAAGACGTGGCCGAGGCGGTGGGCCTTGGTGCCGTTAAATACGCCGATCTGAGCCAGAACCGCACCAGCAACTACATCTTTAGCTTTGACAAAATGCTGGCCCTTCAGGGCAACACTGCCCCCTACATGCTTTACGCCTATGTACGGGTGCAGGGCATTAGCCGCAAGGGCGATATCGACTTCGACCACCTGCCCGCTGAGGCCCGCGTTCATTTAGAAGACGACAGCGAGTTTGCCTTAGCCCGTCACCTGCTCCAGCTCGATGAGGTGCTAGGAGAGGTAGCGCAGGATTTATACCCCAACCGCCTCTGCCAATACCTATTCGAGCTGAGCCAAAAGTTCAACCAGTTCTACGATCGCTGCTCTGTGCTCCAGGCCGCAGAGCCTCAGCGCACCTCTCGCCTGCTGCTCTGCGATCTAACAGCCAAAACCTTGAAACTGGGCCTATCTCTGCTGGGCATTCGGGTGCTAGAGCGCATGTAGTTCAAAGCTGGTAGCAGTGCATCTTTCTAAAGAGAGGGGACAAACATTCCAAAAAGTGTTTTCCTCAGAATAGGGGCGCATAGTGAAAAAAACAGGGCATTTATCCTGATACACCCTAGGTTGAAACGAATAATTTGATTCTCTATAAACCAGCCGTTGTTTTTCTTTAGAAAAGGCATTACAACCCTTAGATAGGGGAGTTTTAGTGCATCTATCTACTTAGCTAAGGCTCGAATTATCGAAATTTTCTAGTCGCGAAAAGATTGTGCTCTTCGACACAAACAACTGGTGAAAGCACAGTGAGTTCGGGAAAACTAGAGGTGCATCTAGGCAATTCTATATTTAGTCTTCGGTTGAAACTACCACGATGGCCTATACGGTTGTTGGTCATTACAACGCTGGTTTAGTCTGCTTATCTTTTGGTATTGCAATTCTGGCCTCGTACACCACGCTGAGTTTAGGGCAGCAAATTTTGGCTGCAACGGGATGGCGACAGTGGCCTTGGCTTATAGGTGGTGCTCTAGCGATGGGCACCGGCATTTGGGCTACCCACTTTGTGGCCATGCTGGCTTTGGAGCTACCGCTGCCAGTCAACTACGATCTACTCACTACCGGGCTCTCGTTGGTATATGCGGTGCTAGCGGCAGGAATGGCCCTCTGGTTGGTCAGCCGCGCGGGTTTTAGCTGGTTGAGTCTGAGCGCGGCGGGCGTTGTAATGGGGCTAGCGATCGCCTGGATGCATTACACCGGCATGGCCGCCATGGCTATGCCCGCCCGCATTAGCTATCGTTGGCCTTTGGTGGGGCTTTCGGTTGCCATTGCCGTCATCGCTTCGACGGTTGCCTTGGGCTTTAGCCTCTGGTCTCGCCGCCACCCTAAGCAGAGCGATCGCTGGCCCGCCCACCTGGCTGTGCTATCTCTGGGCTCAGGGATTGGTGGCCTGCACTACACAGGCATGGCGGGAACGGTGTTTTTGACTAGCCCCAACCGCTTAGAAGCAGCTGGAGTTTGGCCGAATTTAGAAGGACGCTGGCTGGCGTTGGCGGTCGGGTTTGGGGCCGGGCTAATTTTGCTGGGCATCCTCGTCACCCTAAGAGTTAACCAGCGCCTCACTCGACAGCGCCTGCAAAAAGAGGCGTTATTCGACAGTGAACACCGCTTTCGCACTTTGATTCGCGAGATGGGGGTAGGGGCACTACTGCTCAACCCCAAGGCCGAAATTTTGATCAGCAACCGGGCGGCTCAGCAGTTTTTGCTGCTGCCCGAAGCCAACGATGTTCCTCTAGTGTTTGGTCAAGCGGGGATAATTTGCCGTGAAGATGGCACCCCCTTTGCACCCGCCGAGTTGCCGGTGCAGCAGGCCATTGCCCAGAAGATCCCGATCGGAGACGTGATTATGGGGGTAAGGGCCGCGATCGCCGATCCACCGCGCTGGCTGCTGGTCAATGTTGACCCTCAGCTTAACGAGGCCGGCGACGTCGAACGGGTGGTTTGCACCTGTAGCGACATCACCATTCAAAAACAGGCTGAAGACGCCGTGCGGGCGGTGGCCGATCGTGAAAAGGCGGTCATGCGCGTTGTGCAGCGCATGCGCCAAACCCTCGATTTGGAAACTATTTTTGCCACCACCACCCAAGAACTTCAGCAGGCGATCGGCTGCGATCGCTCCTGGATCTACCGTTTCAACGACGATTGGAGCGGTTCTGTCGTGGCCGAAGTCCTCACTGACCCCACGGCTTCCTCAACTATGACCGACTCGGTACCGGGTCAGTCACTCATTGATCAGGATGACTGTGGTGCCCGCAAGTTGCAAAATAGCGGCTTTGACGAGGGCTACCTGCTGTTAGAGGACACTTACCTACAGGAAACCCAGGCCGAAACCTACCGCCAAGACCGCACCTACCACCGGGTTAACGATATCTACAGCGAAGGGTTTCACAGCTGCTACCTAGAGTTTTTAGAGCGTTGGCAGATTCGGGCCTACGTCATCGTGCCGATTTTCGCCGGCAGCCAGCTTTGGGGGCTGCTGGGTGTCTATGCCCATCACCAGGTCCGCAACTGGACCCGCCACGAGGTGAAAATGGTGCTTCAGGTAGGGGCTCAGTTAGGTACCGCTGTACAGCAGGCCAACCTGCTGCGCAAAACCCAGCAGCAGGCCCAAGCATTAGAAATTGCCAAGCGCGCCGCCGATGCCGCTAGCCAGGCCAAGGGTGATTTCCTGGCCAGCATGAGCCACGAGCTGCGCACGCCCCTCAACGCCATTTTGGGCTTCACCCAAATCTTGCATGACGACAACAGCCTCAACGACGACCACCGCGACTTGATTGCCATTGTCAATCGCAGTGGCAATCATCTGCTGGGGTTAATCAACAATGTGCTATCTCTGGCAAAAATTGAGGCCAACAAAATCAGCCTCGATGAAACGGCGTTCGATCTGCACTATCTCCTCCAGTCCGTAGACGACATGCTGCAGCTTAAGGCCGAGGCCAAAGGCATTCGCTTGGAAGTAATCCAACCGCCGCCGCTGGCCCATCGGCTGTGGGCTGATGAAGGCAAACTACGGCAAATTCTCATCAACTTAATCAACAACGCTATTAAATTTACGGCTCTGGGCTGCGTCACCGTGCGATCGCGGCTGCGGGGCAGCGCCTTAATGCTCGATAGCGGCGGCAGTAAAACCCACTGGCTTGAAATCACGGTGCAGGATACCGGAGTTGGCATCGACTCCGACGAGCTTTCCTATCTGTTTCAGCCCTTTGAGCAAACTCAATCGGGGCGGCGCTCCGCCGAGGGTACAGGGCTGGGCCTATCCCTCAGCAACAACTTTGCCCAGCTCATGGGCGGCACCATTACCGTAACCAGTTTGCCCGGCAAAGGCTCGACTTTTACCCTCAGCATTCCCGTCGGGGCTATTACTACTACCCTGCTCGAACCCGTCGAGACAGAACGGTCAATTGTGCACCTAGCCCCCGAACAGCCCCGCTACCGCATTCTGGTTGCCGACGATGTAGCCGAAAGCCGCCTACTCATGCGCCATTGGTTAGAGGGGGTTGGGTTTGAGGTCCGCGAAGCCAGCCAAGGGGAAGAAGCAATTGATTTGTGGACAAACTGGCAGCCCCATCTGATTTGTCTCGACATGCGTATGCCTGTACTTGACGGCTATGGTGTAGCCCGCCAGGTGCGCCAGCTGCCCGGTGGCAGTGCTACAGTAATTGTCGCCGTTACCGCTAGCGTGTTCGAAGAGCAGCAGTCTGACTGCATCGCGGCGGGCTGTAATGCTGTGTTGCCCAAGCCTCTCCAGCGCGATCAACTGTTAGAACAGGTTGGTTGTAGCCTTGGCCTCATCTACCAGTACGCCGAGGTCGCGCAGACCGACGCCAAAACAGCTGTAGTTGGCCCCCTCAGTGTTGATGGACAGAGTTCAGGCAGAGATCAGCGCCCCCTTACCCAAGCCGACTTCAGTTCGCTGGCTCCCGACTGGCTAGCTCAAATTCATCAGGCGGCTCAGGCTGCTAACGATCGACAGGTTCGCCAGCTGATCGCTCAACTTCCCGCCGAGCAGAAGGTTCTGGCTCAGCGGCTAGACCGCCTGGTTAACGATTTTCGCCTTGACGTCATCATCGACCTAACGGCTGTTCCCACCGCACCGGTTTCCCTGTAGCTTCAACCTATGATTATCGCCGAACCCCACGTCAACAAGGATGTAGACATTCTGTTGGTAGACGATATCCCTGACAATCTGCGGGTGTTGTCAGCCATTCTTGAGATTGAAGGCTATCGCTGTCGCAAGGCCATCAGTGGGGCTTTAGCTCTCAACGCCATTGCCCTGGCTCCTCCCGATCTCATTTTGCTCGACATCACCATGCCCATCATGGATGGCTTTGCTGTGTGTCATCAGCTCAAAGCCGACCCGGCCACCCAGAGCATTCCGGTGATTTTTCTCACAGCTCGCGATGCGGAAGCCGAAAAAGAAAAGGCCTTTCAATTGGGGGCAGCGGATTATATTGTCAAGCCTTTTATGGCCTACGAGGTATTGCTGCGGGTCAAGCACCAGCTGGCCCTGCGTCGCCAGCAGCTGCAGCTAGAGGCTCAAAATCAGCAGCTCCAGGCCGAAATCAAAGAGCGCCAGCTGGCCGAGGCTGAACTGCGTCGCCAGCGCCAGCGTTCTGAAGAACTATTGACCAATGTGCTGCCCTTTCAAATTGCCCAGCGTCTGAAGGAACGGGAACAGGCGATCGCCGACCACTTTGACGGCGTCACCATTCTGTTCGCTGACATTGTGGACTTTAGCACTGTGGCGGCCAAACTCACCCCTTGCGAGCTGGTGCATCTGCTGAATCGCATGTTTTCTCGGTTTGATGAGCTGGCCGCTACCTACAAGCTCGAAAAAATCAAAACCATTGGCGATGCCTACATGGTAGCGGCAGGGGTACCCACATCGCGCCCCGATCATGCCCAGGCGATCGCCTGCATGGCCCTCGAAATGCAGACAACCATCCGCGACTTTTGCCGACCCGACGGCCGTCCTTTTGAGCTGCGCATCGGCATCAACTCGGGCAGCGTGGTGGCTGGAGTCATTGGCATTCGCAAATTCATCTACGACCTTTGGGGCGACACCGTCAATATTGCCAGTTTCATGGAAACCACAGGCGAAGCGGGCAAAATTCAGGTGTCGGAGCTAACCTATACCCACCTCAAAGACCACTTCACCCTAGAGCCCCGGGGCCCAATTTGCCTAAAGAGCGGCGATAGTATGACTACCTACTGGCTGGCTGGACAAGGTCAGAACAGCTCCTGCTGCCTCCCGGATGTCGCCATGGAATATCCCACCAGCCCAGCCCTCTGCTGCGGCTAGGGACTGCCCCGTTCCCACACTCTCGGTGTTCCCAACCGCCTAGGCTGTGGGAGCGGCAGAACGGCTACGGATACCTGGCTATTCCGCTAGGCAAACGCCCTGAATTGAAAACCGTGACGCTCGCCTTGAGGGCATTCACACAAAACCGTGTCAATGCCCACCGGCGACAGCGAAGGGCTGGTTGCGCTAGCTAGAGAACGGGTTTAGCCGTCTACAGTCGCCCCAACTTCCAACGGTACTGGGATATGTGACATTGTGGTTTCTAGGGCAGCATTGACTAACCCTAAAAACAGCGGGTGAGGGGCGCTGGGGCGCGACTGAAACTCGGGGTGAAACTGGCTAGCAATAAAGAACGGATGGCTAGGCAGCTCAATAATTTCCACCAAACGACCGTCAGGGGAGGTACCGCTGACCTGATACCCTGATTCTAGAAATAGGTTGCGGTAGGCGTTGTTAAACTCGTAGCGGTGGCGATGGCGTTCGTAAATCACCTCTTCGCCGTAGAGGCGGCTAGCCAAAGTATCAGGGGCAAGACGACAGGGGTATAGCCCTAGACGCATGGTGCCACCCAAATCAATCACGTCCTGTTGCTCAGGTAGCAGGCTAATCACCGGATTAGGAGTCTCAGGGGAAAATTCTGAGCTATCGGCACCTTCTAGGTGAGCAACATTGCAGGCCCACTCCACTACTGAGCACTGCATGCCCAAGCACAGTCCCAAAAAGGGGATATTCCGCTCTCGAGCATAGCGAATGGCCTGCACCTTGCCGTCAATGCCTCGAGAGCCAAACCCCCCCGGCACCAAGATGCCGTTGACACCGCTCAAATGAGCATCTGGGCCATTAACCTCAATATCTTCGGAGTTGATCCAGCGCACGTTGAGAGCAGCCCGATGGGCGATCGCCGCGTGGCGCAGAGCTTCTACCACCGACAAATAGGCATCGTTGAGGCTGACGTACTTGCCAACAATGGCAATATCGACTGGACGACTGGAGCTGTAGAGTCCTTCTACTAAGGTTTCCCATTGACCTAGGTGGGGCTGACGCTGATCGAGGGCAAGAATCTTGATAGCCTGATGGGCCAACCCCTCGTGCTCTAGCTTGAGGGGCACCTCATAGATGCTGCTGGCATCTTGGCAGGTGATCACCGCCTCGGCAGGCACGTCACAGAACTCAGCGATTTTTTCCTTCATCGGCTGAGGCAGGGCGCACTCGCAGCGGCACACCAAGATATCTGGCTGGATGCCAATGGAGCGCAGCTCCTTCACCGAGTGCTGAGTGGGCTTAGTCTTGAGCTCTCCTGCCGAGGCAATGTAAGGCACTAGGGTAACGTGCATGTAAAGCACGTCTTGCCGCCCTACGTCTTTGCGAAACTGGCGAATTGCCTCTAAAAAGGGCAGGGACTCAATGTCGCCCACAGTGCCGCCAATCTCAGTAATCACTACATCGGGGTTGGTGTTGCGAGCTACCCGATGAATCCGCTCCTTAATTTCGTTGGTGATGTGGGGAATCACCTGCACCGTGCCCCCCTGGTAATCGCCCCGCCGCTCTCGGTTGATCACCGCCTGGTAGATCGATCCTGTGGTAACGCTGTTCAGTCTCGACATGGCAGTGTCGGTAAAGCGTTCGTAGTGGCCCAGGTCGAGATCGGTTTCAGCCCCATCTTCGGTAACGAATACCTCCCCATGCTGAAAGGGGCTCATGGTGCCGGGGTCAACATTGATGTAGGGATCGAGCTTCAGAATGGAAACGGAATAGTCTCGCGACTTGAGCAACCGCCCCAGGCTGGATGCCACAATGCCTTTGCCGATGCTCGACACCACGCCGCCGGTCACAAATACAAACTTCGTCATAGCAGCTCAACCCAGACCCCAGAAGCGTGAACCCGTTAATTGTGCCACAGGCAACAGGCACCCCGCCCATCTTTAATCATTGGAATCGGGTGCGTTATCAAAGGCTAGAGGCACCGTCGCTGCTGTCAGGCCGCACTCGCCGCTCCACTGAGTCGCCATGGGAGGGTAGTCCTTCGGTTTCAGTCAGCACAGCGATCGCCTCGGCCACTCCCCGCAGCGCCTCCGGCGAATACTGCATCAGGCTAGAGTGCTTCATGAAAGTTTCAGTGGACAGGGGTGAAGCATAGCGGGCGGCCCCAGAGGTGGGCAGGGTGTGGTTAGGCCCAGCTAGGTAATCGCCCACCGCTTCCGGGGTCGAGTGCCCTAAAAAGATTGCTCCAGCGTGACGAACCTGCTCCAGCAAATCCCAGGGTTCGGCGACCTCTAACTGAAGGTGTTCGGGCGCAAAGCCATTGGAAAGGTCGGCGGCTAGCTCTAGGCTATCGACAACAACTGCCAAACCATAGTTTGCGATCGCCTTCTCCGTCAGCGTCTGGCGCGGATGGCCTAGGAGCTGCCGATCTACCTCAGCCGCCACCTGCTCTGCTAGAGAAGCACTGGTAGTAATTAAAATCGCAGCGGCGATCGGGTCATGTTCAGCCTGAGCTAGCAGGTCGGCGGCCACATGGGCCGGATTGGCCGTGTGGTCAGCAATCACCAACACTTCTGAAGGCCCTGCTAAGGAGTCAATACCTACCGTCCCAAACACCAGCTTTTTAGCCAGCGTCACATAAATATTGCCAGGGCCAGTAATCACATCTACCGCCGGAATCGTCTCCGTACCATAGGCTAGAGCCGCGATCGCCTGAGCTCCTCCAACCCGATAAATCTCTGTGATCCCAGCCTCCTGAGCCGCAACCAACACGGCAGGGTTGACCGTGCCGGTTTTGCCAGGCGGAGTCACCATCACGATTCTAGGTACCCCAGCTACCCGAGCCGGAATAGCGTTCATAATCACGGTACTGGGATAGGAAGCGCGCCCACCAGGCACATAGAGCCCAGCTCGGTCGACAGGGGTATAGCGCTTACCGAGTACCACCCCATTGTCCTCAAACCGCACCCAGCTTTGGGGTACCCGCTGACGATGAAACGACTCTACATTTTTGCAGGCCAGACGAATCGCATCCAGCAAGCCCTTACTAACCTGTTGGTAAGCAGCATCCAGCTCCGCTCCCGAAAAGCGCAAACCCTCAGCAGCCAGGGTAACGCCGTCAAAATCTGCTGTGTACTGCAACAGCGCCTGGTCTCCCTGGCGCCGAACCGCGTGCAAAATTTCTCGAACTGTTGCTTCCTTGTGAACGACCTGGTCGTCGTGGGTGCGGGCACAGATGCGTTGCAGCTCTGTTCTTGCCTCAGTTAGCTGATGAGTGATGCGGAGCATTACAGCTAGGAATCCCGATAAGCCAGCAAGGTGCAGTTGGCCAGGTTGCCCCTCAAAGGGAGGTTGAGTATCCCTGAAAGGCAGTCAACGCCAGCGTTCTAACATCCTAGTCGATCTAAAGACTAATTTGGCAGGAAACCAATGCATTCAATCACGCCAATAACTCGGTTAGGTGCTAACATGTTTTATCCAGTCAATTAATCTTGTTAAGCTAGGGCGAACTGTGGCAAACATTAAGTCTGCACTGAAACGAATTGAAGTTGCCGAGCGCAATCGGCTCCATAACCGGTCCTATAAATCGGCGGTTAAAACCCTAACCAAAAACTACCTCGCTGCGGTCGAGGCTCATCAGGCTGACCCTAGCCCCGACTCCCTCAAACAGGTCGAATCTACTATGGCCGCCGCCTACAGCAAGATCGACAAAGCCGTTAAGCGTGGTGTACTTCACCCCAACACCGGGGCTCGTAAGAAGTCGCGTATAGCCCGGGCAATCAAGGCTCAGGAGGCGGCAGGGGCTGCGTCTTAGGCACCTTTGGGTTGACCTGCGCTGCCTGCCGTTTTTGTCGCTGCATTCCCTATGCCTCTGGTTGATACCCACGTACATCTCAACTTTGAATCGTTCGCTGGGGATCTCGACGAACTAGCCCAGGCCTGGCGACAGGCCGGGGTTTTGGCTTTGGTACATTCCTGCGTAGAGCCAGGAGACTTTCCGGCCATGCAGCGCATCGCCGATCGCATTCCGGAGCTGTTCCTGGCTGTGGGGCTCCATCCCCTTGATATGGATAAGTGGAGTAGTGCTACGGCAGACCAGATTGCTCAGCTGGCGATTTCTGATAGTCGCGTTGTCGCTATCGGCGAGACTGGCCTCGACTTTTTCAAAGCCGATGATGAAGCCGTACAGCGCGAAGCTTTTTGGCAACAGTTGACCATTGCCTATCGCCAAAATCTACCGGTCATCGTTCATTGTCGAGATGCGGCCTCGGCTACTGCTGAAGTAATTCGAGAGTTTCAGCTCACTGTTGGTCCTGTCACTGGGGTAATGCACTGCTGGGCGGGCACTCCAGAAGAAACTCAAACGTTTCTAGATCTGGGCTTCTACATCAGCTTTAGCGGCATCGTTACCTTTAAGAATGCCCATCAGGTCAAGGCTTCAGCTCAGATGGTACCCAGCGATCGACTGCTAGTCGAAACCGACTGTCCTTTTCTGACCCCTGAGCCTCGCCGCAAGGAGCGACGCAACCAGCCAGCCTTTGTATATCATGTGGCGACCCATCTAGCCGAGCTGCGCCAGATTGAATTTGAGGCTTTAGCCCAGATCACTACTCATAACGCTGTGACGTTGTTTAACTTACCCAAGTCCCTTGTATTTTCTTCTGCTGATGCCGATACATTTCGTCTTCCGACCCCAGCGGCCGGTTAGACCGTTAGCTTAATTAAGCAAGGCAATTCGTTCGCTGTTGCCTTCTGTTCCAGACGCGTCGTTGATCTTGGCCACCTGCACCTGGCCAACCTGCACTAGGAGACCCATGACTGAAACCACCGTTTACCAAGCTCCCCCTAACTTTGTTCTGCCTGACCTGGTAGAAATTCAGCGGTCTAGTTTTCGCTGGTTCCTGGAAGAAGGGTTGATCGAAGAGCTGGAAAGCTTTTCTCCTATTACCGACTATACCGGCAAACTTGAGCTGCATTTCCTCGGCAAGCAGTACAAGCTAAAAAGCCCCAAATATGACGTTGATGAAGCCAAGCGGCGGGATGCTACCTACGCCGTGCAGATGTACGTGCCTACCCGGCTAATCAACAAAGAAACCGGGGAAATTAAGGAACAGGAAGTCTTCATCGGCGACTTGCCTCTGATGACCGATCGCGGCACCTTCATTATCAACGGTGCAGAGCGAGTCATTGTTAACCAGATCGTGCGTAGCCCTGGGGTTTACTACAAGGCCGAGACCGACAAAAACGGTCGTCGCACTTACAACGCCAACCTGATCCCCAACCGGGGTGCCTGGCTGAAGTTTGAGACCGACAAAAACGATCTGGTCTGGGTTCGCATCGACAAAACCCGCAAGCTATCGGCTCAGGTGCTGCTTAAGGCGTTAGGGCTAACGGACAACGAGATTTTCGACTCTCTGCGTCACCCTGACTACTTCCAAAAAACTATTGAGAAAGAGGGCCAGTTCAGCGAAGAAGAGGCGCTGTTAGAGCTTTACCGCAAGCTGCGTCCTGGCGAGCCGCCCACAGTGGCTGGCGGTGAGCAATTGCTGCACTCGCGCTTCTCTGACCCCAAGCGCTATGACCTGGGGCGGGTGGGTCGCTATAAGCTCAACCGCAAGCTGCGCCTCAACGTACCTGATGCCACTCGGGTGCTGACTCCCACCGATATTCTGTCGGCGATCGACTACCTAATTAACCTCGAATTTGATATCGGTTCAATTGACGACATCGACCACCTCGGCAACCGCCGGGTGCGCTCCGTGGGTGAGCTACTGCAAAACCAGGTGCGGGTAGGTCTAAACCGCTTAGAGCGCATCATTCGGGAACGCATGACCGTTTCTGACTCAGACTCGCTCACCCCTGCATCTTTGGTCAACCCGAAGCCTCTGGTAGCCGCCATCAAGGAGTTCTTTGGCTCCAGCCAGCTCTCCCAGTTTATGGATCAAACCAACCCCCTGGCGGAGCTGACCCACAAGCGACGCATTAGCGCCCTCGGCCCTGGCGGTCTCACCCGCGAGCGTGCCGGCTTTGCCGTGCGGGATATTCACCCCTCCCACTACGGACGTATTTGCCCCATTGAGACTCCGGAAGGCCCTAACGCTGGTCTGATCGGCTCTCTAGCTACTCACGCCCGTGTTAATGAGTTCGGCTTCATCGAGACCCCCTTCTTCAAAGCTGAGAACGGTCGAGTCTTCAAAGACGTCGAGCCTATCTACATGACCGCCGATGAGGAAGACGATCTGCGGGTCGCCCCTGGTGACATCGCCACCGACGAAAACGGCTACATCATTGGCAGCACGATCCCGGTGCGCTACCGCCAAGATTTCACCACCACCGATTCCACTGAGGTGGATTATGTCGCGGTGTCGCCTGTGCAGATTATCTCTGTGGCTACCTCGCTGATTCCTTTCCTAGAGCACGACGACGCCAACCGGGCACTGATGGGCTCGAACATGCAGCGTCAGGCGGTACCTCTGCTTCAGCCTGAGCGCCCCTTGGTAGGCACTGGCTTAGAAGCTCAGGCGGCTCGCGACTCGGGCATGGTGATCATCAGCCGCACCGACGGGGAAATCGTCTACCTGGATGCCGATCTGATCAAGGTTCGCGATCCCGAAGGCAACGTCCACGAGTACGAACTGCAAAAGTATCAGCGTTCTAACCAGGACACCTGTCTGAACCAGCGCCCCATCGTATTTCCTGGGGAAAAGGTGCAGTCGGGCCAGGTGCTCGCCGATGGCTCTGCTACCGAGGGCGGTGAACTGGCGCTAGGGCAAAACGTCTTGGTCGCCTATATGCCCTGGGAGGGCTACAACTACGAGGACGCTATCCTGCTCAGCGAGCGTTTGGTGTACGACGACGTCTACACCTCCATTCACGTGGAGAAGTTTGAGATCGAGGCGCGCCAGACTAAGCTTGGCCCCGAGGAAATCACCCGAGAAATTCCCAACGTTGGCGAAGACGCCCTGCGTCAGCTTGACGAAACCGGGATCATTCGTATTGGGGCTTGGGTAGAGTCGGGCGATATTCTGGTGGGCAAGGTCACGCCTAAGGGCGAGTCTGACCAACCCCCAGAAGAAAAGCTGTTGCGGGCCATCTTTGGTGAAAAAGCCCGAGATGTGCGCGATAACTCTCTACGAGTGCCCAACGGGGAGAAAGGTCGGGTTGTCGATGTGCGGGTGTTTACCCGAGAGCAGGGCGATGAGCTGCCCCCTGGCGCCAACATGGTGGTGCGGGTCTATGTGGCCCAAAAGCGCAAGATTCAGGTGGGCGACAAGATGGCTGGTCGCCACGGCAATAAGGGAATTATCTCCCGCATTTTGCCCATTGAAGATATGCCCTACCTGCCCGATGGCACTCCCATTGACATTGCCCTCAACCCGCTTGGGGTCCCTTCCCGTATGAACGTGGGGCAGGTGTTTGAGTGCCTGCTGGGCTGGGCTGCCGACAACCTTGATTGTCGCTTTAAGGTGATTCCCTTCGACGAGATGTACGGAGAGGAGGCCTCTCGAAACTCCACTCACGGCAAGCTGATGGAGGCCCGAGAAACCAGCGGCAAAGACTGGATCTTCAACCCTGACGACCCCGGCAAAATTGTGCTGCGAGATGGTCGTACCGGCGAAGCTTTTGATAAGGCTATTACAGTTGGTAGAGCCTACATGCTGAAGCTGGTGCACCTAGTTGACGACAAGATCCACGCCCGTTCTACCGGCCCTTACTCTCTGGTGACTCAGCAGCCTCTGGGTGGCAAGGCCCAGCAGGGTGGTCAGCGTTTTGGAGAAATGGAAGTTTGGGCTTTGGAAGCTTTTGGAGCAGCCTACACCCTCCAAGAGTTGCTAACGGTCAAGTCGGACGATATGCAGGGGCGCAATGAGGCGTTGAATGCGATTGTTAAGGGCAAGTCGATTCCTCGACCGGGCACTCCTGAGTCCTTCAAGGTTCTGATGCGAGAGCTACAGTCTCTCTGTTTAGACATTGCGGTGCACAAAGTAGAAACTCGGGAAGACGGCACCAGCCGCGATACCGAAGTAGATCTGATGGCCGACGTCAATAGTCGCCGCACCCCGTCTCGTCCCACCTACGAGTCCATCGCCCGGGATGAAGAGCTAGAGGAAGTAGAAGACTAGCCTGTCCCTGATTCGACCCCGGAATTGAATCTGACCCAGTTCCGGGGGTCGGCTTAAACCTGCATTGATCAGACCGCGCGCGCTTACAAGGAAAATACCCAGCATGGCCAAGCTAGAACAACGGTTTGACTACGTCAAAATTGGATTAGCCTCCCCAGAACGCATTCGCCAGTGGGGGGAACGCACCCTGCCCAACGGGCAAATCGTAGGGGAAGTAACCAAACCTGAAACCATTAACTACCGTACTCTCAAGCCCGAAATGGACGGGCTGTTCTGTGAGCGCATCTTTGGCCCCGCCAAGGATTGGGAATGCCACTGTGGTAAGTACAAGCGTGTGCGCCATCGCGGCATTGTGTGTGAGCGCTGCGGGGTAGAGGTAACCGAATCGCGGGTGCGTCGTCACCGCATGGGCTACATCAAGCTGGCTGCTCCAGTGGCCCACGTGTGGTACTTAAAGGGCATTCCCAGCTATATCGCCATTCTGCTCGATATGCCGCTGCGGGACGTGGAGCAGATTGTCTACTTCAACGCCTACGTGGTGCTGGATGCGGGTAATGCCGAGAATCTCAGCTATAAGCAGCTGCTGACGGAAGACCAGTGGATTGAAATTGAGGACCAGCTCTACGACGAAGAGACTGAGCTAGCAGGGGTAGAGGTCGGCATTGGTGCTGAAGCTCTCCAGCGGCTGCTAGAGGATTTGGAGCTAGAAGCCACGGCGGAAAAGCTGCGGGAAGACATCGCCAACTCTAAGGGCCAGAAGCGGGCCAAGCTGATCAAGCGTCTGCGGGTGATCGATAACTTCATCGCTACAGGCTCTAAGACCGAGTGGATGGTGCTGGACGTAATTCCGGTGATTCCGCCCGACTTAAGGCCTATGGTGCAGCTGGACGGCGGCCGTTTTGCGACCTCTGACCTGAACGATCTCTATCGTCGGGTGATCAACCGCAACAACCGACTGGCTCGCCTTCAGGAGATTTTGGCTCCTGAAATCATCGTCCGTAACGAAAAGCGGATGTTGCAAGAGGCGGTAGATGCGCTGATCGACAACGGTCGCCGGGGTCGCACCGTAGTGGGGGCCAACAATCGCCCGCTGAAGTCGCTCTCCGACATCATTGAGGGTAAGCAGGGACGCTTCCGACAGAACCTGTTGGGTAAGCGGGTTGACTACTCTGGCCGTTCTGTCATTGTGGTCGGGCCTAAGCTGCAGATTCACCAGTGCGGTTTGCCTCGGGAGATGGCGATCGAACTGTTTCAGCCCTTTGTGATCCACCGGTTGATTCGCCAGGGACTGGTCAACAACATCAAGGCGGCGAAGAAGCTGATTCAGCACAACGACCCCAGTGTATGGGACGTGCTGGAAGAGGTGATTGAGAGCCACCCAGTCATGTTAAACCGGGCACCGACCCTACACCGTCTAGGCATTCAGGCCTTTGAACCCATCCTAGTAGAAGGGCGAGCGATTCAGCTGCACCCGTTGGTGTGTCCGGCCTTTAACGCTGACTTTGACGGTGACCAGATGGCCGTGCACGTACCGCTGTCCCTTGAGGCGCAGTCGGAGGCGCGTCTGCTGATGCTGGCTTCGAACAATGTGCTGTCGCCTGCTACTGGCCAGCCGATTATTACCCCGTCCCAGGACATGGTATTGGGCTGCTACTACCTAACAGCGGAGAACCCCGACGCCGTCAAAGGCGAGGGCCACTACTTTGGCAGTATGGAAGACGCCATCATGGCCTTCGAGCAGGGCGTGGTCGATCTTCACTCTAAGGTTTGGCTGCGGTTTGACGGCGAAGTGGAGTCTGACCAGCCTAAGAACACGTCTCCAGAGCGGATGGAATCTGAGGATGGCAGCATCACCGAAATTTACCCCGATCGCCGGGTGCGACTAGACAGCGAAGGCAAGCTGATCTCCCAGTACATCAAGACCACAGCGGGCCGCATTATCTACAACAAGGCGGTGCTCGACGCGATCGCAGGCTAGGGGCCACACCACAACACCGACACAGCACGAACATCACTACACAAGGGCGAAACCTATGGCTGAGCAAGGGGCACCTCAAACCTCTCTGACCTTTCGGAACCGGATTATCGACAAGAAGCAGCTCAAAAAGCTGATCTCTTGGTCGTTTACCCACTACGGCACCGCCCGCACGTCCCAGATGGCCGATCGCATCAAAGACTTGGGCTTTAAGTACGCCACCCGGGCTGGAGTCTCCATCAGCGTGGAAGATCTCCAGGTACCCCAGGAGAAAAAGGGCATGCTAGCTGCTGCCGAAGAGGACATTCGCATTACCGAAGAGCGGTATACTCGGGGCGAAATCACTGAAGTAGAGCGTCTCACTAAGGTAATCGACACCTGGAACGACACCAGCGAAGAGCTGAAAGACCAGGTGGTGAAGAACTTTAAGGAAAACAATCCTCTCAACTCGGTGTACATGATGGCCTTCTCGGGAGCCCGAGGAAACATCTCCCAGGTACGCCAACTGGTGGGCATGCGGGGTCTGATGGCGAACCCTCAAGGGGAAATCATCGACCTGCCCATTAAGACGAACTTTCGCGAGGGGCTGACCGTTACCGAGTACGTGATCTCCTCCTACGGGGCTCGTAAGGGTCTGGTAGATACGGCGCTGCGAACTGCCGACTCAGGCTATCTCACCCGCCGTCTGGTGGACGTTTCCCAAGATGTGATCATCCGGGAGCACGACTGCGGTACAACCCGCGGCATTCCCCTGCGCAGTATGACTGACGGTGAGCGGGTGCTGATTCCTTTGGAGAACCGTCTGCTGGGCCGGGTGGTCGCCGAAGATGTGCCGCATCCCAAAACCGGCGAGGTGCTGTTGGAGAAGGACCATCCTGTGTCTCCAGAGACGGCAGAAATGCTGGCTGAGGCTGGGGTTGAAGGCGTGGTGGTGCGATCGCCCCTCACCTGCGAAGCTACCCGCTCTGTGTGCCGCCTCTGCTACGGCTGGAGCCTAGCCCACTCTGAAATGGTTGACCTGGGCGAAGCCGTGGGCATCATTGCCGCTCAGTCCATCGGTGAGCCTGGTACCCAGATGACCATGCGCACCTTCCACACCGGCGGTACCTTTACCGGCGAAGTGGCTCCCCGCATCCGGGCCAGCAAGGATGGCACCGTAAAACTGCCTAAAAATCTGAAGACTCGCGCCTTCCGCACCCGCTACGGCGAAGATGCGTTGATGATCGAGTCGAATGCTGACGTAGTGATTGAGGGCAGCGGCAAGAATAAATCTGAATCGCTGCCCCAGGGCACAATTCTGTTTGTTGATGACGGTGAAACCGTACAAAAGGATCAGCTCTTAGCTGAGCTTCCCTCGGCGGGGCGCACGCGCAAGGTGACCGAGAAGGCTACCAAAGACGTGACCTCTGACCTGGCTGGGGAAGTGAAATTTGCCGGCCTAGTGCAGGAAGAAAAGACTGACCGTCAGGGCAACACCACTCGCTTAGCCCAGCGGGGTGGTCTGCTGTGGGTACTAGCCGGTGACGTCTACAACCTGCCTCCCAGTGCAGAGCCGGTGGTGCGCAACGGCGACTACGTCAACGCCGATGACACCCTAGCTGAAACCAAGCTCACCACTGAACGGGGTGGTTTGGTCCGTTTGCCCGAAGCCGACGACGAAAAAGGCACTCGCGAGGTTGAAATCATCACTGCCTCCGTCATGCTTGACCAAGCCCATGTACGCAAGGAGCAGGGTCAGGGTCGGGAGCACTACTTCATTGAGACCGCCCATGGTCAGCGGTTTTCTCTGATTGCCACGCCGGGGGCCAAGGTCACCAGCGGCCAGGTGATTGCTGAGCTCGAAGACGATCGCTTCCATACTCAAACTGGCGGCATCGTCAAGTTTGCCGGGGTCGATGTGGCCAAAAAAGGTAAGGGGAAGCAGGGCTATGAAGTCGTTCAGGGTGGTACCCTGCTGTGGATTCCTGAGGAGGCCCACGAGGTTAACAAAGACATTTCTCTGCTGATGGTAGAAGACGGCCAGTACCTGGAAGCCGGCACTGAGGTCGTTAAAGATATCTTCTGCCAAAACAGCGGCGTGGTCGAAGTCACCCAGAAGAACGACATTCTGCGCGAGATCTTGGTCAAACCCGGCGACATTCACATGGTGGATGCCCCCGAGGATGTGATGGATCGCGATGGCACCCTGGTCAACGCTGGGGAAGAGGTGATGCCGGGACTAGTGGCTGACGCCCTACGCTACATCGAGTATGTCGAGACTCCCGATGGCCCCGCCCTGCTGCTGCGCCCGGTGGAAGAATACGTGGTGCCCAACGAGCCCGCTGTACCCAGCCAAGATAGCGCCGCCGATGCCGCCGGTTCGATCAAACTGCGCGCCATCCAGCGGATTCCCTTTAAGGATGGAGAGCGGGTGAAGTCGGTGGTTGGAGTTGAGCTGTTGCGCACTCAGCTAGTCCTCGACATCGAAGACGAATCACCCCACGTCGTGGCCGATATTGAGCTGGTCCCCGACGACAGCGATGCTGACCTGATGCGACTGCAAATGGTGGTGCTCGAAACCCAAGTGATTCGCCGTGACGTAGTGGCTGACCAAACCCAGGGCAGCACCGTCACCCGTCTGCTGGTGGAAGATGGTCAGCAGATTGAGCCGGGCGCGGTTGTGGCCCGCACTGAGATTCGTTGTAAAGAGGCGGGTGAGGTGCGCGGTATTCGCGAAGGGCAAGAGGCGGTTCGCCGCGTGCTAGTCGTGCGAGAGTCTGACCGTATGAAGGTCGATCTCCAAGGCAAACAACCGACCGTGAAGGTGGGCGACCTGGTGGTGGCCGATACTGAATTGGCTCCTGGTCTGACCCACGAAGAGTCGGGCCAAGTCACCGCCATCGACGACGGCCAAATCTCTTTACGGCTGGCACGTCCCTACCGGGTGTCTACCGGTGCCGTACTGCACATTGAAGACGGTGACCTGGTACAACGGGGTGACAACCTGGTGCTGCTGGTGTTTGAGCGGGCTAAAACCGGCGACATCATCCAGGGTCTACCCCGAATTGAGGAACTACTGGAGGCCCGCAAACCTAAGGAGGCCTGTGTGTTGTCTGAGCGCCCCGGCAATGCCCAGGTGGTCTATAGCGATGACGAGACTGTAGAGGTCAAAATCATTGAAGACGATGGTGTGGTGACGGAATATCCGATTAGCCCCGGCCAAAATGTGATTGTCTCCGATGGCCAGCGGGTCAGCACTGCTGAGCACCTCACCGACGGCCCCGCCAACCCTCACCAGATCCTGGAGGTGTTCTTTAAGTACAACCTCAGCCTGGGCATGGGCATCCACGATGCGGCGCTTGGAGCTTTGCAGGAAGTGCAGTCGTTCTTGGTGAACGAGGTGCAGTCGGTGTACCAGTCCCAAGGCATCGACATTTCCGACAAGCACACCGAGGTGATTGTGCGGCAGATGTCGTCGAAGTGCCGAATTGACGACGGCGGCGACACCACCATGCTGCCCGGTGAGCTAGTGGAAATCTACCAGGTGGAGCAGGTCAACGAGGCCATGGCGATCACGGGTGGTGCCCCAGCGGAATACACGCCGGTGCTGCTAGGGATCACAAAAGCTTCGCTGAACACCGATAGCTTCATCTCTGCCGCTAGCTTCCAAGAAACCACCCGGGTGCTCACGGAAGCAGCGATCGAAGGCAAGTCGGACTGGCTGCGCGGCCTGAAGGAGAACGTCATCATTGGTCGTTTGATTCCGGCAGGGACGGGCTATAACGCCTACGAGGAGTCTCCGGCTCCGGAACTTGACCCGGCCTATGAGTCGGCCATTTTGGACGACGACATGGTGCTCCAGGACGTGGTGCTAGATGACTTCACCGCCCGCAGCTATGACTTAGAGGGCAACCTCAGCATGCTGAATGACGATGAGATGATCGGCGGCATGTCGTTGGAAGATGGCACTCCACGCGGCAACGGTGACTTCCCCGGCCTGGGGAATGGCATTGGCATCGATGGTATCGATGATGATCTCTTGATCGACGACCAAACCGAAGCCCTCTAGACGATTTACCTCAAACACCCCGGCTAACCTAGGTTAGCCGGGGTGTTTTTTAGTGGTTCGGTCGTAGGCAAATAGCGGTAACGTCAGGACAGCGCGATCGCCCTTGTCTACTGCCATTTTTCTCAGCCGCTGCTGTTTTATACGTAGCGTTTCTACCTTGGGGCTTAAACTGTTTACAAGAGGGAGGTAGCGCAGGTGGTTGCGGATTGGCGATCGCCAATCTGAGGAAAGTCCGGGCTCCCGAAAGACCAGACTCGCTGGGTAACGCCCAGTGCGGGCAACCGTGAGGAGAGTGCCACAGAAACATACCGCCGATGGCTTCGGAATTTTCGAGGCACAGGTAAGGGTGCAAGGGTGCGGTAAGAGCGCACCAGCAGCATCGAGAGGTGCTGGCTCGGTAAACCCCGGTCGGGTGCAAGGTCGAGGGGCAAGGTTGGTCTTTTTCCAGCCCCGCTGTTACGTACCGCAAGAGGCGTTTGGCAACAAGCGTCCCAGATAGATAACCGCCCCCCTGGCAACAGGGGAACAGAACCCGGCTTATGTCTACCTCCTTCCCTCCATCTTCTCCCTACTGATGATTTGTTGACCGTGACCGATCTCCCCCCATCTCGGCAGCGCCAGCTGGAGCAGTGGGTGCAAAAGTCTGCCCTACCTACCGCTGATGCTACTAACTGGGTGCGCCTCGACCAGGCTTTGACCCACAAATCGGTAGACGCAGCCAATAACTACGAACAGCTTGAGCTACTGGGAGATGCGGTGCTGCGACTGGCGGCGACGGAATGTTTGCAAGAAAATTTTCCTAACGCCTCGGTAGGAGAATTGTCGGCGGTGCGATCGGTGCTGATTAGCGATCGCACTCTGGCCCAGCTAGCCCAAGAGCTAGATTTAGCCCCCTACCTCACCGTTGCCTCTAGGATGGCAGTTGGCCCTACCCACCTAGCCGATGCCCTAGAGGCGGTAGTGGCCGTACTCTATTTAGAAACCCAAACTCTAGGGCCAGTGCGCGCCTGGCTAGACGACTCGCTGCTGCGGCTGACGGCCGCCGTGCGCCAAGACCCAGCCCGACAAAACTACAAAGTAGCCCTGCAAGAACTCACCCAGGCTCACAGCAAAACCCTACCTCAATACCGCACTGTAGAACAGCGATCGGTGGATGGCGACCCCCAACGCTATGCATCCACCGTGTGGTTTCGGGAAACCTGTTGGGGAAGCGGTCACGGCCCCACGAAAAAACAGGCTGAACAGGCCGCCGCCGCCGCTGCCTACGATCGCCTTCGCCAAACCCTCACCCATGAGTCCTCCTCCTCAGCCACTTAACCTCGCTATTTTTGGTCTGGGCCGCTGGGGCAACCACCTGTTGCGTAACTTTTTGGCCCTACCCACAGCGCGAGTGGTGGCAATAGTCGACCCTGATCGGCAGCGGTTAGAAGAGTTGCGCGATCGCTTCGCCCTAGGCAACACCGTAGCCTGCTACGACGACTGGCCCCAGGCCATGGCCCACCCAGGCTTAGAGGCCGTAGTGATTGCCACCCCGGCCAGCACCCACTACCCCATGATTCAGGCGGCACTCAAAGCCGGCTTGCATGTGCTGAGCGAAAAGCCCCTCACCTTAGACAGCAACCGCAGTGCTGCTCTTTGCCAGCTAGCCACTACCCAGCAGCGGCAGCTAATGATTGATCACACCTACCTATTTCACCCAGCGGTGCAGCGGGGTCGTGAGCTGTGCCAGCAAATTGGCCCCCTTCGTTACGGCTATGCCGCTCGCACCAATTTGGGGCCAGTGCGCTCCGATGCTGATGTGTTCTGGGATCTGGCCATCCACGACGTTTCCATCTTGAATTACTGGCTGGGGCAGAGCCCCTTGGCCGTCGCCGCTTGGGGGTCAGTGTGGCTGCAAACCAAGACGGAGGCCAAGCTAAGAGATGTGGGCTGGCTCCGGCTAACGTATCCCAACCCGATTGGGTCTGCCCCACTAGAGGTAATGGTTCATGTGAGCTGGGCCAACCCCGACCGGCAGCGGCGGCTGGCCCTAGTGGGCGATCGCGGTACTTTAGTCTTTGACGAGAGCCCCCAAGCCCACCCTCTGACCCTATATTCTGGGCACTTTCAGTCCCAGGAACCCCCGTTTGTCCCCAGTAGTCTCAAGGCCGAGGCTGTGGCGATCGCTCCCCTAGAGCCGCTGCAACAGATGTGCGCCCACTTTCTAGACTGCGTTGCCAACAATAGGCCCTCACCGATATCGGCAGGACCTATGGCCACTGAACTGGTGAGGCTTATGGAAGCGATCGCGATCGCCGCCGAAACAGGCCAGCAAGTAGATATCTAAATCAAAGTTTACGGATTTAGCTTCTGCTCCCTCCTGCGGAACTATTTCATTTGACTGAATTGTGGTGGTTTCTTGCACAGACTGGGCAAGCTACCCCCGTGGGCCGATGCCTGCTCTCGTTGTAGTTTGAGAAATTTGTTTTAGTTGCTTCACCACATCGCAGCTTCATGAACTCAGAATAAGTTTGCTTTGCCAATTCAATTTAGCGGGCTATACCTGAAACAGCTCGCCGCCTTCTTGTCAGGGCAAGGGTTTAAGTTCCTGGCCGTCAGCCGTCAAAACCCCTCACATACAGAAGACCTATGTACTATTCATACTGGCTCACAGCAGCATCCGTTCTAGGCCTTTGCGTTCTTCCAGGTCAAGCTCTAGCAGCCCCCCAAGACCTAGAAACAACACCTCAGACCATGGCTGACGCCCTTGCTGTCGAACAGCGTGACCAAGACAGCCTCAACCGCGTAGCTAATCAATTGGATCAGCGCGTAGGTCGCCAAGAAAGCAGTGGTATCACTGATCTAGCTGAGTCTTTAAATTTACCCATCCTCAATGACCTAGTAGATGAATCTGGAGAGGTAACCTTACCCCTAGGTCTCACTGTCTACGATGCCATGGGTACGACCTCCGTCGGCTTTGGCTCTAAGTTTTAGTTTGCGCCCAGGGCAGCTTGTGCCTAGGGCAAGAGCCTGACTTGTCGCCCCAGCCCGGTATACTACCAAGGAAAGAAATTGGAATACCGGGCCTTGGGCGTCGATCTTCGTAGCTACGTTTATATTGACAATCTTCAACCCCAGCATGCGGCCTACATGGGTACCGTTTCGCTGGGGTTTTTGCCGCTGCCCGGAGACGCCTCACTGTGGATAGAAATCTCCCCTGGCATTGAAATCAACCGCATCCTCGACATCGGCCTCAAAGCCGCCGTGGTCCGGCCTGGCACGCTCATCGTAGAACGTCTCTACGGTCTGCTTGAAATCCACGCTAGCAACCAGGGCGAAGTGCATGCCGCTGGTGGGGCTATGCTCGATGCCCTAGGGCTCACCTACCGAGAGCGGCTCAAACCCCGAATTATTTCCAGTCAGGTAATTCGCAACCTTGACCCTCACCATGTTCAGCTAATTAACCGCAGCCGCCGTGGCAACATGATTGTGGCCGGTCAAACCCTCTACGTGTTTGAGGTAGAACCTGCGGCCTACGCCTCTTTGGCCGCTAACGAGGCCGAAAAAGCAGCACTGATCAACATTCTTCAGATTAGCTCGGTAGGTAGCTTTGGTCGCCTTTACCTTGGCGGCGAAGAACGCGATATTCTAGCTGCCCAGAGAGCTGTTATAGCCGCTATGGAAGCTGTGCCTGGACGAGTCCAGAGCAGTAGTCAGCGTCACGAATAAGTTTCCTCTAAGCTCGATAGGGCTAACCCCTGCTGGATATAAGTGAAACGCTTGATCTGCTGTTTGGGTCGCCGCCTCTAGGTAGGTCAACCTCTCGACGTGTCTTTAGGATTTGCCCAGCAGTTTGCCTCAGCTCGAATCTACTCCACTGACCGGCAGCCCCTTGCTTCGCCTCCCTGTCGATATAGGCCTATAGGAGAAATGGAGCGATCGCGATCGCACCATCCTCGCGCTCTACTCAGTTGCCGCCATTCACCAAATTTTTGAAATCAAGAAAAAGTCAGCAGGCATTGTTCTAGCCCATCAGCCTCAGTTCTGCGTGCAGCCTACGTTTTAATGTATAAACTAGCAATCTCACTGCTGTTTTCTCGACTAGCCCAAACAGGCGCTATTGGTCAGCGTGAGGGGAAATAACATCTTTTTTGTTTTTTTGGGGAACGAAACAACTCTGTCGGAGGAGGGATAGTTGCCTCTTGGTACCGTGTTACAACTCTTCAGGTCTGGTTAAGCTATGTAACGCTGTTAGCCAGACATTTGTAACACTTGTTAGGACGTAACTTTCTATGACTCCGAACACTCTTCGCATCGCCCTAGGCCTAATGCTTTTTGGTGCCGCTCCTGCTGCTATCACCGCGTTTCCTCAGCAGGCTATCTCTGACACCTACAAGCCCCAAGCTGAGCAGCCTGCCGCCGTGGAAGAACCCACTGACGCTGCGCAGCCGGGCGCTATGGAAGAAGCCGCTGATGCTGAGAAGCCCAGCGCCGTGGAAGAGCCTACCGACGCTGAGCAGCCTACCGCTGCGGAAGAGCCCACTGATGCTGAGCAGCCTACTGCTGCGGAAGAGCCCACCGATGCTGAGCAGCCTACTGCTAGCACCGAGCAATCGATTGCTGAAATTGCCGCTGGCAACGAAGACTTTGAGATTCTAACCGCTGCGATTGAGGCCGCCGGTCTAACTGAGGCCCTGAGCAGCAACGATTTGTCTATTACTGTGTTTGCCCCCACTGACGAAGCTTTTGAAGCCCTACCTGAGGGGACTTTGGAGGAGCTCCTGCTGCCTGAAAATCGCGACCAGCTAGCGCAGCTGTTGACCTATCACGTGGTAGACGGCGAAGTTCGCTCCACGGATTTGACTTCTGGCGAAGTGGATACTTTGACCGGTGCCCCTGTAACAGTGACGGTGGGTGAAGAGTCTGTCACCGTCAATGAAGCCAACGTGGTAACGGCTGATATTGAAGCCAGCAATGGCGTCATCCACGTCATTGACACGGTGCTGCTGCCGATGTAGTTGACGAAGAGATAGCCCTTTGCGCGCTACTTTGAGGCGTGAAATGCTGCGGCGATCATTATTTGCCGCATTGCAATACAGAGGCTTGATTAACAGCAAGCGGTCGCCCTCATGTAAGGGCGACCGCTCGCCCTTAGGAGCAATTGCTTTTTACAGCAGCCCTATGTGGCAGCAGTGACCCTTAAAAGGCGATCGCACGCTGATATCAGTTTGTTGAAGTATCATCAGCAATAAGCGCTACCCCTTTAACCATGGTTGGAGAGGTAGAGTTCAGAGCTCACGGTGCTGCGTTATTCAATGTAAGTGCACCGGGCTTTTGGGGGCATACTTGTTTTAACGACGAGCTAATCGCAGTGACTGTCAAAGCATGAAGGATTCAACCCCAGGCGATCAGAAGCAGCTTCTGCTAATTGACGATGACCCAAACCTGATCTTGTTAGTCAAGGACTATCTTGAGTTCCGGGGCTATGAGGTGAAGACAGCGGGCAACGGTCGAGAAGCCCTGGATATGCTGGAAAACACCACTCCAGACATGATCATCTGCGACGTGATGATGCCCGAGATGGATGGCCACGCTTTTGTGCGCCACGTGCGAGAAAATCCATCCACCGAGTGGATTCCGATTTTGTTTCTCTCTGCCAAAGGCCAAAGCCAGGACCGTGTGAAGGGGCTCAACACCGGGGCCGACGTCTACATGGTCAAGCCCTTCGAGCCTGAGGAGCTAGTTGCTCAGGTAGAGTCTTCCCTCAAACAGGCCTCTCGGCTGATCAAGCAGCAAATTAAGGGTGGTGGCAGCCCGGCGATTCAAGTTCCCTTTGATGTGGAGTTGACGCCCACCGAGCTGCGGGTGGTGCAGTTTGTCGCCCGAGGCATGGCCAACCGCGAGATTGCCAACGAGCTTCAAGTCAGCCAGCGCACCATTGAGAGCCACGTCAGCAACATGCTGGGCAAAACTGGTCTGAACAACCGCACAGAGCTAGCCCGTTGGGCCATAGAGAACAATAAGGCATAGAAAAGGGGTCAAGGTACAGGGTGTGAGGTTGAAGGAATTGCCTTGAACCTTAAACCATGAACCCTAAACCCTCCTTTGAACCTGGCACAATCAGGGTAGTGACCTAATCGCATGCCCTGATTTATGACAACTGCTCCCCTCAGCTGGTCGGCCCTGGAAGAAATGGCCGACTTTTCTGTTGACTATGTCAACGGCCCTACCAATGCCCAGTCTCGGCTACGCCTGTTTGGCCAGCCTGAGTCGGCAGTGCGGGTCACCCTCTACCGCGACAACCACGCCTGGTGCCCCTATTGCCAAAAAGTATGGCTGTGGTTGGAAGAAAAGCAGGTGCCTTACCGCATCGAAAAGGTCACCATGTTTTGCTACGGCGAAAAAGAAGCTTGGTACAAACGCAAGGTACCTTCGGGTATGCTGCCTGCCCTGGAGTTAGACGGGCGGATGATTACTGAAAGCGATGACATTTTGCTAGCGCTGGAGCAGGCTTTCGGGCCGTTGCAGTGGGGCATGAAAGACCCAGCGGTGGTGCCCCTGCGGCAGCTAGAGCGACTACTGTTTCGGGCTTGGTGCATGTGGCTGTGCCAACCAGCGCGATCGCCGGCAGCAGACCAGCGCGCGGGTGAGCAGTTTGGGGGAGTAGTGCAACGGGTAGAGCAGGCGCTGTCTACCCATCCCGGCCCCTTCTTTTTGCCGGAGTTTAGCACTGGCGACGTGGTGTTTGTGCCCTACGTGGAGCGCATGAATGCCAGCCTCTATTACTACAAAGGCTACTTACTGCGCGAGGAGAACCCCCGACTCAAGGACTGGTTTGATGGGTTAGAGAGCCGCTCGACCTATCGCGGCACCCAGAGCGACTTTCACACTCACGTGCACGATCTGCCGCCGCAGATGGGGGGCTGCTACGAGAATGATTTGACTCAGACCCGGCGCAACCAGGCCCAGGTTGATCTCGGCCCCTGGTTTGGCCTGCCCGACGTGGCTTATCCAGAGCCAGAGACCTCCCGCGTTGAGGCCCTAACTCGCGTAGTAAAGCATCGAGACAACGTGATTAAGGTGAACCCTGCCGCTAATGATGTGATTGATCTGGCCCTGCGCTGTGCGTTGACTTGTCTGATAACGGGGGAGCCCTGTGAGCCTCCGGCTGGGGCTGAGCTAGGGCTGCGGTACCTGCGCGATCGCATCAATGTCCCCCGCGATATGTCGATCTACGCCGCCAAGCGCCTGCGCGAAGCTCTGGAGTCCACCGCTGCCCTAACAGGAGAGGCCCAGCCCGATCCGTTGCCGACTCGCCACCGCCGCGACCAAGACCCAGTGAACTTTGCTGCATAGGTGAGGAGTATTGGCCAAGGCACCTAGTCCCTTCTGGGCAACCATCAAGCCCTGATATGCAGCGCAAAAGGGACCGGGTGCCTGACTCCGGCTAGATGCCGTGACTTTTGCCGATTAGCCAGTGGCGGCGGAAGAAGCGGGCTAGGCTAGTCTCGCTTAGCGTCAGGCAGATGGGTCGGCCGTGTGGGCAGGTGCGGGGGTTGCGGGTTTGCTGCCAGTCGTCGAGCAGGGTTTGCAGAGTGGCGAGATCGAGCGGCGTGCCGTTGCGAATGGCGGTGCGGCAGGCGATCGCCACTTGAGCCGTATCTAGATTGCCGCCGAGGCTAAGTTCGAGCAGGGCATCGGGCAGGTCATCGCGATCGCGCAAGGGAGCTGGCGCGGCTCGTATAGCCCAGCGATTTGGGCCAAACTCCTCGGGGTTCAGGCCTAGTCTTTGAAGCTGTTCTAGCTGATTTTCAGTCAGCCCTTCCAGCACAACAGGGGTGGCTAACGGCACCAGCTGCCACTGAGCTTGCAGCCGCTCGTAGAGAACGCGCTCGTGAGCAATGTGCTGCTCGATCAGGCAAAGGCCGTCGGTCTGTTCAGCCAAAATGTAGCGGTTGTGAACCTGGGCGATCGCCCGCAAACTTCCCGGACGCTCGCGATAAGGCAACTCATCGGATAGTTCTGCAACACCGTAGGGGCTACTCGGTTCCGCTGTCTTAAGCAATTGGGTAACGCGCTGCTGGTTTGCATCAGTCAGGGTTTCGGTATGCTGCCCTAAAAGCGTAGCCACGTGGCTTTGGCAGAGTGCGGTCCAGTCTTCGAGCCGGTGCAGGTAGAGGGTCGATTTGTCGGGGCGGCGGTTCCAGTCGATGTCGCTGGGGGGCACAGTGAGGTGCACAAACGCTAGGGGGTAGCGGTGGCGGGGCAGGGTATGGCGAAAGACATTCACAATAGACTGCTCTAGCTCGGGGACCGTTACAACCCGCCCATTGACCGCGACCTTAACCCAGTCGGGGCGGGGGCGATGGCAGCGATCGGGCAGACCAATAAGACCATAGACACCTGCTTTTAGAGGAAGATTTTCTAAGGTGCTCTCTTCACTTACGGCCCAGGGGGCAGCCTGCCAGCCGTCTTGCAAATCGCTTTCGCTGACGGCCCGGAGCAGTTGAGGAACGAGGCCCTTGGTGGTAGGGCTGGGCGTGAAGGCGAGCCAGGGGCGATCGCTTAGCTGCACCGCCCAAGTCACCGTTGGATGAGCCAAGGCACAGTGGCGAATGATGTTTTGCACCTGGCTAAGCTGGCGAGCCATGGTTGGCAATCGCTCCCGACGAGCGGGCCAAGCCTCAAAAAGATCGGTGACCGTCACCACAGTGCCTTGGGCGAGGGCGGCTGGGACGGTCTCTAGCGGTTCTCCCTGGGCTGAATAGGTGACGCGCCAGCCCGACTCTGCACCGGGAGCGCGACTGCAAATCTCCAACTGAGCGACCTGAGCCAGGCTGTGCAGGGCTTCGCCGCGAAACCCCAGACTATTGACCTGCCACAGATCAGCCTGGGTGCGAATCTTGCTGGTGCTGTGGGGGATGGCAGCTTGGTGCAAATTCTCCAGCGCCATGGCGGTGCCGTTGTCAGCCACCTGCACCCGGCCCTGGTCAGGCCAGAGGGCGAGGGTAATATGCGTAGCCTGAGCATCGAGAGCGTTTTCAATTAGCTCGCGCACAACCGCTGCCAAAGAGTCGATGACTTCTCCGGCGGCGATACTGTGAATGACATCTCCAGGCAACAGCTGGATGCGGCGGGGCACTAGATTAGAAACGCTGTCGGCAGGGATAGGAAGGGGGCTCCGAAGCAACTGATCCTATGCTACTGCGCAGGTTAAGCACTGGAACAAAAGATCTAGTGCCGGTCTTAACCCAGGGCCAAATTGCGCTTGCTCAACGCTGATAGGCGGTGCCTATAATGCTCTTATATCAAAGCTTTTAGCGATTTTTGGAGGCTGATGTCAGCACCATTTCACGTGGGGCTCGAAGGCTGACTCAAGGAAGTCTATTGAAAATTTCAATTGATATGGGTTAAGGAATAGGCTATTTTGTCTACTATTTTCAATAAAAGTTTGCGCACCCTATTAAGGTTTGTTACATTGCAGGGGAACGCCTTCTCCCAGGATCCTCCTCACCATGAAACGCTTTTTTGGCTTGCTGCCTAAGCCTTCGCCTCTGCGGCCTGAGTCTCGTGTCTATGATCTAAAGGAACGGCTGGACTGGGGCGAACCGGCGCTAACCATTATTGACGTCCGCGATCGCACCGACTTTAACGAGAGCCACATCACCGGCGCAATTTCGATGCCTGCCGACTCGCTACTAGCCACAGCCGCTAGCTGCTTCGAGGTCACCCGCGATCTCTATATCTATAGCAACACCGATGATGAAGCCGCCGCTGTGGCCGAGCAGCTACGGGAGGTAGGCTTCTCCAAAGTCGCCATTGTGAGAGGCGGGGTTGCTGCATGGAAGGCGGCGGGCTTCCCGATCGAGATGGTGACGGTGGAAGTAGCTTAAACTCACATAAACTGGCGAAGTCAAAGCTGTGCGTGGATATGGATCAGGCGGGGGTAGTTAACTCGATCAGCGATTTGTTGACGCCGAACAGGTCGCATCGGGTGGTCACTTACAGCCGGGCCTACACCTTAGTGCCCACCTACGAGTGCTTCAACCGCTGCACCTACTGCAACTTTCGGGTTGACCCCGGTCAGTCACCCTGGCTGAGTTTAGAGCATGTGGCTCAACAGCTGCCCATTCTGCGCAGTCAGGGGGTGTGCGAGGTGCTGGTGCTCAGCGGTGAGGTGGCTCCCCATAGCCCTCGCCGCGATGGATGGTTTCGTCACATCTACCAAATCTGTGAGCTGGCCTTAGAGGCCGGGCTGCTGCCCCACACCAACGCTGGCCCCCTGAGCCGCGATGAAATGGCGCAGCTGCGGCAGGTGAATGTGTCAATGGGCCTCATGGTTGAGCAAGTAACGCCGAAGCTGCTCGATACCGTTCACCGCCATGCCCCTAGCAAGCGCCCTGAAGTGCGGTTGCAACAGTTAACCTGGGCTGGAGAGCTAGGAGTTCCCTTTACCACCGGTCTGCTGCTGGGGCTGGGGGAGAGTGAGGCTGACTGGGTAGATTCGCTGCGGGCGATCGCCACCATTCAAACTCGCCATGGCCACATTCAAGAGGTCATTCTGCAACCCCACAGCCCTGGGCAACAGCAGCTTCAGCCGGGTATGGCGCTCGATGAAGCAGCGTTGGTGAGAGCTGTGCATCTGGCGAGGGAATTCCTGCCCCCGGAAGTCACTATTCAAATTCCGCCCAATTTGGTCAGTCACAAAGGACTGCTGGATTGTTTAACCGCAGGCGCTAGGGATCTGGGCGGCATTAGCCCAATGGATGAGGTGAACCCTGATTATGAGCACCCCACACCAGAATCGCTGGAGGCTGCGATCGCCCCCTCTAGCTGGCAGCTTCAACCTCGCCTGCCCATTTATCCCCAGTACGATACTTGGCTACCCGATCCGCTGCAGTCTTTAGTAAAAGCTTGGCGCAACTCACTTAACAATCTTTGAACTCACCCACCCATCCACCCATCCACCCATCCACCCCAACAGGATAAAATCCTCACAGGTTAACTGAGGTTCCCCCATGGCTGCTCCCCAAACCTGTCCTGTATGCGGCGTCAAAATTATGGTGGGTATGGTGGGGGGCGATCGCGTGCTCTTCTCAGCTGGGCCACCGGGCACCCGTGCCCGTCTTTACGCAAGGGTTTGCCGCTACGTTGAAAAGGCTGGCTGCATCAATAAAGACGGCGGCGGTCAGGCGGCAAACCCCAATGACTACTACAAGCCCGATGCACCGCGATAGAGCCGCGACATGTTGGGTATGGCGATACTGAAGACTAGTGAGCAGTACCCACTGCTAGCCTTCAGGCTTAGCCAAGTGCGCCTTCGCCCGCTGCCACAGCTCTTCTAGCTCCTGAATTGAATAGTCAGCCAGAGGCTTCTCCGCTACTGCTTCCACCAGCTCAAAGCGCTGGATAAATCGGCGGTTGGTGCTCTGCAACGCCTCGGAAGGGTCGAGGTCGTACCAGCGGGCCAGGTTAACCAGGGTAAACAGCAGATCGCCAAGCTCCGCCTGCTGATTTTCCTTAGGCTCATGGGCCAGGGCCTGGCGAAATTCGTCCAGCTCTTCGTGGAATTTGTCCCAAACGTCGTCAACGGTTTCCCACTCGAACCCAGCCTTGGCGGCTTTGACGGAGATTTTGCTGGCGGCCATCAGCGGCGGCAGGGTGCGACTATATTTGGTCAGCTTGGGTGACAACTTGTGGGGGTCGTGGGGAATGCCTTTTTCTTCAGCTTTGATGCGGTCCCAGTTTTGGCTGACTTCTTCAGGGGTTTCGCCTGAGGCATCGCCAAAGATGTGGGGATGGCGGCGCACCAGTTTGTCGGCGATGCCGGTGGCGACGGTGCCCAGGTCAAAGTCATCGTTGTCGCTGGCCACCTGGGACTGGAGCACCACCTGGAGCAGCAGGTCGCCAAGTTCTTCTGCGATCGCATCCTTTTCTCCCACCTGAATAGCATCGACCACCTCATAGGCTTCTTCAATCACGTAAGGGATAAGGCTGGTGGGGGTTTGGGCTAAGTCCCATGGGCAGCCAGTTTCGGGATGGCGCAGCTGGGCAATCACATCGATTAGTCGCTCCAGGGCAGCGAGAATGGCGGCGCGATGACTAGAAGAAATATCGGACGGGATGTCGGAAGAGAAAGGCGCAGAAACCATAACGAAACCGCGTTGACGACAACTTTGCTTAGCATGGCAGCAAATCGCAGCGGTGGGTAGGTTGCCGCCGATGTCATCAGATCTTGCTAAACCGCCGTAGTGCAGGGCGGGCAACTCCATATAAGATAGCCATGGCCAGAGCGTTACCGTTCATTCAGAACCGCAGGCTTTGGTGCATCGAGTAAATCGTCCGCTCAGGACGACTATTGAACGAATCGTCTAACGAAAGTAGGGAATTGCCCATGGGTCGCGCAGAGAAAGTTGTCCTAGCCTATTCCGGTGGCGTCGATACCACCGTCTGTATTCCCTACCTGATAAACGAGTGGGGCGTAAAAGAGGTGATTACCCTGGCGGCAGACCTAGGCCAGGGCGACGAGCTAGAACCGATTCGCGTCAAAGCGCTGAATGCCGGGGTGAAAGAATCCCTAGTCGCCGACCTGACCGAAGAATTTATTACCGACTACGCCTTCCCAGCCATTCAGGCCAACGCTCTGTACGAAAACCGCTATCCTCTCTCCACCGCCCTGGCTCGCCCGCTGATTGCCAAAGCCCTGGTAGAGGCAGCCGATCGCTACGGGGCTGATGCCGTCGCCCACGGCTGCACCGGCAAAGGCAACGACCAGGTGCGCTTTGACGTGGCGATCGCCGCCCTTAATCCCGGCCTCAAGGTGCTGGCCCCCGCCCGCGAGTGGGGCATGGGCCGCGAAGAGACCATTGCCTACGGCGAAAAAATGGGCCTCGCCTTCCCGGTGAAAAAATCTAGCCCCTATTCTATTGACCGCAACCTGCTGGGCCGCAGCATCGAGGCCGGGCCGCTCGAAAACCCCATGACCGAGCCCCTGGAAGAAGTGTTTTTGATGACAGAAGCGATCGAAAACACCCCCAATGAACCGGAATATATCGACATTGGCTTCACCAAGGGACTGCCCACCAGCCTTAATGGCAAAGCCCTCAGCCCGGTAGATCTGATTACGCAGCTGAATGAAATTGCCGGTCGACACGGCGTAGGCCGCATCGACATGATCGAAAATCGCCTCGTGGGCATCAAGTCGCGCGAAATTTACGAAGCCCCCGCCCTGCTGGTGCTAATCGACGCCCACCGCGACCTAGAGAGCCTCACCCTCACCGCCGATGTCACCCAGTACAAGCGCGGCATCGAAGAAACCTACAGCCGCCTGGTCTACAACGGCCTCTGGTATAGCCCCCTCAAGCTAGCCCTCGACGCCTTCATTCAGCAGACTCAGGAGCGGGTCAGCGGCACCGTGCGGGTGAAGCTGTTTAAGGGCACCAATCGGGTAGTGGGTCGCGAATCTAACCTAGCCCTATACAGCGATGCCCTGGCCACCTACAGCTCCGACGACGCCTTTGACCACAAGGCTGCCGAGGGCTTTATCTATGTGTGGGGCCTACCCACCCGCGTCTGGTCTGAGAAAATGCGCGGTTAGCACATAGGAGTAGGTGGCGATGGCTCAAAGCCTCTCTTCCAAAATTGGGAGAGGGGTTTGGGGAGAGGGTAAATTCGCTGCCAACCGTTTTGTTTTCGATATTTCGATCTAGTAAGGTTGGGGCACCTAACAGGCCGACTTTGTTGGGTTACACTGCGGTTCACCCCACCTACTCACGTCAATCATGGTGTTTCCGGTTTATGTGGGGGTGGGGGCGTTTAAGCTCCACCCCCATTTTGTGTTTGAGGTGGTGGCCTATGGGGTCGCCATGGGGCTGCTGCGCCGCAATGTCAGCAGAGATGCTATCCCCTTGAGTCAGCGTAGCTCAGTGGTGGTGGGTGGTCTGATCGGTGCGCTGGTGGGGGCAAAGCTGTTGGTACTGCTACAGCATATAGATTTGTTGGGGAGCGACTGGCGATCGTGGCTGCTGCTGGGCTTGCAGGGCAAAACAGTGGTAGGGGCACTGCTAGGCGGACTGATCGGCGTCGAGCTAACCAAAAAGTGGATTGGCCTAACGCGATCGACCGGCGATGCCTTTGTATTCCCGCTGTTGGCGGGGACGGCAATCGGGCGGGTGGGATGCTTTTTGACCGGGCTGAGCGATCGCACCTACGGCACCGTCACGGCCCTACCCTGGGGCATCGACTTTGGCGATGGCCTGCCCCGCCACCCCACCCAGCTCTACGAAATTGGGTTCTTAATTGCCTTGGGCATGTTTCTAGCCTGGTATCGCAAAGGTGATCCTCCCAACGGCAGACTGTTTCAGCTCTATCTAGTCGGCTACCTTGGCTTTCGCTTTGTTGTTGATTTTCTTAAACCCGACTTTCAACCGCTCTTGGGGCTAAGCTTTATTCAACTCGCCTGCCTGCTGGGAGTAGCCTACGGGTTATATCAGCTTTTGTGGCGGGAGGTCACAGTTTCGTAGCAGCGTCCCCATGCCCACCCGCCCCTACCTGTTCTACGCCCTCACCAACGGCCTGTGCTCTCGCTGCCTAGGCAAAGTCGAGGCCAAAATCGTCTTCCAAAACGGGGGCGTGTACCTAATCAAGCACTGCCCCACCCACGGGCGCGAAGAAGTCCTAATTGCCGACGACGAAGAGTATTACCGGCAAACCCAGGCGTTCATCAAACCAGGGGACATGCCTCTCAAGTTCAACACTCCCATCCGCTACGGTTGCCCCTACGACTGCGGCCTCTGCCCCGACCACGAGCAGCACAGCTGCCTGACGCTGATCGAGCTGACCGATCGCTGCAACCTGAGCTGCCCCATCTGCTATGCCGACTCCGGTGCCGAGGAGCACAATGCTGCCCAGCAGCCCCGCCGCCACCGCTCCCTGGCCGAGATCGAGCGCATGTTAGATGCAGTCGTCGCCAACGAGGGCAGTCCCCAAGTGGTGCAGCTCAGCGGCGGCGAACCCACCCTACATCCTGACTTCTTCAAAGTGCTGGAGTTGGTCAAGGCCCGACCGATTCAGCATTTGATGATCAACACCAACGGGCTGCGGATTGCTCAGGACGCAGAGTTCTGCGATCGCCTCTCCCAGTACAAAACCGGCACCGAAATCTATCTTCAATTCGACAGCTTTGAGGAAAAAGCTCTGCGCGAACTGCGAGGGGCAGACTTACGGGCCACGCGGCAGCAGGCGATCGATCGCCTCAACAACCTCAATCTTTCTACTACCCTAGTTGTCACCCTCAAGAAAGGGCTCAACGACCACGAAATTGGCAAAATCATTGACTACGCTCTGGCCCAGCGCTGTGTGCGAGGGGTGACATTTCAGCCCATTCAAGCGGCGGGCAGGCTAGAGGGGTTTGAGGCGGGGCGCGATCGCTACACCCTCACCGAGGTGCGCCGCGCCATTCTCAACCAAAGCCCACACTTCAAACCGCAGGATATTCTGCCAGTGCCCTGTCACCCCGACTCGCTGGCGATGGCCTACGCCCTCAAGGTCAAGGGCAAAGTAACTCCGCTGACGGGCATGTTCTCAACGCCGACGTTTGTGGACATGATGCCCAACTCGGTGCTCTACGAGCAAGACCCTCAGCTCAAGCAAAAAATCTTCGAGCTGTTTTCCACTAGCCACTCCCCGCAATCCTCTGCCAACGCGTTGAAGCAACTGCTCTGCTGCCTGCCCCAGGTACCAGTGCCCAGCGGCATTACCTACGAGAATATTTTTCGCATTATGATCGTGCAGTTTCTGGATGCCTACAACTTCGATGTGCGATCGGTGAAGCGATCGTGCATTCACATCGTCCATCCCGATGGTCGTATCATTCCCTTCGACACCTACAACCTGTTTTACCGGGAGGGCAGTGCCGGAGCCGCTAAACTGGCCGAAGTTCAGTCTGCTACCTCACCCCCATGACCAACCCTACCGATCCCACACCCCAAAACGAAATTTTGGAAATTATTAAAGGCATGCTGCTGCTGTTGGGCTGCCATGCCATAGCCGGGGCACTGATATTTCTTTTAGGTTTGTTGGTAGCCGTGATTGGCGTCGGCGACTATGCGTTTGTCATTCCCTGGTTTGTCGGAGCAGCAGGGTTCTTATTCTGGCAGCTGCTCTACGTGATTCCGTTGGTGATCACCCTCCGGCGGCGAGGGCACCCCGACATGGCTAAGGGGGTGATCATCGCCGCTACGCTGACTGCCTTAGTAAACGGGGCTTGCTTTGTCTCTATGTATGGCTTTGTTTAGAATTTGTGGACAGAGCTATTACAGGGAAACACTACTCATCTACCCGCTGATTCACTCCCCACAATAGGCAATCAGATCAATCTCAACATCTCCATAGCCTGCCAATGCCGTGACCCCCACGGTTGTGCGACTGGGCTGGGGAGCATCGCCAAAGTAAGATTGGTAGATGGCGTTCACCGTTTCGTAATAGCGAAAGTCGGTGACAAATACTCTAGCCATGACTACTTTATTAAAACCGCTGCCCGCGTGGTCGAGCACTAGGGCCAAATTATCCATCACCCGCCGTGTCTGGTCCTCAATCGAGCCTTTGACAACTTCGCCTGTAGCTGGATCTTCCGCTAGCTGGCCAGTGACAAACAGAAAGTCTCCCGCTCGCACAGCGTGGGAATAGGGAGCTACCGGAGGCAGCAGGTTGTTGGGCAGGGTCATAAACTCCAGCATGGGGGTAGTTCTCGATAACAACAGCCCTAAAGTTTAGACCAACCTGCGATCGCAGTGTGAACGATTCCACGCTCTCGCCAAATCAAACTGAGTTGGGGTTGAGTCACCTAAGAAAAAGTTAAATCAACAACGCAACAGCGCCCCCTTTCGGGAGCGCTGTTGTTCTAGTCAATCAATGGGGTAGTCGTTGCAGACTAGCCGATGATTTCAGGCGCCTCAGCGGTAGCAAGGTCGAGGGGGAAGTTGTGAGCATTGCGCTCGTGCATCACTTCCATACCCAGGTTCGCCCGGTTGATGACATCCGCCCAGGTGCCAATCACGCGACCCTGAGAATCTAGGATGGACTGGTTGAAGTTGAACCCGTTGAGGTTGAACGCCATGGTGCTGATGCCCAAGGAGGTGAACCAGATGCCAATCACAGGCCACGCACCCAAGAAGAAGTGCAGTGA